>NZ_JBSFTT010000007.1:0-332481 GCF_053591415.1 Streptomyces sp. NPDC003032 | reverse complement strand
GCACAACGCGAGGCAACTTAACGCAACGAAACCTTACGGGACTCCCGCAGACTCATAATCCGTCGGCCGTGGGTTCGAGTCCCACCCGCCCCACCCAGGCGTCAGGGCGCAGGAACGATTCCACCTGCGTCAACTGTGCGCCCGCGACGGTCGCTCTCTTTGCAGCGACACGCCGGAGATCGTTGGCGCCCGACTGTGCGGTGATGCCCACTGTGCAGTGATGCCCACCAAGGTGCGGCCCGCAAGGTGCGACCCGAGTGCAACCCGCTGGTTGCACCTTGAGGGATTCATGTGCAACCCTGGAGTTGCATCTGATGGCGGCAGCGTGCGGAGTCCCCATGAATGACGACCGGATCGAACGCGAAACCCTGATCGCCGCGCCCCTGGAGCGAGTGTGGGCACTGGTGGCTCAGCCCGGGTTCTGGGTGGCCGACAAAGCGAGTCTGCCCGGCACCGTGGCCAGGGAGGGCGAGTCGATGGTGGCGAAGCACGCCGAGCACGGGGACTTCCCGGTGCGTGTGGAGAAGGTCGAGCCGCCGACCTACCTGGCATACCGCTGGACCAGCGCGTTCCCTGGAGAGGAACTGCGCGAGAACAACAGCACCCTCGTCGAGTTCACGCTGACCCAGGAAGGCGGCAAGACACGGCTCCGCGTCGTCGAGAGCGGATTCTCGGCGCTGGCGGCATCCGAGGAACTGCGCGGTGAGAACCTCAGGGACCACAGCCAGGGCTGGCCCCTGGAGCTCGACGCGCTCAAGAAGCGCGCCGAACAGCCCTCCACGTGAGGGAGGAACATCCCGGCGCAGGCGAGGCCGTCGACAGCGTCCTGAGCGCGCTGGCCGACCCGACGAGGCGTCGGCTGCTCGATCTGCTCGCCGCACAGGGCGAGGCCACTGCCACGACGCTCGCCGCGGGACTTCCCGTCTCACGGCAGGCGGTGGTCAAGCACCTCGCCGTCCTGGACGCCGCCGGGCTGGTCTCCGGCGACCGGGTCGGACGCGAGGTGCGGTACGCGGTGCGGCCCGCGTCGCTGGACGCCGCGGCGCAGTGGATGGCCTCGCTCGCGGCCGACTGGGACCGGCGGTTGGCGAACATCAAACGCGTCGCTGAGGCGGCGGAGCGCGATTCGAGTCTGATACGCCCCGACTGACCGGCACGCCCTGACCGAACTGACCGGCACGCCCCGACTGAAGGGAAGCACACGATGGATACGACGGCACTTCGCAGCGCCTACGACCGGTTGTTCGATGCGGCGGCCACCCCCGACCTCGGCGACGCGGACGACGGAGGATGGAACGCCGACCAGATCCTGGCTCACGTCCTCAGCGTCGACGCCTCGATCTCAGCGGTCGCCCTGGGCGTCATGGCCGGCTCCCGGCCCACCTTCGACAACCGGATCTCCCTCGACACCTGGAATCTCGACCGGATCATCGCCGAGCACTCGGGCCGGACGGAACTGATCGACCACGTCCGGAGCCAGGCCGCCATCCTGAGTGACATCGCCGAGCAGCTCAACGAGAAAGCCGCCTCGGTACTGGTGCCGTCGCTCCTCCTGTCCAATGACGTACTCGTCCTGGACCGGCCGATGTCGCTGGCGAGCCTCATCGACGGCCTCGCCGAAGACCACGTGCCCGTCCACACGCGACAACTCCTCGATCTCCGCGTCGCCGTCTCCGGGCAGATGGCGAGTGCCTGACCGGTCCACCGGTCCCGAACAAGCAGAGTCGAGCAGGGTCCAGGATCAGGACGCCGGGCCCGGCTGGGAACCGCGGCGGCGGGGCCATTTGCGGGTGTCCCGCGGTTCTACGTACGGCTCCTCCTCCGCGGGCATGCCGCCGGCTATCGCGCGCTGGCGGGCCAGCTCCGCGTCGAATTCCAGGCCGAGCAGGATCGCCAGGTTCGACAGCCAGAGCCAGACCAGGAAGATGACGACGCCCGCCAGGGTGCCGTACGTCTTGTTGTACGAGGCGAAGCCCGCGACGTACAGCGCGAATCCGCCGGAGGCCACCAGCCACAGGAGCACCGCCAGCACGCTGCCGGGGCTCAGCCAGCGGAAGCCCGGGCCGTGGACGTTCGGGGCCCGCCAGAAGAGCAGGGCGATCATCGAGACGACGATGAGCAGCAGCACCGGCCACTTCGCGATGGACCAGGCGGTGACCGCCGCGTCGCCCACGCCGATGGCGTCGCCCGCGCGCTCGGCGAGCGGCCCCGTGAAGACCACGAGCAGCGCGCTGACGGCCAGCAGGATCATCAGGGCCACGGTCAGGGCGATCCGCAGCGGGGTCAGCTTCCACACCGGGCGGCCCTCGGGAAGGTCGTAGACGGCGTTGGAGGCACGGATGAAGGCGCCCACGTAGCCGGAGGCGGACCAGACCGCGAGGAGCAGGCCCGCGATCGCCACCGCGCCGCTGGTGCTCCCGCTGTCCTCCAACTGCCGTACGGCGTCGCTCAACAGGTCGCGCACCGGGCCCGGCGCCAGCTTCTCCAGGTTGTTCAGGACCGAGTCGGTGGCCTTCTTCCCGATCACCCCGAGGACCGACACCAGGACGAGCAGCGCGGGGAAGAGCGACAGCACGCCGTAGTAGGTCAGCGCGGCGGCCCGGTCGGGCAGGTCGTCGTCCATGAACTCCTTGCCGGTGCGCCGCAGGACCGACCACCAGGAGCGGCCGGGCAGCTGGGTGGGTTCGTCGGGAGCGGCCTCCTCGACCTCTGGGCCGGGGCCGGGGCCGGGGTCGGGACCGGGGTCTGTGCCGTCGTCGCGCTTGTGCTTGCCGAAGAGTGCCATGGGGTGGCGAGTTGGCCGACTTCGCCGACGTAATCCTGCTCCCGTACGGGGGTGTTGGTCCCGACGATTGGGGGTTCCTCCATTCAGTCGCGCATCTGCCATGGAGATTCGTCTTAAATATTTCAGATGCGAGGAGAATGGCGATATCTTGTCGCACATGCAGTCCTACACGATTGGGCAGGCCGCGCGTCTGCTCGGGGTCAGTCCCGACACCGCCCGCCGCTGGGCGGACGCCGGGCGGGTCGCCACGCACCGCGACGAGGGCGGGCGGCGGCTCATCGACGGCCGGGATCTGGCCGCCTTCTCCGTCGAGGTCGCGCAGAGCGCGGGCGGTGGCGCGGGCGAGGAGGACGCTTCGTACACCTCCGCCCGCAACGCCTTTCCCGGCATCGTCACCGCCGTGAAGCTCGGTGACGTGGCCGCCCAGGTGGAGATCCAGGCGGGCCCGCACCGCCTGGTCTCGCTGCTGACCCGTGAGGCGGTGGAGGAGCTCGGCCTTGAGGTCGGTATGCAGGCCACCGCCCGGGTCAAGTCCACCAGCGTGCACATCGACCGCGCCTGAGCCAGGAGCCCGCTCATGTTCTCGAAGTCCCCTCAGTCTCCGCAGTCCCCGCGATCTCCGCAGTTCCCCGTACCCGTGGTCCGCCGGGCCGCCGCCGCGGTCGTGACCGCCGCGCTGCTCGTGCCGCTCGCCGCATGTGGCAGCGACGACGACAGCGCGGGCAGGAAGGGCGGCGGCAAGAAGGGCGGCGGCAAGAACGTCGAGCTCACCGTCCTCGCCGCCTCCTCCCTCACCGATGTCTTCGCCACCGCCGAGAAGGCGTACGAGAAGGAGCACCCGGGCACGGAGCTGACGGTCTCCGCCGCCGGGTCGCAGGAGCTCGCCGCCCAGGTCAGGCAGGGGGCGCCCGCCGATGTGCTGGTCACCGCCGACACCAGGACCATGGACGACCTCAAGGCGGAGACCGGGGCTCCCAGCGTGATCGCCAGGAACCGCCTCGTGATCGTCACCCGTGAGGGGAACCCGGAGGGGGTCAAAGGGCTGAAGGATCTCGCCGACGGCGGGCTGAAGGTCGTACTCGCCGATGACACCGTGCCGGTCGGGCGGTACAGCAAGCAGGTCCTCGACAAGCAGCACGTCGCCGTGGAGCCCGTCTCCAAGGAGGCGAACGTCCGGTCCGTGCTGAGCAAGGTCGAACTCGGTGAGGCGGACGCCGGCATCGTCTACAAGACGGACGCCGCGACCGCGCCCGGCAAGGTCGACGCCGTCGAGATCCCCGACGCACAGAACGCCGTGGCCTCCTATCCGGCGGCGACCCTCAAGGGTTCCGGGCACGGGGAGGCGGCGGCCGCGTTCGTGAAGTGGCTCGGCTCGCCGGAGGCGCAGAAGCTGCTGCGGGACGCGGGCTTCCAGAAGCCGTAGCGAGTACGCGAGTACGCGAGTAACGCGAGTAACGCGAGTACGCGAGTAACGCGAGTAACGCGAGTACGCCCGCGGGCCATCGACTTCCGGGCGCCCGACGCCTCCCCGCAGCGGGCGCCCGGTCGTACGCGTCACCACCACCGAACCCCCAGGACCGCCGATGAGCCGCCCCCGTCTCCGCTCCCGCCCCCGTCTCCGTCTCCGTCTCCGTCTCCGTCTCCGTGACCGTTCTACGGGCCGTCCCCGGACGCCCGTCGCGCTCGCGCTGCCCGCGCTGCTGGCGATCGCGTTCCTGTTGATGCCGCTGATCGGCATCCTCGCCCGCACCGAGTGGGGGGAGCTGGCGGGGCATCTGTCCGCGCCCGGTGTCACCCAGGCGTTGAAACTGTCCCTGCTCGTGTCCTGCTGGGCGCTCGGGCTCTCCCTGCTGCTCGGGGTGCCGCTGGCGTGGCTGCTGGCGCGCGTGGACTTTCCAGGGAAGGCGTTCGTACGTTCCCTCGTGCTGCTGCCGATGGTGCTGCCGCCGACCGTCGGCGGCGTCGCGCTCCTGCTCGGCTTCGGGCGGCGCGGGGTGCTCGGGCCCTGGCTGGAGGGCACCTTCGGGATCGTGCTGCCCTTCCACACCTCGGGTGCGGTGGTCGCGGCGACGTTCGTGTCGATGCCGTTCCTCGTGATCAGCCTGGAGGGCGCGCTCGGCGGGCTGCGGCCCGGCTTCGAGGAGACCGCGGCGTCGCTGGGGGCTTCTCCCGTACGGGTGTTCTTCACCGTCACGCTGCCGATGGTCGCCCCCGGGCTCGTCGCGGGCGCCGCGCTGACGTGGGCGCGGGCGTTGGGGGAGTTCGGCGCGACGATCACCTTCGCGGGCAACCTTCCCGGCACCACGCAGACCCTGCCGCTCCAGGTCTACCTGCTCCTCCAGGACTCCCCGGAGGCCGCGACCTCCTTGTCGCTGCTGCTGCTCGCCATCGCCATGGCCGTGCTGGTGGGGTTGCGGGGGCGGTGGTCGGCCGGGGCGTCCGTGCGGGTGCGTGCGCCGTCGGCGGATGGCGAGGGGGCGGCCTCCGGGGATGTGGGGGACGGGGCGGGCTTCGGGGGCGTTGCGGGGGGTGCCGGGGGTGCCGGGGGTGTGGGGGACGGGGTGGCGGCCGCCAGGTGCGAGCCGCCGCTCGCCGAAGGCCCCGCCCCGGAGGCGAAATGGGCGCTGCACGCCGACGTCACCGGTTTCAACGAGCTGACTCTCGACGCCGGGCCCGGCACCACCATCGCCGTCGTCGGGCCCAACGGCGCGGGCAAGACCACCCTCCTGCGCGCCCTCCTCGGCCTGACGCCGCGCGCCCACGCGCGGCTGCTGCTCGGTGAACGCGACGTCACCGCGCTGCCGCCGCACCGCCGCGGGGTCGCCTGGGTGCCCCAGGAGGGTGCGCTCTTCCCGCATGTGAACGCGCTCGGCAACACCGCGTACGGGCTGCGCGCCCAGGGTGTCCGGCGCGCGCGGGCCCGCCGTGAGGCGCAGGCCTGGCTCGACCGGCTCGGCGTCGGGCACCTCGCGCACCGCAGGCCCGCCCAGCTGTCCGGCGGGCAGGCCCAGCGGGTCGCCCTGGCCCGGGCGCTCGCGGCCCGGCCCCGGCTGCTGCTCCTTGACGAGCCGCTCGCCGCCCTCGACCAGACCACCCGCGCGCACGTCCGGCACACCCTGCGGCGCCATCTCGACGGCTTCGGCGGGGTGTGCCTCATCGTCACGCACGATCCCGTGGAGGCCGTGTCGCTGGCCGACCGGGTCCTCGTACTCGACGAAGGGCGTACGTTGCAGGACGCGTCGCCCGCCGAAGTCACCCGTCACCCGCGTTCGCCCTGGGTGGCGCGCATGCTCGGGCGCAACGCCTGGCCGGGCACGGCCGACGCGGACGGCACGCTCGTCCTGGCCGGGCAGGGCCGTCTGGTCGTCGCCGATCCACCGGCCGCGGGCACGCGGGCGCTGGCCGTCATCGCGCCGGAGGCGGTGTCCGTGCACCGCGAGAGGCCCGGGGGGAGTCCGCGCAACGTGTGGCGGGGGACCGTGCGGGAGGTCACGACCGCCGGGAGCAGACTGCGCGTACTGATCGCTTCGGGCGAGGCGCCCGACCTCGTCGCCGAGATCACTCCGCAGGCGGCGGTGGAGCTGGGGCTCGCGGACGGTGCCGAGGTGTGGACGAGCGTGAAGGCGACGGAGGTTTCGGTGGTGGAGCTCTGACGTGCCGTCGGCTACTGCAGGGGGGCCTGCCACGCCACCGTCGTGCCCGGCTCCACGCCGTCCGTGGTCCCGTCGTCGTACACCGTCAGGCGTACGCCCTCCCGGCCGTCGGGAAGCGTCGCCCGCGCGTCGACCGCGACGTCGACGCGTGTGACGCCGGTGCGGCGTGACACGGCGGCCAGCGCGCGGCGCAGGGCGGCGAGGAGGTGGCCCGCCGCCGAGTCCGTGATCCGGGTGTCGACGGCGCCGGCGAAGTGCACGGACGGCTGGATGCCGAGGACCGCGGCGGCGCCCGCCGTCTCGCGCAGCACCTTGCCGCGGAAGGTGGTCGGGGCGTCGGCGGGCGGCTGCTGGAGGGCGAAGATGGCCGTGCGGACCTCCTGGATGGTGGACTCCAGCTCGTCGACGGCTTGGCCGAGCGTGGACTCCACCTCCGTGGAGCGGGCCTTGCGGCGGGTCGACTCCAGCATCATGCCGGTCGCGAAGAGGCGCTGGACCACGAGGTCGTGCAGGTCGCGGGCGATGCGGTCGCGGTCCTCGAAGACCGCGAGGCGCTGCCGGCTCTGCTGGGCGTCGGCGAGTACGAGGGCCAGGGCGGCCTGCGAGGCGAACTGGGTGGCGAGCTGCCGCTCGGCCGCGGTGTAGGCGGGCGCGCCGCGTCTGCGGGGCAGCGCGAGCGTCCCGATGAGCCGCCCGCCGGCCTGGAGCGGCAACATCATGCTCGGCCCGAAACGGGCGCGTACGTGGGTCGTCATCCGGGGGTCGGTCGCGGAGTCCTCGATGAACACGGGCTCTCCACCGAGCAGTTGCGTGAGGACTGTGCTGCCGGGTTCGATGGTGGTGCCGATGAGGTCGTTGTGGGTAGGGGGTGGGGCTGGGGTTTGGGCGGTGTCGAGCGCGGGCGATCCGGCCGACCCGGTGGTAGCTGCCGGGCCAGGGGACCCGGTGGCGCCCGGCGGCCGTCCCCCCGTAGGGGCCTCGGTGCTGGAGGCGTCCCGGCCAGGGGGAGTGCCGTCTGTGGAGGCGGCGACGATGCGCATGCCGCCTGTCTTCGTGGGCTGCAGGATCACGCCCGCTGCCGCGTCCGCGAGGATTCTTGCCCGGTGCGCGACCGTCATCAGGGCGTCGGCCGCCGCCTCGCCCGTGAGCAGGGCCGTGGTGACCGCCGCGGCTCCCTCGATCCAGCGCTCCCGTTGGCGGGCTGCCTCGAACAGGCGGGCGTTGCCGATCGCGATGCCCGCCTGGCTCGCCAGGACCTTCAGGAGCTGCCGGTCCTCTTCGGTGAACGGCCCCTCCGTCTTGTCCGTGAGCAGGAGGTCGCCGAACGCCTCGTCGTGGACGTGGATCGGTACGTGGATGACGTCGTCGTCCGTCTCGGCGCGGAGCGGCGGTGTGCCGTCGCCGCCCGCCACGAATGTCTCGGCCTGACCCCCTTGGGAGGGCGCGGTGACGGCGAGCGTGCCGTACCCCGCCCCCGTCAGCCGCGCCGCGCTGTCCACGATGTGCTGGAGCGTGGCGCGCAGTTCGAGGTCCGTGCCGACGCAGAGGACCGCCTCCAGCAGCGGCATCGAGGGCAGCGGTGCGTCCGCTCCGTCGGGCATATCCGTCATGCACTCCGTGTCGCTGTGTCGCCGTGTCGCTGTAGCGCCCTGGCGCGCCGTGTCGGGCCCGTGTCGGTCAGCCGGACAGCGGGTCCAGGACCAGTGGCTGGATCTTGCCCTCAAGCATCGCACCGAGCCCCAGCACGGCGCAGACATCAGGCCGTTCCGCGATCTGCACGGGCATCCCCGTCGCGTCCCGCAGCATCTGGTCCAGGCCCGGCAGCCGCGCGCTGCCGCCGACCATCATGATCCCGCGGTCCGCGAGGTCGGCCACCAGATCCGGCGGGCAGTCGCGCAGCACCTTGCCGATGCCGTCGAGCACGGCCGTGAGCGGCGTGTGGATCGCGTCGCGGACGGCGGCGGTGTCGACGTGGACGGAGCGGGCCAGGCCCGTCGCGACGTCCCTGCCGTGGATCTCCGTGGACTCCGGGCCGTGCGGAGTGAGGCCGTTGCCGCTCAGGGCGAGCTGGAGGGGGCGTACGGACTGCGAGGGCAGCATCAGTTCGTGCTGGTGGCGCAGGTGCTGCACGATCGCGTTGTCGATGGCCTCGCCGCCCACCGGGATCCGTTCGGCCGTCACGATCGAGCCCATGGAGAGGACCGCGACCTGTGTGGTGGCGGCGCCGCAGACAAGGATCATCGTCGCCTCGGCGCGCTCCACGGGGAGGCCGCAGCCGACCGCCGCCGCGATGAGGGTGTCCACCAGTTCGACCCGGCGGGCGCCGAGGCCGACCATCGTCTCCACCGCCGCGCGCTGCGCCAGCGGGTCCGCGTCGTGCGGGGTGCAGGCGGCGGCGCGCAGCCTCGGCTTGCGGCGCAGGGTGCGGCGGAGCTTCTCGCCGAGCAGTTGGCGCAGCATCCGTTGTGCCATCTCGATGTCGACGACGCTGCCGCCGGAGACGGGGCGGGCCACGCGGATGTATCCGGGCGTACGGCCCGTCATCTGCTCGGCGAGGTGGCCGACCGCGATGAGTGCGCCTGTCTGCGTGTTCACCGCGGCGACGCTCGGCTCGTCCACGACGAGTCCGGCGCCCTTCACGTACACCCGGGTCCTCGCGGCTCCGAGGTCGACGGCGATATGACAGCGGCGCAGCTGCTCCAGTCTGACGGTCATGGCAGGTCCTCCCGAGAGCGCAGACCGTACGGACCGTCGGTCGGCGGTCCTGTTTCGCATCGTGCGGGGGGATTGCGGGGGCGCGCGCGCTGGGCTGAGCCGGGTGGGGTGCGGCCGGATGGGTTGTGTTCGTGGGCGTTCGTGGGCTCTGCGGGTTCGTCGGGGCTGGGCGGGTCGTCCCCGGGGACCCCGTGGGGGCTCCCCGCACCGGCCGCTCTGGCGGGTAGTACCCCTGGCGGCTTTCCGCCACGTCGCGTCAACTCCCCTGCAACACACGGCGCCTGACACTTTTCGCAGCACTCGGGCACCCCCCCGCCCGGGTCCGACGAAGAGAGGCAGCCCCCATGAGCAGAGCCCCCGCTTCGCGAAGAGCCGGGCTCGGCGTCGCCGTTGGTCTCGTGTTCGCCCTGCTTCCCGCCGGGCAGAGCGCCGCCGCCGATGATGATCCGGCCCCTGCCGGCCCCGACGCACGCACCACACGCGCCGCCGCCCACACCGTCACTCTGATCACCGGTGACGAAGTCACCGTCACCCCGCTCCCCGGCGGCAAACAGACCGTCACCGTCAAGCGGCCCGCAGGAGCGAGCGGGGCCGTGCGGAGTCTGATTTCGGGCGGGCACATCACCGTCGTACCGGACGAGGCACGGCCGTATCTGCGCTCCGGCGCGCTGGACGAGCGGCTGTTCGACGTCACCGGGCTGATCAGGCAGGGGGTCGCCGAGCGGCGAGGCGGAGCCACCTCGCTTCCGCTCATCGTCATGTACGGAAAGGGCGACGGGAACGGAGGAGCGCCCCGTCTGCCCCGCGGCACCGAAAAGGTGCGGTCCCTGCCCAGCGTCGCGGGCCTCGCCGTGACCGCCGAGAAGCCCGGCGCCCTCTGGCCCTCCGTACGCGACGAGGCGTCCGGCATCGAGAAGGTCTGGCTCGACGGCCGTGTCGAGGCCGACATGGCGCGGAGCAATGAGCAGATAGGCACCCCCAAGGCCTGGGAGGCCGGACTCACGGGGAAGGGTGTGAAGGTCGCCGTCCTCGACACAGGGGTCGACGGTGACCACCCGGATCTCACGGGGCGTGTCGGAGAGAGCAGAAGTTTCGTGCCGGGGGAGGAGGTCGCCGATCGCAACGGGCACGGCACCCACGTGGCCTCCACCGTCGGCGGCAGCGGTGCCGCCTCGGAGGGGGAGAAGGAGAGGGGCGTCGCGCCCGGCGTCTCCCTCGCCATCGGGAAGGTCCTCAGCGACGAGGGCTTCGGGAGCGAGTCGGAGATCATCGCCGGCATGGAGTGGGCCGCCAAGGACGTCGACGCCGACATCGTGTCCATGAGCCTCGGTTCGCAGGAGCCCAGTGACGGCACCGACCCGATGGCCACCGCCGTGAACTCGCTCTCCAAGGACACCGGCGCCCTCTTCGTCATCGCCGCCGGGAACACCGGCGCGCCCTCCTCCATCGGCTCGCCCGGCGCCGCCGACGCAGCGCTGACCGTCGGCGCCGTCGACTCCGGCGACAAGGCCGCCCACTTCACCAGCCAGGGGCCCCGCGCCGGCGACCACGCGCTCAAGCCCGACCTGTCGGCCCCCGGCGTCGGCATCCTCGCGGCCCGCTCCGGACTCACCGGCGGCGACGGCTTCTACACCGAGATGAGCGGTACGTCGATGGCGACCCCGCACATCGCGGGCGTCGCCGCCCTCCTCGCCGAGAAGCACCCCGACTGGACGGGCACCCGGCTCAAGGACGCCCTGATGTCCAGCTCCCGGCGTCTCGAAGAAAGTGTGTATGAGGTGGGGGGCGGGCGCGTCAGCGTGCCCGATGCCGTCGACGCCGACGTCACCGCCAGCGGCAGCGTCGATCTCGGCTTCCACGGATGGCCGTACGGCGACAATGAACCGGTCCGCAAGACCATTGCCTATGTCAACTCGTCCGACACCCGCGTGGAGTTGGATCTCCGCGTGCACGGCGTCGCCGACGGTGTCGTCGAGCTGCGCGACACCACCCTCACCGTCCCGGCGCACGGCACCGCCTCGACCACCGTCACCGGCGACGGGGCGAAAGCGCCCGTCGGGAACACCAGTGGCGGTGTCGTCGCGAGCGCCGGCGGCGAGGAGGTCGCGCGTACCGCGTTCGGGCTGGTCAAGGAGGAGGAGCGGTACACCCTGACCGTGCACGTCAAGGACCGTGAGGGAGCCGCCGCCCCGGCGGACCTCGTGGTGCAGAGGCTCACCGAGGGGGTCGACCCGTTCCCGGCCGCCGTCGATGACTCCGGCACCCTGAAGCTGCGCCTGAAGCCGGGGACGTACGCCCTCACTTCGTTCCTCGACGTACGCGGGGCCAAGGGCGAGGACTCGCTCGGCCTCGACTTCCTCGCCGACCCGCAGATCCGCCTCGACCGGGACCGCGAAGTCACCTTGGACGGTGAGGAGTTGCGTCCGGTCAGGGTCGAGGTCGATCGGCGTACCGAGACGCGGCAGCTGTTGATGGAGTACGACAGGAAGGCCGGCGGTGCCGGGCTGCAGGGCGCCGTCCAGGTGCCCGTCAAGTACGACAGTGTCTTCGCCGCCCCGACCACCGAGGTCACCGAGGGCAGCTTCGAGTACCGCACGGTCTGGCGGCTCGGCAAGCCCCTCGTGGATGTGAAGGGCCTGGGCGAGGCCGTCGCCCAGCCCGGCGGGACGATCGCCGAGGGGCGGCACAAGTGGGCGCTGGTGGACGCGGGCGACGGCGCCCCGGCCGCGTACGCGGGCAAGGATGTGCGGGGCAAGGCCGTCGTCGTACGCCGTACGGACGCGGTCACCCCGGCGCTGCTCGGGCAGGCCGCGCAGGACGCGGGAGCGGAGGCGCTGTTCGTGACCGACAGAAAGGCGGGGCGGCTCAACGCCTGGTTCGGCACGGACGACAACGCCGACCGGCCCCTTCAGATCGCCACCGTCGACACCGCCGACGGCGCCCGGCTCATCGCGGCGGCCAAGGCGGGGAAGAGGGTCGAGAGCACCGGCACCGTCGACACCCCTTACATCTATGACCTCTCCGAGGGGCATGAGGGAGCCGTACCGAAGGACCTCACGTACCGGCCGGAGAAGCGCGAACTTGCGGTACTCGACACGGAGTTCCACGCGGTGAAGCCCGCGCCGGGCGGCGAGTTCCGCTACTCGATCACCGACACCTTCCCGGTCGGCATCGGCTTCCAGGAGAAGGTCGACTACCCGGCCGAGCGGACGGAGTACGTCTCCACGGGCGCGGGACAGCTGTGGCACGAGTCCGCGTCCACCGGGCCCGGCGCCCTGGAGGAGCGCGGCGGCCTCGTCCCCTACAAGGGCGGCGAGCGGACCGGCCTGAACTGGTTCAGACCGGTCCTGCACCCGTGGCTCGGCACCGGCCTCGGCTGGGGCCAGACCCGGCGCGCCGACAGCCTGGAGTTCAACGTGCCCGGCTGGGGCGACTCCGGCCCCGACCACACCGGCTTCGGCGACGTGTGGAACGAGGAGTCGATGACGCAGGTCAGCGAGGTCTTCGTGGACGGCGTCAGCGTCGACCGGCGCAAGAGCTCCGGCGTGTACGTGTGGGACGCGGACCCCGCCGAGCGCACATACAAGGTCGTCACCGACACGACCCTCGACGCGGAGCGGTGGCGGCTCGCCACGAAGGGCCACTCCGAGTGGACGTTCAGGTCGAAGCAGACCCCGGCGGACCGCAAGACGTTCCTGCCGCTGCTCAACCTCGGCTTCGACGTCGACACGTCCCTCTCGGGCGATGTACGGGGCGGGCGCGCCATTCCGGTGGGGATCTTCTCCGAGTACGTCGTGGGGGCGGCGGACACCGGGACGATCCGCGGCGGCGAGCTGTCCGTGTCGTACGACGAGGGCGAGTCGTGGCGGGACGTCACGCTGGGGCGGCGGGACGGCAGGAAGGCGGCGTGGCAAGGGAAGTTGAAGGTGCCGGGTGGCGCCGCGTCCGTGTCGTTGCGGGCATCGGTCAGCGATGACCGGGGTGGTTCGGTGTCCCAGGAGATCATTCGGGCGGTGGGGGTGAGGTAGCTCCTCAGGGCCCGGCCGGAGGGGCGGAATCAGCCCCTCCGGCGTTCGAGGAGCGGGGTCCGGGCGGAGCCCCGTGTCAGGGGCTGGTCCGCTCTCCGGTCTCTCCGGTCTCTCCGCTCTCCGGCAGCGCCCGCTTCATGATCTTGCCCATGTCATTGCGGGGCAGCGACTCCAGGTACCGCACGACCCGCGGCCGCTTGTGCGGGGCCAGCCGGCCCGCCACATGGCCCGCCAACTCCTCGGCGGGCGGCGGGAGCCGCGGGTCGGCGGGGACGATCCACGCCACGATCCGTTCACCCAGGTCGGGATCCGGCTCCCCGGTGACCGCGGCCTCCCGGACCCCCGCGTGTTCGAGGAGCGCGTTCTCGATCTCGCCCGCGCCGATCTTGTAACCGCCGCTCTTGATGAGGTCGGTGGCCTTGCGGCCGACGATCCGTACGTACCCGTCGGGGTCCCGCACCGCCATGTCACCGGTGCGGAACCAGCCGCCCGGGGCGAAGGCGGCAGCGGTCGCGTCCGGACGGTTCAGATACTCGGTGAAAAGGTTCGGGCCGCGCACCTGGATCTCACCGACCGCCTCCGGGCCGTCCGCCGCGATCGGCTCGCCCGCCTCGTCGACCAGGCGCAGGTCGACGCCCGGCAGCGGCACCCCGACCGCGCCCGCGCGCGGCTCGCCGTCCGCGCGGACGCTGGTGTTCATGAGCGTCTCCGTCATGCCGTACCGCTCGATGACGCGGCGGCCCGTGGCAGCCGCGATGCGCTCGTGGTCGTGGACCGGGAGCGCGGCCGAGCCGGACACCAGGAGCCGCGCACCGGCCAGCGCCTTCGCCAACTCCGGGTCCTCGGGGAGGGCTTCTGCGATCCGGTGGTACATCGTCGGCACCCCGAACAGCATGGTCGCCCCCGAGCCCAGCTCGCGCGCCACGCCCTCCGTGCTGAACCGGCCGAGGTGACGCACCGAGCCGCCGCGCCGCAGCGGGCCCAGCGTGCCGAGGATCAGGCCGTGCACGTGGAACAGCGGCAGGCCGTGCACGAGGACGTCGTCGGCGGTCCACTGCCAGGCGTCCGCCAGGGCGTCCAGCGTGGTGGCGATCGCGCGGCGCGGCAGGACGGCGCCCTTGGGCGGGCCGGTGGTGCCGGAGGTGTAGACGATGAGGGCGGGGTCCTCGGGGGTGTGCGGCGGGTCCGTGATCGCGGCCCCTCGCACATCATCCACGTCCACGTCCACGTCGATGTCGACGTCGACCCGCGCCAAGTCCGCCAAGGCGGCAGGCAGTTCGGCCCCCGGCCCGGCCAGTACCAGCGACGGCGCGCTGTCCGCCACGATGTGCGCCAGCTCGCTCCCGCCCGACTTCGGGTTGAGCGGCACGGCCGGCACCCCGGCGAGCAGGGCGGCGACCACGCCCACGGCGGTCTCCAGGGAGGGCGTGGCCCAGACGGCGACGCGGCCCGCCCCGCTCAGGCGGCCCGCCAAGGCTCCGGCCACCACGGCGAGTCCGGCATGGCTCAGCGTGCGGTCGCCGAACCTCAGGGCCTCGCCGGAAGCCCGTGCGTGCGGGGCGGACAGGGTCGGGAAGAGGGGATCCACGTCTCGTACTCCTCGAAGTCTGCTCGGCCTTCTTGGCCTGTGCCTTCTGCCGCACAGGCCCCGTACCGCACCAGTCCACCACGGGCGGCCGGCCTCACCGGTAGTCGGCGACGATCGGGCTCCGGGGTTCAGTACGTCAGGACCACCCCCACGTACGAGAACCCGGCGATCACACCCCACGCCACGAGGCCCAGCGCCGCGACCCGGCCGCCCGTGCGGGTCAGCGACGGCAGGTCGACCGCGCTGCCGAGGCCGAACAGGGCGGCGGCCAGCAGGAGTTCCTGCGCCGTCTGCGCGGCGTCGATCGCGCCGCCCGGCAGCAGGCCGGTGGTGCGCAGGGCGACCATGGCGAGGAAGCCGACGACGAAGAGCGGCACGAGGGGCGGACGCCGGCTGCCCCCGGACCCGGCCCGGTCGGCGGCGCCCGCCCTCGACCGCGCCCGCACCGACAGCGCGACGGCCGCGACCAGCGGCGCGAGCAGCGCCACCCGCATCAGCTTGACCAGGACCGCGTCACCGAGCGCACCGGAACCGGCCGTCTGCGCGGTCGCCACGACCTGGCCCACGTCGTGCACGCTCGCCCCGACCCAGCGTCCGAACTCCGCGTCGGTCAGGCCCAGCGGGTGCTGGAGCAGTGGCAGTACGGCGATCGCGAGCGTCCCGCACAGCGTCACCAGGGCCACCGAGGTGGCCGTGTCCCGCTCGTCGCTCTCGGAGACCTCGCTGACCGCGCCGATCGCGGACGCCCCGCAGATCGAGTAGCCGGTGGCGATGAGCAGCGGCTGGTCGCCGCGCAGGCCCATGCGGCGGCCGAGCCACCAGGTGCCGAAGAAGGTGACGGCGACCACGCCGAGCACCATCACGACCGAGCTCCAGCCGAGCCCGAGCACGTCGTCCAGGCTCAGCTTCAGGCCGAGCAGCACGATGCCGACGCGCATCAGCCGCTTGGCCGCGAACGTCAGTCCCGCCTTGCCGGGTCCGCGTACGAAGAGACGCGCGGCGCCGGGCAGATGGGCCGCCGCGATGCCGAGCACCACGGCGGCGGTGAGCATCGGGACGCCGGGCACCAGCAGGTGCACGCCCAAGGCCACGGCGACGCCGGCGGCGGCGAGGGCGAGTCCGGGCAGTTTGCCGCGCGACCGCGACCGTGCGGTACGTGAGGTCTCGGGGCCGCCGGTACGGGACTTGGGGCGTTCGCCGAGCAGTGCCATTACCGGTCGGCCGGAAGCTCGTACACCCGGCGGACGCTGCTGCCCAGGCGGGCTATGTCGGCGCCGTAGATGTGGATCGATATCGCGCGTGTGCCGCACGCGTTCCACACCCGGTGGATGTCGCCGGGCGGCGCGAAGCCGCAGACCGCGCCCTGCGGATTGACCACGTCCTCCGTGGCGACGAGGCGGGCGGCGCCGCCGGTTCCGGTGGCGGGCACCAGGCGGTAGCGGCGCTCGTGCTCCTGGCCCTCGTGCACGCCGGTGACGCACCACGACACGTGGTCGTGCACGGAGGTCCGCTGCCCCGGCAGCCAGACCAGGGCCACGAGGGAGAAGCTGCCGTCGTGCTCGGCGTGCAGGACGTGCTGGCGGTAGCGGTCGGGGTCGCCCTCGCACTGCTCGCCGGTGAGCAGATCGGCGGCGCCCAGGTGGGGGGCGAGCCGCTCGCCGACCAGGTACGCGGTCAGGTCGGGAGGCAGGCCGCGCCCGACGGCCTCGCGCACGTCGGCGACGAGGGCGTCGAGGCGCTCTGTGGTCCGGGCGGCCCGGTACGTGGTCGGTGTGGTCATACGGGCAGCGTGGCGCCGCCCGATCCATCACGTCCAACGACAGTTCTTTGGCGTCCCCGCAACTTCCGCTTATGGATCGGGCGCTTATGGACCGCGCGCCGTCCGAAGCGGTAGCGGGTGGTGGGCAGCGGCCGGGGTTCAGCAGCCGACGCGGTTCGCGGCCACGGTTCTCAGCTCGTCCAGGACCAGGGCGGTCGCCGGGATGCGGAGATGGTCCTTGAGGACGTACGCGGACACCTTGCGCCGCGAGGCGGGGTCCAGGGCGCGGCCCGTCACCTTGCGGTGGCACAGGAAGTTCAGGACGAGTCCCGGCATCATCGCGATGCCGAGCCCCTCGGCGACCAGGCTCTGTACGACCAGATTGTCGTCGGTCGTGAAGGCGATGTCGGGCGCGAAGCCCAACTCGGCGCACTCGTGCAGAAAGTTGGCGCGGCAGCGCGGACACCCCGCTATCCACCGCTCCTCCGCCAGCTCCGCGAGCTTGACCGACCGCCGGCGTGCCATCGGGTGCCCGGTCGGCAGCAGTACGGTCAGCTGGTCCTCCATCAGCGGGATCTCCGCCAGCTCCTCGGGCACCTCTTCGTGCAGGCCGGGATAGGTGAAGGCGAGCGTGATGTCACACTCGCCGCGCACCACGCGCCGCAGCGACTCCGGCGGCTCGTCCTCCAGAAGCTCCACCCGCACCCCCGGATGCCCCGAGGCGAGCCGGGCCAGGGCCTCCGGGATGAGGGTGGCGTTGGCGCTGGGAAAGGCGCAGACCCGCACCCGCCCCGACCGCAGCCGCGTGATCGCGTTCATCTGCTGCTGGGCGGCGGAAATGTCGTCCAGGATGATCCCCGCGTGCCGCGACAGCGCCTCCCCGGCCTCCGTCAGCCGCATGCGGCGCCCGACACGGGTGAACAGCGGAGTGCCGACGGACCGCTCAAGGGCCTTCATCTGCTGGGTGATCGCGGGCTGCGTATACCCGAGGGAGCGGGCGGCCGCCGAGTACGACCCGGCCCGGACCACTTCGTGGAACGTCTTGATGTGCCGTGAATCGAACACCGCTGAATCATAAGCAGATGTTGGGAGGACCGAACATGGGTGCCGGACCGGTCTCTGAGCCCGCTCCGGCGCGGTTGTTAGCCTGCGGGGGCCCGCACCGGCCCCGACCGGCCCGAACCGCGTACGAAGAGGAGCCCCCGTGCTCAGCCCCCGCATAGCCCTGGTGACCCGCCGGCCGCAACCGGACTACGACCACGATCTGCCGGTCCTGGCGCGATCCCTCGGCGAGGCGGGGGCCGGCGTCCGCGTCGTCGGATGGGACGACCCGGACGTCGACTGGGCCGGGTTCGACCTCGCGGTGATCCGGTCCACGTGGGACTACAGCTGGCGCACCGACGAGTATGTGGCGTGGGCCGAGCGGTGCGGCCGGCTCACGCGGCTCGCCAACCCGGCGGACGTCGTGCGGTGGAACACCGACAAGCGCTACCTCGGCGAGCTGGCCGCTGCGGGCGTCCCCGTCGTGCCGACGTACTACTGTGCGCCCGGGGAGAACGTCGAACTGCCGCCGGACTACGAGGAGTTCGTCGTCAAGCCTGCCTCCGGGGCCGGGGCCCGGTACGCCGCCCGCTACCGCGCCGACGAGCGCGGGACCGCACTCGCTCAGATCGCCCGCATGCACGACGAGGGGTTCACCGCCATGGCGCAGCCCTATATGCGGCGGATCGACACCACCGGTGAGCGCGCGCTCGTCTTCCTCGGCGGGGAGTTCCTGCACGCGATACAGAAGGGCGCGGTGCTCGCGCCCGGCACGGCGTACGACGCCGACAAGATGCCGCACCCCGATCTGCGGCCCTGGGAGCCGACGGCCGCCGAACTCGATGTCGCGAGGAGGGCCTTGGACGTCGTTCCGGGGCTGCCCGAGTTGCTCTACGCGCGCGTGGATCTCGTCGACGGGGAGGGCCCCGACGGCGGTCCGTGCGTCATGGAGCTCGAACTCGTCGAGCCCAACCTCTTCCTCGGCCTGCACCCCGGCTCGCTGCCCCGCGTGGTGGAAGGGATCCTCAAGGCGGCGGTGTGACCCCACCGCCGGCCCCGCCGGCGCCCGTGCCCGTGTCCCCGCCCGGGAACTCCACCCGCTGCAGCAGCCCCCACGTGAACTCCGCCACGCAGCGCCGCCGCTCCCCGCCCGCGTCCGGCGCCGTGAACGCCAGGCGCCACCGCGTCGGCGCCGTTCCCTCCATGGGCCTCGCCGGAGCGAAGGCCCGCGCCGCCTCGTCGACCGTGCACGACCACGGGGCGAGGTCGGCGAGGGTGCGCAGATCGGGGCCAGGCGCCCCAGGCGCACGCACCAACCTCCCCCATAGCTCGAAAAGCATGGGAGGTGCCCCCACATTCCACCCCGCCCCGTTCGGCGCGCGCAGCACCTCGAAGCGCAGATCGGGCCAGAGCGGCACCGGCCAGAGAAGCGCCTCGTACTCCAGGTCGCCGATCGTCCGGCGGGCGGTCGACTCGGGGACGCCGAGGACCGAGCGGTAGCGCGCCGCGGCGCCCCGGGAGCGCGGCCCCCGGGTCATCGCCTGCCAGCGGCGGTTGGCCTCGCGCATCTCGGCGACGGAGACGCCGAGTTCATGGCGGGCGGCCTCCACCAGGCCCGGGTTGTGGTCGGCCATGCGGCGCAGCAGGACCAGCTGGAAGTCCAGCGGGGTGAAGGGGGCGGCGGGCGACGAGGAGCTAGCGGGCATGCGCCCCATCGTCGCGCACCGCGCGCTCTCCCGGGCGGCGGCCTTCCGGGAGGAACAGCACCGAGTTGACGTAGCGCGGGTGCCTGGGCGTGAGCACCCGGCGCAGCAGGCCCTGCGATACGACGTACGACGTGTCGCGCTGATGCGCCTCCAGGTCGAAGGCGGCCAGCGGCAGCCAGGTGTCGTGCGGCAGGACCCAGCCCCGGTAGCCGTGGTCGCGGGTGAGGAGGTCCACGATGGGGGCGATGGGCTGGATGCGGGACTCCAGCTCGATGAAGAGCGCCGGACGGTCGCGGACGAGCAGCTCGCGCGCGCCGTGCAGCACCGGGAGTTCATTGCCGTCCACGTCGATCTTGATGAAGTGGACGTCCCGCAGGCCGAGCCCGTCCAGGGTCAGACATGGCACGTCGACGGCGGTGGCGTGGATGTCGCGGCGGATCAGGGACGACACGCCCCGCTCGCCGTGGTCCCCGTGCGGCAGCCAGAGCCGGGCCGTGCCGGGACGGTCGGTGGCCGCGGCCTGGACGACACGGACGTTGCCGGGGGTGCTGGAGGCGAGAAGGCGGGCCAGGTGGGGCACCGGCTCGACGGTCACCACGCGGCGTGCGCGCGAGGCGAGGCGGCGCGACCAGGGGCCGTACCAGCCGCCGACGTCCACGGCGGTGCCGCAGTCCGGCGGGCAGAGGTCGCCGAGACGGGCCAGCTCCGGCTCGAAGCGCGGGTAGACGAGGCGGGCCAGAGAGGCGATGAGACGGTCCGGGACATAGGGCGCGAGGCGCGCGGCGAGCGTCATGGGCGGCCCCCCGTCACGGGGTTATCCGCTTGAGCAGCTGCTCGTGTTCGTCCTCGGTGACCTGCTCGCCGGAGGAGGGCAGCAGCTGTGGGATGCCGTCGACGACCGGGTAGCGGCGGCGCAGGCGCGGGTTGTAGAGCGCCTCTTCCGGCACGAGGGGCTCCGCCGGGGCGAGCAGATGGAGCGGCCCCTTGTCCAGCGGGCAGGCGAGGATCTTCAACAGTGGGTCGTCGGGGTTCATCCGCTCGTCAACTCCTTGGTGGGCGGTGGTGTCCGGGACGGGGGGCCGTCGTGCTTGGGCATGGCGAGGAGTACGGACACGGCGAGCACCGTGCCCGCGATGCGCAGCGCGAGGCGCACCGGCTCGTGCGGCAGCGCCTCGCCGAACGCCAGCGTCCCGAGCACCGCGGTGAACAGCGCCGTCACCGTCGTACACACGGGAACGATCAGTGAGGCCCGGCACCGCTGGAGCGCCGCCTGCGACATGATCAGGCCGAAGGCGCCGGTGAACAGGAGCAGATACGGGTACGGCGAGCGGAGCAGGTCCACGAGCGCGCCGCCGATGCCCTGCGTCGTCAGATGGCTGGAGACGCCCTTGATGGCCAGCGAGCTGACGCCGTACAGCAGGCCGACGGCGACGCCGTACTCGACGCCCGTCGTCGGCTGGCGGTGGCGGTGCTTGGCCCGGCGCTCGGCGGCGCCGTACAGCCACAGCCCCGCGGCGAGCGACGGCAGGCAGACGGTGAGGACCAGTGGCGCGGGCGCGCCGCGGCTCACCGTGTCGGAGTTCTCGCTGAGCGACAGGACGACCATGAGCAGCGCCACGAGGATCGCGGCGACCGCGTACCGCTCGCGTCCGGAGGTCCGCTCGCCGAGCAGGGCCGAGGACAGGAGCAGCAGGAGGACCAGGCCGGATACGAAGATGCCCTGCGCGGCGGCGATCGGCAGCGTCCGGTACACGGCGAGCTGGGCGCCGAAGCCCGCCGCGAGGGCGAGCGAGCCGCCGATCCAGAGCGGGCTGCCGAGAACCTGCCTGAGCAGCCGAGCCGGGTTGCGGACGCTGACCGACGGCATGGCCGTCAACGCCCGCTTCTCCAGGACGAACCCGGTGCTGTAGAGCACGTTCGCGAGCAGCGCCGCGGCCACACCCCACCACATGGGACTCAAGTCCTTCGGGCGTGCAGCAGCAGGATCGAGGAGGCGCTCGGCACGGCGCAGGCGAGCCGGTCCAGGGCGCGCAGCGGGCGTGGCACGCCGTGGAAGGGCGCGCCGGACAGGCGTACGACCGTGAAGCCGCTCGCCGCGACGAACTCCCGCAGCGCGCGCGCCGTGTACAGCCGCAGATGGCCCACGACCTCCTTGCCCGGACGGCCGTGGATGCCGCGCAGGCTCACCTCGGAGAAGACGGGCTGCACCCCGGCGAGGAGCAGACCGCGGTTGTACCAGGCCGCGAGGTTGGGGGTGGACAGCATGAGGTGCCCCCCTGGCCTGAGGACCCTTCGCAGCTCGTCCAGCGCGCCGTCCGGGTCCACCAGGTGCTCGATGACCTCGCTGAACAGGACGGCGTCGGCCGCCCCGTCGGCGAACGGCAGGCCGCCGTCGGTGAGTTCACCGCGTACGACGTACGGAAGCCGGGCGTGGGCGCGCTTGAGCGCGTCCTGCGACCAGTCCACGCCGATCACGCGGTGGCCCGCCAGGAGCGGTGCCGCGGTCGCGGCGGCCGTGCCGTCGCCGCAGCCGATGTCCAGGACCGTGGCCGTACGGGAGGTGGCGGGGCCCAGGGCGTCCGCGAGGACGCGGGCCTGGCGCAGGCTGCGGGCGTCGCCCGACGCGACCGGAACGGCGGGGTCCTCGTAGAAGTCGCGGAGCCCGGCGGGGCGCCGGGTGGTAGTGGCGGTCACTTGGGCCCTCCGGTCTCTCCGGTCTCTCCGGTCTCTCCGGTCTCTCGGGTCCGCGTGTGCTGCGCGTGCTCCGTGTGCTCCGTCGCGTGCAGATAGTGCTCGAACAGGTCCCGCAGATGGGCGCCGTCACCGTGGCTGAGCAGTGTCTTCGACCAGCGCAGGGCGAGGTGCAGCCGGCCCGCCGTGGACGCCGTGGTCACGGTGAGTCCGCGCGGCAGACGGGCCGGCGCGGAGAACCACACGGCGTGCGCGCGGCCCGCGTCGCCGAAGTCCAGGGCGTACGGGATGCGGCCGATGTTGCTCAGGAGCGTGGTCGACGTCCAGGGTGCGGCGGCCCGGCGCAGACCCCGCGTGACGGCCGCCCTGAGCGTGACCGGGAGTACCGGTGCGGTCAGCAGGGCCGCGCCCCGGCCCAGTTGGGGGCGGGCCAGGGCCTTGAGGGCGCGGGTGCGGTCGGAGGTGCGGCGCAGCAGGTCGTGGATGGCGTCCGACGTCCAGTCGCGGTGGCACAACTCGGCCGTGCCGAAGGGAACTTCGACGAGCCGGGTGCCGTTGCCGATCGGCATGGTCGCGTCGCGGGGGCGGTCGTCCACCGGCATCGTGATGCGCAGGGGCCGCGGCGGGGCGCCGTGCTCGCGGTTCCAGTGGGCGATCATCAGCGCGGTCGCCACCATGAGCTGGTCGTTCACGGTGAACGGTGAGCCCTTGGCACGGCGCGGCACGGGCAGCTCCGCGATCAGCATCCCGTTGCCGGGCGAGGGCTCCGGGGCACCCCGGGAGACCCTGGCCGGCGGCGCCCACCCGGAGGGCGCGTCCGGCGGAGGCTGCGGGGCAGCTCCGCTGCTGTCCGGCGTGCGGGTGGGCGGCGCCGCGGGGGAGTTGTCCCGGCCGCCGTAGATCTCGGCGGCCGTCGCGAGGACGCGGAGGCAGGCGGGGCCGTCGAGGGCGGTGTGATTGATGGTCAGGAACAGGACCGAGCCGGGGTCCTCCGACGCGTCCGCGCCCCTGGGGGAGGCGGGGCCGGGTTCGGCCGCCACCACCTCCAGACGGATGGGCGGCGAGGCCGACAGCTCAGGCGCCTCGGCCAGCGCCCGTTCGCGGGCCCGTTTGAGGGCGTCCCGTTCCGGGGCCGGGAACGTCACCACGTCCACGTCGGGGTCCGCGGTCAGTTCCCACTCGTAACGGCGGCGGTACCAAGGGCCCCGTGCCTCCCGCATCAGGATGCGGGGATGGCGGCGCAGGGCCTCGGTGAACGCGGCCCGGAAACGGGCCGGGTCCGGGGTGCCCGGCAGGTGCACCTCGATGTGCACGGTCTCCGGCTCCTCCTCCTGGAGGCAGTGCCGGGAGACCTCGTCGACGACGGGGAACGGCACGCGCGCGGGCGGCCGGCCGGGGCCGTCCGCACGCCGTGCCGGGTGTTCCAGTGCGGTCATCGCTGCGTGCCTTCTTCTGTGGTGGGCGTGCGCTTGTGCCGCGGGAAGCGGACCGTCGCATCGCTTCGCGGCGCGGGCTCGGGCCCGGCCGGGTGGTTGTCGCCGTCAGGCCCGCGGTGCGGCAGCGGAGGCGCCGGAGGCTGCGCCGGCTGCCGCGGGGCGGGGCCGCCGTCCGGTCCGTACACCAACGTATCGCCGGCGTCCGGATGCGCGTAACGCTCCCGTACGGTCACCAGCGCCGCGAACAGCGCGATGAGCGCGAGGAGTTGAGCCACCGGGCTGAACGCTCCCTCGTCGGCGCCCACCGCCTCCCCGGCGCCGGTCGCCGCCGCGATGCCCGCTCCCGCCATCGCCAGGAACGCGATCGGCACGAGCAGCGCGTGACGCCACCAGGCCAGCAGGGCGAGCGCCGGGACGAGCAGGGCGAACGGGCCCGCGATCACCGCGGCCACCAGCGTCAGCGCCACCGTGCCGAGGATCGGACCCGGCGCGGGCGGCGCGGGCAGGAGGGCGTCCGCGTTGGGCTCGCGGCGCCGGACCAGGACCAGCGCGATCAGCGCCAGGACGCCGACTCCGGCCGCGATCAGGCCGATCTCGTAGACCTGCGACGGCTCGTACGTCAGCTTGACCGTGCCGCCCTCGCCCTTGGGCACGAGCCAGCCCTGCTGCCAGCCGTCGAGCCGCAGCGAGGTCAGCTCCTTGCCGTTGAGGGTCGCCTTCCAGCCGTCGTTCACGTTCTCGTACGTCGTCAGGTACGAGGCCGCTCCCGCGCCGACGCTCACCTCGCGGCGGTCGCCCAGCCAGTCCTTGATCTTCAGTTCACGGGCGGTCTCGTCCACGGCGCCGGGGGTGCCCCGGGTGAGGGACGCGTCCATGACGGCGAGCGGGCCCGCGTCCCCGGTCTCGACGCTGTGCGCTCCCGCGTCGAGCCGGACCGCCGTGTCCTTCTCGCCCCGCTGGCAGAGGCCGATCTCGACCGGGCGGCGCTCGGTGAGGTCCCGGACCTTGCCCTTGGCGCTCGTCTCGTACAGCTCGCCGTCGATCGACATCGTCGGGCCCTGGCCGCAGGGGAGGGAGAAGCTCTTGGAGGCCTTGGGCTGCGGCGTGCGGTACGTGTCGAGCGCGGGGACATAGACCTCGGTGAGGCCCACCGGCAGCTGGAGGTTGTCGTCCGCCACCGGGTTGTGGACGGTCAGCGGCGCCGTCTCCGTGATGGTGATGTCCATCCGGTCCGTGGTGATCGGGGCGAAGCGCGCGTTGCCGTGCTCGTCGACGCCCGCGGTCGCCGCGCCGTCCGGCGAGCTGATCTCGATCTTCTGCGGACGCGTGGACAGGCCGCCCGCGGCGGGCAGCACGATCTCGCCCACCGGCTGCTTGCCCGGCCACTTGAGGTGGATCACCGGGCGGTTGCCGGTGCCCGCGATCCACGCCGTGGTCAGATCGCCGTCGGTGAGGTTGCGCGGCGACAGGCCGTTGCCGAGCCCCGCCGTGGAGTCGGCCGTCGCGATGATCTGCTGCTCCTGCTCGGGGGCCACCTTGTAGAGCAGTTCGTCGAGTTCGCGGCCCGGCACGGCCACCGCGCTCGCCTTCATCTCGTACTCACCGCTGCCCGTGGTCGTGAAGCGGCGGTGCAGGCCGGACTCGGCGTTCACCGGCGAGAGAGCGCTCGGGTCGGAGGAGCGGTGCAGGGAGTACGTCGTCGCGTCGGCGCCCGTCGTCTTCCTGGCGTCGGCGGGCAGCTGGAGGAGCTTGGTGATCCGCACCTCCGGGATGGTGATCTCCGAGAAGCCCGCGCCCGTCAGGCCGGGGCGCGGCTCCTGCGTGTCCACGATGGTGATCTTGACCCAGTCGGTGACGCCCGCGCGGGCCTTGACGCGCTGCGCCATGCCGTTGGGCTGGAGCGAGCTGGTGACGGAGCCCTGCTCGGTCTCCACGCGCACCCGGGTGGGCGCCGCCCGCACGCCGTTCTGCGGCAGCGGGGTGACACGGAAGGAGGACGGGACGGTGATCTCGGAACTGAAGTCCGCCTTGATCCACTCCCCGTTCGCCGAGTCGGCGTCGCCCTCCGCCCAGGCCGTGGCCGGGTTGCCGTCGAAGGCGTTCACCGGGTCGTACTGCGGCAGGTGGAAGAGCCAGTTGCCATAGGAGGAGGCGGTCACCGACTTGGCGCCGCGCAGCTCCGCCGTCGTCTGGTGCTCGGCGCCCTTCGACGGCAGGATCTGGTGCGGCTTCTTGCCCGGGTCCTGGACCGCGTCGGCGGCGTTCCGTTCGTCGGGGCCGTACGTGTACGACGTATTGGAGTTGACCAGGCCGAAGCGGGTGTCGGCGCGGCGCAGGCCGTCACCGACCGCCAGCAGCCCCGGCGTCCCGACGCCCGGGTGGTTGTCGCCGGTCAGAACGGCCGGGCGGTCCCGCATCGAGGGATCGGCGGAGAGCGGAAGCAGGGACTCCGGGCCGCCGCTGACGACCGCCGTGTTGGAGACGGGCTTCAGGCCCGCCTGGCCGGGGCGCTCGGCGCTGTCGCCGGGGGCGTAGATCTCCACGGCGCGCTGGCGCGGGTAGAGGCCCTCCACCTGGAGGGGCGTGTCGTCGGGGATCGTGCCGCCGGTGGTCTGCGGGCCGAAGCCGGTGACGCGGCTGAAGCCGGACTCCTCCAGGGTGCGCTTGACCGTCGCCGTCGGGACGTGGCCGACCTGGTCGGGGTCGAGGTCATTGCGTACGACGACGTAGTAGAGCCCTGCGCGGGTCAGATAGTCGCTCAGGCCCGGCACTTCACCGCCGGTCATCAGCGCCTGCTCGACGGCGTCCATCGCGCGGCGGTTGCCCGCCGTGCCGAACGGCACGTAGTCGCGCTGCGCCCAGCGCGAGTCGGCCAGCACGTCGAGGGGCTGGTCGATGGGGGAGCCCCAGGTGTAGATGCCGTGCGCGGTCGCCGGGACGACGAGGGCACGGGAGTCGGGGGAGTACTTCTCCAGCCAGTCGGCCGTCGTCTGCCAGTAGGTGGGCAGCTTCTGGAACGAGCCGGGCTGGAGGATCGAGCCGTTCAGGTACGGCCAGGCCAGACCGGGCAGCACGAGGACCGCCGCGATCAGCGGCGCGTACCGTCTGCCGCGCACCGGCCGCGCCCCGCGTGCCCGCGCGGCGACGCCCGCCAGATGCATCAGGCCGAAGGCGAGCGCGAGGGCGAGGCCCGTCTGGAACTTGTAGATGTTGCGGAACGGGACGAGCCCGCCGTTCAGCCAGGACTGGACGGTCTCGTGGAAGGGCGCGCCGAACGCGCCGCCGTACCCGGCCAGCGTGATCAGGACGACCGACAGGACGGTCAGGACCAGCCAGCGCCGCTCGGGCAGATCGCGCCGGGCGAGCCCGGCGAGGCCGAGTGCGGCGGCAAGCGCCGAGCAGACGATGGTCACGACGGCCGTCGCCACCGTCCAGCCGGCGGGCAGCCAGGCCTCACCGAAGTGGAGGTACGCAACCCAGTTGCCGGCGCCGCGCAGCGTCTCGGTCGCCGACATGGTGCCGGTCGTGGTCGCCGAGTTCTCCACGTAGGGGAGGAAGTTCTCGCCGTATATGCCGAGCATGAGGAGCGGCACGATCCACCAGGCGGTGGCCAGGACGACGCCCGGCACCCACCAGGTGATCAGCTTCCGCTTGCGCGGGCCGTTCGGGCGGGAGAGGAGATACAGGGCGACCGGGAGCAGGGAGGCGAGGGTCGCCGCCGCGTTCACACCGCCCATGAAAGGGATGATCAGCGCCGAGCGGCAGGCGGCCAGGCGCGCGCTGATCCGCTCGTTCGTCAGCGGCAGCAGCACCCACGGCAGGAACGCGCCGGGCAGCGCCGCCGCCGACGTCGACCCGACGACCACGGTGAACGTCGGCCACAGCGCGTACACCACCGCGCCGAGCAGCCGGCTGTGACGGCTGCCGATGTCCAAGCGTTCGGCGAGGCGCAGCGCGCCCCAGAAGGCCGCCGTCACGATCAGCGACAGCCACAGCCGCTCGGCGAGCCAGACCGGGAGCTGCACGAGATCGGCGAGGCCGTAGAACGGCAGCATCGGGAACGCGTAGCCGACGTACTGGTCCTGGATTCCGCCGAAGCCGCCCCGGTCGTGCCAGAGCTGGCCGAGGTCGGAGAGGAACTGCCAGGGGTCGACGGTGACACCGAGCTTGGTGTCGAACGTCATGCGCCCCGGTCTCACCGCGAGGAACAGCACGAACACCACGGCCCAGAACCCCAGCAGCCAGCGCCGCGAGCGCGGCCCCCGCGAGGGTTCAGGGGCGTCGGTCGTGGGCCGCACGGTGGCCGGGGGTGGGGCCTGGACCGTGGTCATGGACACCGCCTGAGGATGAGGAGGAGGTTCCAGGTCGCGACCTCGCGCACACCCGGCACCTTGGTGATCGCTCCGGCCAGGAACGGCCAGTAGCGTGAGCGTGCCGACACCACGTCCACGTCGGAGCGGCCCCGCACCTGGCGCAGGGTCGCTCCGACGTGGTGGGCGAAGAGGTTCTCGCCGAGCGTGTGTTTCGCGGCTTTTCCGGTACGTCTTTCATAGCGGGCGCGGGCCCGGTCGGCGCCCAGGTAGTGCCAGGGCGCCCACTCGTGGCCGCCCCAGGGGGAGAACCAGTTGGTGAACGAGACATAGATGAGCCCGCCGGGTCTGGTGACCCGGACCATTTCGCTCAGGAACGTCTGCGGGTCGTCGACGTGCTCCAGGACGTTCGAGGAGAACGTGACGTCGGCGACGCCGTCCGCCAGCGGCAGCAGATAGCCGTCGGCCAGGACCGAGCCCTCCGGGGGCTTGGTGCCCGACGCCGTCATCTCCGCGAGATCCGGCTCGAAGAGATAGCTCTGCGCGCCGCGCCGCCGGAACTCCTCGGTGAAGTAGCCGCCCCCGCCGCCGATGTCGACGACGACGCGGTCCTTGACGGATACGTACGCCTCCACCTGGTCGGCGGCGTCCTTGGCGAGGAGGGTGTAGCAGCGCTGCGGCTCCCGCTGTTCGCGCAGGAAGGCGCGGAAGAGTGTGGCGGAGCGGCGCAGGGACGGGTCTTTCACGTAGTCCCCTGTGCGGTCAAAGGCCCGGTGGGCGCGTGGTGGGCGGCGACCGCTTCGGCCGCCACCGCCTGGAACTGCCGCACGGTGTTGCCCCAGCGGAACTGCGCGGCCCGCTCTCCGGCGGCCTTCCCCAGCGACCTGCGGCGCTCGGCGCTGAGCGCCAGCGTGCACCAGGCCGCGGCGAAGGAACTCTCGCCGCGCGCGAGGAGGCCGGTCACGCTGTCCTCTATGGAGTCGCGGACGCCGGGGACGTCGAAGCCGACCGAGGGCGTCGAGCGGGTCGCCGCCTCGGTGATGACCAGGCCCCAGCCCTCCACGGCCGAGGGATGCAGCAGCATCCATGCCTCGCAGAGCAGCCGGTGCTTCTCCGCCTCGGAGACATGGCCCCGCAACTCCACGCCGGGACCGGCGAGCTGTTCCAGGCGCGCCCGCTCGGGGCCGTCGCCCACGATCACGAGCCGGCCGCCCGTGACGGGCCTGACGCGCTCCCACAGGCGAAGGAGCAGATCGATCCGCTTGTACTCGACGAGGCGCCCCATCGCCAGGAACAGCGGCTCGTCCGAGCGGGCGTGCAGCGGACCCGGCTCCTCGACGCCGTTGTGGACGATGCGGATGCGCTCGCGCTCCACACCGATCGCCCGCAGCGCCGTGGCCGTCGACGGCGAGACGGCCACCAGCAGATTGCCGCGCTGGGCACCCGAAAGGGCCCAGTGCTCAAGTCTTCGCCCGAGCCGGGCCGCGGGGGCGAGCGCGCCTTGGAAGCGCATCCCCCACAGATCGGTGTGGACGTGGTTGACCAGGCACAGCGTCGGCCCGCGGTGCCACAGCGGCGCCAGGTACGGCATGCCGTTGCAGACCTCCACCAGCAGATCGCAGTCGCCGACCTGCCGGGTGAAGGCGGAGCGCGCCCGCAGGTAGTGACCGAGGTCGCCACCGGCGGAGACCACGCGGTAGTCGCGGTAGGCCGCGGGTCCGCCGCAGAGCAGCGTGACCTGGTGGCCCAGCTTGCTGAGCCCGTCGGCCAGCCGGTCGACGAGGAGTTCGGAGCCCCCCGCGGCCGGATTGCCGAGGTCGCGGTGGGCGAGGAAGACGATCCGGCGCGGCTGTGGGGGAGGCGCCGGAAGCCGCTCCGCGCGGCGTGGGGCGGCCGCGCGGAGCGAGGACGGTACGTGCTGGGGCATGCGTGCTCCAACTCGTCTCAGGGTGCGGAACTGTGGGGGGACCGGTCGGGCGAAACGGTCCTGCTGGGGTGGTGCGGGGTGGTACGGGGTGGTGTGCCGAGCTGGTGCTCGGGTACCGCGGGGGTGGAGCGGGCCGGGCACGCGGGACGGTGGGGTCGTTCTGCGGAGGTGCTGTGCTCGGCCTGTGCGGGGGTGGTGCGAGGACTGTGTTCGGGTGGGGGTGGTTAGTTTTCGCCGCCCCTTACCGCGGGTCTACTCACCGAGGTGACAATTTCCGGGCTTTTCGGAGCTGACGTGACATCACATCGTGGTGGACTGCAGGGCGCTTGGGGACGTCCCAGGATTCGGACTCCCCGGATCCGCTGATCCGTCACGCCCTCCGGGGCCGTTCGCCCCGTCCTCCCGGCGCCCCCGTACGACCAGCACGGCTCCCGCCAGCGCGAGTACCGCGCCCAGCGCCCCGGAGACCACCGGGAGCGTCTCGCCGACCAGCTTCAGCCGGCCGCTGTCGTCCTTGGCCAGCTTGACCTGGGCTTTCTGCGTGGCCGGGGTGAAGGCGACGCGCTTGCTCTCCAGGAGCACCGTCGCGTCCTTGTCCGAGCCGGGCGCGCGCAGCGTCTTGCGGGGCCCGATCGCGGCGTAGATGATCCGGCCGGTGCGCTGATCGGCGACGAGCTCGATGCCGTGGTTGGCGTAGTACTCCTCGGCCATCACCTGGCTCTTCTTTGGCTGACCGACCATCCGCCCCGGCACCTGACGCGTGCCGGTCCTGGTGGCCTTCACCGTCGCCGTGAAGCGCAGGCCCTCGTACCCCTGGATCTTCTTGGTGCCCCGGTAGGTGAGCGGCACGGTCGCCCCCAGCGTGTTGTCCCACCAGCGGTAGGACCGCTTCTCCACGCCGAAGGGGAACTTCAGATACGCCTCGCCCTCGAAATACGGCTCCTCGCCGCAGCAGTGCACCGGCTTGTTCGTCTTCCGGTCGGTGACCCAGCGCTCCACCGTCCACTGGAGCGAGTCGTGCGGGTCGGCGGCGGGCAGCGACTTGTCCGGGTCGACGGACGTGGACACGTCCCAGACCGCCCGCCCGCTCTTCTCGCTGTCGGCGACGTCGCCGCGGACCTGGCGGGTGACGGTGAGGTTCTTGTCGTGGACCGTCTTGATCTTCTCGGTGTCGAAGTAGCTTCCCTTGCCCTTGAAAACCGTGATGGTGTCGATATCGATCGGCGTGCGTTTCGCGCGTGGCTCGACATACCAGGCCAGCATCGGTGCCAGGACCAGAAGAAACGCGCCAAGACCGAGGATGACCAGGGAAAATGGCGAGGTGCTGCGGCGCATGGGGGCACTCCTGGGCTAAGAACGGGAGAAGTGTTACCGAGCCGTACGTATGGGCCGGGAACCGTAGGCGCACCCTTGACTAGGTGTCAATGCATGCAGAGACTGGGCACTCGCCGGACGGGGCCGGCGGGGACTGGACTGTGTGACCCAGGGTGGGGACGACCTCCGACAGAGAGGCTGGCCCGCGCCATGCACCGACTGCTCGCCGCATCACTCACCGTCGCCGCCGGGGCGCTCCTCGCCGTGGGCGCGGCCCTCGGCATCGTCGCGCTCCTCGACGCCACGCCGGACCAGCCGAACACGCCGCTGGTGCACTACGACGCGCCATCACGGGGGCAGTGAGCGACCGTGGCCGTGACCGAGATCCAGCCCACCGGGGCCGCCGCAGGCAGCTCCTCGCCGGCGCGCTCCGCCTGGCGGGACGTGCCGCCCCGGCAGGTGCGGCGGTTCGCCGCGCTCGCCCTGGAGGAGGTGCCCGCCCTCGCCCAGGACATACTGCGCGAGATCCGCGCCGAGTACCCCGGGCTGCCCGTCGTCCTCGACGACTCGGGCGAGCCCATGGCGCTGGTGGGCATCCGCCGCGCCCTCGAAGGCTTCGTCCAGCAGCTGGCGTCCCAGGAGGGACGGCCCCGCTACCACCTGGAGGTCTTCCAGGAATTCGGCCGCGGCGAGGGCCTGCACGGCCGCAGCCTCGACTCGCTCCAGGCCATCTACCGCCTGGGCGTACGGCTCGCCTGGCGCCGCCTCGCCGAGATCGGCCAGCAGATCGAGATCCCGCCACCGGCCATGTACGAACTCGCCGAGTCGGGCTTCGAGTATCTGGACGGCCTGGTCGACCAGTCCGTACGCGGATACGCCGAGGCGGCGGCCCGGGAGGCGGGCGAGCGGCTGCGGCTCCAGCGGAAGCTGATGGAACTCCTCCTTTCCGAGCGGCGCGCCGAATCCACCGGCGGCACGGCGCACCACGCCGGCACCGGTCCGGGCCCGTCGTCCGGCAAGGGCGGCAAGGGCGCCGCCCGCTTCGGCAGCGCCCTAGGGGAGCGGGCCGCCCGCGTCGGCTGGCAGCTGCCCGAACGCGTCGCCGTGGGCGTCCTGCTGCGCCCCGCGCCGGAAGCCGTGGCGCCCGCCGTCGGCGCGGGCGTCCTGCTCGACATGGAGGCCGAACAGCCCCGCATGGTCGTACCCGACCCCGACGCCGCCGGACGCCCCGAGCTGCTGCGGCGCGCCATGACGGGCTGGTCGGGCGCCATCGGCCCGCCCGTGCCGCTCGCCGACGCCGCGAAGTCGCTGCGCTGGGCGGAGGCGGCGGTACGGCTCATGGAACGCGGACTGCTGCCCTCCGGTGAAGTCCTGCACTGCACCGAGCACACCGAAGCGCTGGTGCTCCTCCAGCCCGAGGAGCTCATCGAGGACCTGGCCCGCCGCTGCCTCGCCCCCCTGGACCACTGCGGCCCCGCCCACGGCCGCCGCCTCGCCGAGACCCTCCTGGCCTGGCTGGAGACGCGCGGCGGCGCCCCCGAGGTCGCGGCCCGCCTGGGCGTCCACCCCCAGACGGTCCGCTACCGCCTGCGTCAGATCAGGGAGCTGTGGGGCGACGAGGTCGACGACCCGGACCGCCGCTTCGAACTGGAACTGGTGCTGCGCGCGAGGCGGTTGAGGGGGTTGCTGGGCAGGGCCTAGGCCGGACGCGACCCAGCGGCCCCCGGCGCCCCGGCTCAGCAGCACTGCCAGGTGAACAGCGCCCGGTCGAAGCGGAGTTCCGCCAGGTCGGCGGGGCGTATGAGCCAGTAGAGGCAGCCCCCGTCGCCCCACATCATGTCCGCCGCCTCATCGGAGTCGAACTGCGCGAGCAGCACCCACTCGTTCATCTCTTCGACGAGCCGGGGGTCGTGCCAGTCCGTCCCCGGGCCCAGCGCCGCGCGGGCCACCTCCAGCTCGACGGGCCCCTGCACCGGCTGCGGGGTGCCGCCGAGCTGGTGGCCCGCCTCGTCGTCGTAGTCCCACAGGGCGTGCACGAACGCGTCGGAGCACACCGGGTGTTCGTACTCCTGGAAGGGCTCCGCGTCCGGCGCGAAAGCCCGCTGGATCTGCGGATGCGTCGGCTCCGCCACCGTCAGCTCCACGCGCGCGGCCAGCGGGACATGGGGGTAGGCCTCCAGCTCCTCCGGCGTGGCGCGCTCGGCGACCCGCACTCCCGCGGGCACGTACACCACTCGCGCGCCCGCCCTGGACGGCACGTCGTCCACGTCCACCAGGGCGTCGCCGTCGTCCAGTTGGCCGTCGAAGTAGAAGAAGGCGAGCGTGCCCGCCGCGGGGAACGGCACGTCGAGCGCCCCCGCGGGCAGCGCGGCGCAGTCCACCGAGGCGACGAACGACAGCGGCCCGTTCCCCTCCCACTCCGGCCACTCCACATCATCCGGAAGCCGGGGCTCCCCGCCCAACTGCCCCACCACCGCCTCGTCTCCGGCCGCCGGGGCGAGCCGGATGCCGGGCCGCAGCAGCCCGAGCCACCGCTCGGCCACGTCGGAGGGAAGGAGTTCATGGGCAAGGGCGTGCAGCACGCCCGAGGAGTTCCGCGTCATGCCCTCGATCATGCCCCCTGCCACTGACAACGCCGCGCCGGCCCGGCAACGCCGCCGCGCCGGAGTTTCCGATTCCGCACACAACTTTCACAGCGGTGGCTTCCGCAGTCGGCGGCGCGGCACCTAGCCTCCATGCCTCATGGACTACTGCCACCCGTGCCGCAGGCACCTCAACGGCGCCCTCGCCTGCCCGGGGTGCGGAACCCCGGCCGAAGCCTGCCGGGAGTACGCGACGTCCGTCGCCGCGCGGGAGGAACCGGGCGGCCAGGACAGCGCGTACGACGAGGAGTCCCCCCGCGTCCGCGGCCGCGCCCGCCGCAAGGAACGCGGCCGCAGGGCGCACCGGCGCAGGCGCCGCAAGGTCCTGCTCGCCACCGCGGGCCTCGCGCTCGCGGTCGGCGGCCTGAGCCTGGCCGAACTGGGCACTGAGGGCCCCTCCGAGGACCCCACCGCCGCGTCCGCCCCGGACGGCGAGGCCCAGGGGACCGCGTCCCCGAGCCGGACCGCGACCCCGGACGGCAGCGCGTCGGCGGCGGACGCGGCGGCCACCTCGGCGGAGGCGTCCACCGCGGCCGAAGAGGAGAAGAAGGCCGAGGCGAGGAAAGAGAAGCGGAAGAAGGAGCGGGCGGGACGGGAAGAGCGCGAAGAGGCGCCGGGCGGTGACGAACACCCCGGCCCCTCCTCGCCCACCGCCCCCGACGCCCCGGACGACACTCCCGGCACACCCCGCCCCACCACGCCCCCGCCGACCTCCGGGAACCCGGACCCCACCCCGGAACCGAAACCGGAACCGGAACCGACCGAGACGTGCGACCGCTTCCTGTGGTGGTGCAGGTGACGCGGACCCTCTGAGGTACGCGGCTCGTCAGCTCATGAAGGGCACGGCGTCGGCCGGGTCCGCGTGCCAGTTGGTGGCGAGGGGCTTGTCGACCAGGGTGGTGCTGGGCAGGTCGAGGCTGACGGCGCCGGTCTCGTCACCGGCGACGGCGATGATCAGGTGGTCGAATTCCCTGCCGTAGTCGTTGTCGGTCGACTTGGGGTTGATGCCGGCGTAGGCGGCGGTGGGACCGGAGAGCCTGACGGTCTCGGTGACACCCTGCTCGGCGGGGGACACGTGCGTGTCGGGGGCGGAGCCGAAGGCGGCGGAGGGGAAGGTGCCCTCCAGGTAGCAGGTGATGCCGGGCCTGGCCTTGGCCGTGACGAGGAGGTAGCCGCCCGCCTGCGTCTTCTCGGTGACCTTGAAGGTCAGATCGTTGGTCCCGCAGAGCTGCTCCACGGCGGGGGCCTTGCTCTGCCCACCGACGGCGAGGGCGGTGCCGGCCGCGGTGGTGGTGAGGGCCGCGGCGGCGACGGCGGTCAGGACGAAACGAGCCGAACGGGCGGAACGGGTGGAACGGGCGGAACGGGTGGAACGGGTCGTGAGACGCGAGCGCATCGAGAACTCCATGGGTGCGGAAAGCGGGACCGTCCAGCGAGCTGCTTGGACGGACCACACCGTGCGCCGCGATCCGTCCCGCCCGCCACAACGGGCAGGTGTTCCGGGACGCTGGAACGCTGGAATGGACGCTGACCAGCACAGACGCCGACACCCTGGAACGGGCGGCTGGAACGGGCGACTGGAACGGGCGACTGGAGCGGACGGCCCCTGACACGGACCTAGCCCGCCTCACCCAGCATCCGTCGCAGCAGCCCCCGCAGCGCGAGCCGCTCCTCGCGCGAGAGCTCGGCCAGCGGCTCGCGCGCGAAGTCCAGGGAGTCACGGAGACTGTGGGCGACCTCGGAACCGGAGGCCGTGGGCGCCGCCAGCTTCACGCGCCGGTCGGCCGGGTCGGGCCGCCGCTCGACGAGGCCGCGCGCCTCCAGACGGTCGACGATGCCGGTGATGTTCGACGGCTCGCACTTCAGCTTCTGCGCGATGCGGCGCATGGGCATAGGTTCGTGAAAGAGGAGCCCGAGGACGCGCGCCTGCGCTCCGGTCAGTGAGTGCTCGGCCGCCGCTTCCTCGTACTCCTCGTGGTAGCGCCCGACGACCGCGCCGATCAGCTCGACGACTTCGAGCGTCAGCGGGTCGGCGCGGGGAGCAGGGGTACGCGAGCTGCTGGTGGCCATGCTCACGAGATTACCCGCAGTACCCGCGTTTACTTGACATCATCAAATATCAATGAGCATGGTTGTTTCACCACGTGAAGCATTTCTGACTCCGTCACGTACGCAACAGGAGGACGCCCCCCATGTCCGTCACCCCCGAGCAGCTTCCCTCCGTCAGCCGTGAATGGCACCTCGTGCGGCGCCCGGACGGCTGGCCGGTCCCCGAGGACTTCGCGCTGCGCGAGGCCCCCGTCGCGGCCCCGGCCGAGGGCCGCGTCCTGGTCCGCAACCTCCACTTCTCCGTGGACCCGTACATGCGGGGCCGGATGAATGACGTGAAGTCGTACTCCCCGCCGTTCCAGCTCGACCGCCCCATGGAGGGCGGCGCGGTCGGCGAGGTCGTCGCCTCGAACGCCGAGGGCTTCGCGGTGGGCGACCACGTGCTGCACTTCGCGGGATGGCGCGAGTACGCCTCCGTGCCCGCCCAGCACGCCACCAAGGTCGACGCGCAGGCCGCGCCGCTCTCCGCCTACCTCGGCGTGCTCGGCATGACGGGCCTGACCGCGTACGCCGGGCTGCTCGAAGTGGCCTCCTTCAAGGAGGGCGACGCCGTCTTCGTGTCCGGTGCCGCGGGCGCCGTCGGCAGCCAGGTCGGCCAGATCGCCAAGCTGAAGGGCGCCTCGCGCGTCGTGGGATCGGCGGGCTCGGACGACAAGGTGAAGCTGCTCGTCGAGGAGTACGGCTTCGACGCCGCCTTCAACTACAAGGATGACAAGCCGGTCGTCGAGCAGCTCAAGGAGGCCGCCCCCGACGGCATCGACGTCTACTTCGACAACGTCGGCGGCGAGCACCTGGAGGCCGCGATCAGCCGCCTGAACGTGCATGGCCGCGCCACCATCTGCGGCATGATCTCCAGCTACAACGACAAGGAGCCGAGCCCGGCCCCGCGCAACCTCGCCATGGTCATCGGCAAGCGCCTGCGTCTGCAGGGCATGCTCGTGCAGGACCACGCCGCGCTCCAGCCGGAGTTCGTCCGCGAGGTCGGCGGCTGGATCCGCTCCGGCGAGCTCAAGTACCGTGAGACGGTCGTCGAGGGCGTCGAGAACGGCGTGGACGCCTTCCTCGGCATGCTCCGCGGCGAGAACACCGGAAAGATGATCGTCTCCCTCGTCTGAGACGGCACGGCTCCCATCCTTCCGGCATCCGATAACCTAATTCCACTTGGCCGCGGCTGTGGGCGCGCACCGCGGCACGTCTCAGGAGGAATCGGCACTTATGTCCATCCAGAAGATCGACGTCAAGTACACCGCGGTCGCCACCGCCGAGAACGGCCGCGACGGCCGTGTGGCCAGTGACGACGGCAAGCTCGACGTCGTCGTGAACCCGCCGAAGGAGATGGGCGGCAGCGGCGCGGGCACCAACCCCGAGCAGCTGTTCGCGGCCGGCTACAGCGCCTGCTTCCAGGGCGCCCTCGGCGTGGTCGCCCGCAAGGAGAACGCGGACATCTCCGGCTCGACCGTGACGGCCAAGGTCGGCATCGGCCAGAACGAGTCCGGCGGCTTCGGCCTGGAGGTGGCCATCACCGCCTCCATTCCGAACGTGGACGCGGCCACCGCGCAGTCCCTGATCGAGAAGGCCCACCAGGTGTGCCCCTACTCGAACGCCACGCGCGGCAACATCAAGGTCGAGCTCGCGGTCGCCTGACGTATGTACGTACGTAAGGGCCGCACCCCGAAGCCGGGGTGCGGCCCTCAGTCGTGCCGTGGGAGTGCCGCAGAAGTGCCGCAGAAGTGCCGCGGGCGTGCCCCGGGTCAGCCCCGCGCGAGCGCCGCCTCGTGCACCGCCCGCGCCAGCCGCTCGTTCTCCACCGCGGGGCCGCCGGGGAAGGCGAACCGCCGCCGCGTGTACCCGTAGGCCAGCCCGCCGCGCGGATCGGCGAAGGCCTGCGAGCCGCCCACGCCGCTGTGCCCGATGGTGCCCACGCCCAGGAACGGGTACAGGACCACGGACGTGGCCTGGAAGCCGACCGCGAACGCCTTGTGGGCGCGCGCCACCAGGTCGTACCCGACCGACTGGATCTGCCCGAACTCGGCGACGGTGGCGTCCTTGAGGAGCGCGTCGCGGCCGTCGACACCGGTGACCGCCGCCGCGTACATCCCGGCGAGACCGCGCGCGGACGCCACACCGCCGACCGAGGCGGGCCCCTTGGCGCGCACCAGGCGCGAGTTGGGCAGCGCCTCCAGGTCGGTGGGTTCGGCGGCGTTGCGGTTGAAGGCGACGGAGTCCAGGCTCTGCGGCTGGGCCGGCAGCGAGGCGAGGAGAGCCGCCTGGTCGGGCGCCGGGCTCATCGGCTGGACGGAGCGGAAGCGCCCCTCGTGCTCCTCGGGCAGGCCCAGGAAGAAGTCGAGCCCGTGCGGGGCGCGCACCCGCTCCTCGTACACCTCACGGAGGGTCAGCCCGGTGGCGCGGACCACGACCTCGCCGGCGAGCGCCCCGACGGACAGGGCGTGGTAGCCGAAGGCGGTGCCCGGCCGCCAGTACGGGCGCTGCGCGGCCAGGCGCTCGGCGATGGCCCGGTCGTCGGCGATCTCCTCGGGGGTGAAGCCCGATTCGGCGCCCGCGACGCCCGCCCGGTGCGCGAGCAGGTCGCGCAGGGTCACCGCGCCCTTGCCCTCGGCGGCGAACTCCGGCCAGTAATGGGCCACTTCGCGGTCCAGGTCGAGGACGCCGTCCTGCACGAGCAGCGCCACGACGAGGTGGGCGGCGCCCTTGGTGGACGAGTACACGCCGTAGAGGGTGTCGCCTTTGACCTCCGGGCCCGCCCACAGGTCGACGACCTTGTGCCCGCCGACGTACGCGGCGAGCTGCCCCTCGTAGTCGGGCAGCTCGCCCGCGAGGACGGCGGTGAACTCCTCGCGCACGGCCTCGAATCCGTCGGCGACGGTGCCCTGCACTCTGATCTCACGGGTCATGCGGAATGCCTCCAAAGGATACGGGCCCCTGCAGGGAGGGGCCTCAGTCTCGGCCTACGCTCAGCAGTGCCCGCCCGACCTGCGGGAACACTCCCTTCGGGTGGTCACGGAAGAGCGGCTCGGTGCCGAACAGGACCACGTCCGCGCCCCGCGCGGTTCCGCTGACGACCGAGGCCCGTCCCGCGGCGGCCGCGGGGCCGCCGGTGCCGTCCTCCATGGCCCGCCAGTGCCCGGAGACCAGGGGGTTCCCGGTTCCGTACTTCTGCTCCACGCGCACGCCGGAGCCGAGGCCGGTGAACCACATCGGCGAGTAGACGAAGCTGTGGTCCGGGGCGCCGCCCGTGACCGCGCCGCCCGCGTTCGCCACGCGCACCACGCCGTTGGCGTCGCCGTTGCCCTCGACCGGCTTCGCGGCGAGCAGCTCGGCGTCGGCGTTCAGTGCGGCGCCGGTCGCGCCACGCCCGACGAGACCGCCGCCCTTGGTGAGGAACCGGTCGAGTCCGGCCTTCGCGGCCGCGTTCAGCTTGGCGCGGTCGAGCCCGGCCGACACGAACAGCGCGTCCGTCTTCTGCCAGTCGAAGCCGGCGTTCAGCACGGCGGTCGACACGGGCACCACGTCGAAGTTCATCTCCCGCAGCGCGAACAGCTCACCCGGCGTGACGGCCGCCGCGACCCGCGTACGGTGCAGCGCGGCACCGCCCTTGGCCTTCGTGGCGTCGAACGCGACGTCGTACTTCTTCGCGGCCACCGAGGCCGCCCGGCGCGCGGAAGACGACGACGGCACGATCGCGCCGCCGTCCCGGTCACGTCGTACCGAAACCCCATGGCCGAGGAGGTGGTTGACGGCCGCGATCTCCCGAGGGTCGTCGAGCCGCAGTTTCAGGCCGCCGCGCGGCGCCACGTACCCGACGCGGGACGCGGCGCGCACCTCACGCGCCCGGACACCGTCCAGGTCGCCGCCCTTGACGGAGTCGACGCTCGCGCCCCACAGCCGCCCGAGGCTCCACCCCGAGATGTCGTACATGGTCGACACCTTGTCGCTGATGTCGCGCCCGTCGGCCAGCATCACGTTGGCCAGGCCCCGCTTGGGCTGGTGCATGTCGACGACGTACGAGCCCTTCGCGTACGTCCGTCCGCCGAGCCGGAAGCCGTGGCTCGCGCGCTCGACGCGTACGTCGTTGGCGAGCAGATGGTCCACGAGCCGCGCCGCCGCCGTCGCCGACCGCTGGCCGCGCCCGCCCGACGAGGAGCCCGCCGGAATCACGTACGCGCGCGGGAACTCGGTCGTGTACACGTCCTCCGGACCGATCCCGGGCACGCCCGGCACGGTCTCCTCCGACACCGGCACCTGCTTCGCGCCGGTCGCGCCGCGCCGGAAGACCTCGATCTGGTCGGCGATCAGCGATGTGCGGTGGCTGTCGGCGTAGTCGATGCTCGCCCGCATGGCCGCGCCCGCGATGTCGACGTTGATGCCGGCCCTGCGCCGCAGCTCGGCGACCGGCTGCGTCTCGTACGCCGCGTTGTTCACCTGCATCGGGAACTCGATGGTGTGCGTGGCGACCGCGCCGTGGAAGGGCATGTACTGCGGGGTGAAGACGGGCGGCCAGTCGTCCCAGCCCTCCTCCTGGTCGCGGAAGGGGATGACGGCGGGCCGCACGCCGTCCTTCTCCTGCGTGTACCCGAGGCCGTTGACGGCGGCCTCCATGCCGAGGGCGTTGGCGTAGGAGTTCTTGAGGAAGAGGTCGTACTCGTAGTTCTCACCGTGCGGGGGAGTGGTCGGCTCGATCAGTGTGCCGTTCACATAGCCGTGCAGGTCGATCATCACGGCGGGCTGCTTGGCGATGGCGATCCGCCGGACCGCGCGGGTCTCGGGCTGCGAGGCGGTGATGAAGTCGCGGTTGAGGTCGAAGCCGTTGGCGTTCGCGCGGGTCCCGGCGATGCGGCCGTCCGGATTGGTGGTGACGTTGAAGTAGAGGCGGTTGTGCGCGAGCAGGGACCGGCTCTTCTTGTCCTTCGCCTTCGCCAGCTTCTCGATGAGCTTCAGGGCGGCGTCGGTGCCCTCCCACTCATTGCCGTGGATGTTGTTGTTGATGAAGACGGGCGTCTTGTACGACGCCCTGATCGCCTTGTCCTCGGCGGCGGCCGAGGGAGCGTTCTCGATGCGCTCGCGCATCCGCTCCTGCCGGGCCGTCTCACGCGCGGACTCGGGGGCCGTGACCGTCACCAGGTAGAGCGGGTGCCCGCCCGCCGAGCGGCCCGCGATCTCCACGCTCACGCGGTCACCGAGCCGCTGGAGCCGGTTCAGCTCGGGGGCTATGCCGTGGTACGGCGTGAGCCCCAGCTTTATCGACTTGTCGGCAGGGTTCTCCGGAGGTGCGGTGAGCTTCCGCTCGCGCGGATAGCCGCGGCCCTTGTCGCCCATGTTCCCCGCTGAACCGCCGAGCCCGGCGGTGCCCGTACCGGCGAGGGCGCGCTCAGCGGCGGCTTGAGGCGCCTTGGCCGCCCGGTCGGCGGCGCCCAGCGGAGATCCCTCGCGGATGGCCGGGCGCGGCGTCGGATCGGCCGTCGCGCTGCCCGGGGCGAGCGCGGTGAGGACCAGCGCGCCGGCCGTGGCGGCGGTGGTGAGCAGAACGGGTCTGGATGGCCGGGATATACCCATACGTACCTCCGGGAGATCGATAAGGGAGGTCTACCGGTTCAACACCCGTACAACAAGAGGGTATTCACATCCCGGAGGCACCAGCCGCGAGACGCTCCCGACCTGCGGCTCAGCCACCCCCCACCTGCGGCTAAGGTGTGCCGCATGCGCGATCTGGGTGTGGGCTTCGGCTACTTGATGAAGGGGCAGCGCTGGGTCGCCCAGCACGGCAGGCAGTACGGGATGGGACTGCTGCCCGGCCTCCTCACGCTCGTCCTCTACGCGGCGGCACTCGTCGCGCTCGCCCTCTGGGGCGCCGACGCCGTCGGCTGGGCCACGCCCTTCGCCGACGACTGGTCCTCGCCCTGGCAGGGCCTCTTCCGCGGCTTCCTGACGGCGCTGCTCTTCGCCCTCGCGCTGCTGCTCTCCGTCCTCACCTTCACCGCGGTGACGCTCCTGATCGGGCAGCCCTTCTACGAGTCGCTGTCCGAGAAGGTCGACATCGCCGAGTCGGGCCACGCTCCCGAGTCGGGGCTGCCGCTCTGGCGCGACCTGTGGATCTCGGCACGGGACAGCCTGCGCATCGTCGTGCGCGCGGCGCTCTGGGGCGTCCTGCTCTTCGGGCTCGGCTTCATCCCGGTCGTCGGCCAGACCGTCGTCCCGGTGATCGGCTTCGCCGTGACCGGCTTCTTCCTGGTCGAGGAGCTCACCGCGGTCGCCCTCCAGCGCCGCGGCGTCGAACTGCGCGACCGCCTCGCCCTGTTGCGCTCGCGCAAGGGGCTCGCCTGGGGCTTCGGGACGCCGCTCGCCGTCGCCTTCCTGGTGCCGTTCGTCGCGGTGTTCCTGATGCCGGGCGCGGTCGCGGGCGCGACGCTGATGGCACGGGACCTGCTGGGCGAGAACGGCTCGGACGACGGCGGCGGCGCTTCTCCGGGTTCCGCGGGCGCCGAGGGCGCCGACGGTCAGGACGCCGACGCGGCCACCCGCAGGATGCCCCGCACCTGAGCGATGATGTCGAGCCGGTTCCGCACGAACTCGGCATCGGTGACGGCGCCCGTCGCCGGGTCGGTGTTGCCCGCTCCGAACCGCAGCACGGGCGTGTGCACATGGCCGCCGGGCAGCCGGTCGCGCAGCCCGAGCCGGTCCCGCAGCAGCGTCGCCCGGTAGGCGATCTCGTTCGACAGGTAGTCCCCGCCGCCGCCCGCCCGGGCCGTCGACCCCGCGGTGGGCCCCTCGGGCCGGACCACGGGCTCGGTGCCGCCCGCCGGGATCTCCGTCACGGACGTGTTGTCGTACACGGGAAAGCGCCCCGTCCCGGCCTCCACGATCTCCTTGTACCGGAGGGTCGTCGACGTCCACTGGGGCTGTACGGCCGGGTCGCTCACCGGCACGGTCCCCGTCCTGGAGACGTTCTCGTTGTCGGGGAAGCCGCCGCGCCAGGCCCCGTTGGTCCGCTCGACGTCGAAGCGGCCCACCCGCCCCTGGCTGATGGTGGTGAAGAGGTCGACGCGGGGCAGGTACGGGCGCAGCGCCCGCTCCACCGCGCCGTCGCCGAAGTCCCGCCAGCGGACGGGGAAGGTGACCGCCTCGACGCGGGCGGGCCCCTCGGCGGTGCGGATCGTCGTGCCGTCCAGGGCCAGAGCGGTCGCGCCGGACGGATTGCTGATACGGACGTCACGGTCGAGGGTGAAGGGGTCGAAGCCGGTGACGAGAACGCGCTTGGCGTGGTGGCGCCCCGGATAACGGACGGCGTCCTGCCCGCGCGATGTCCTCTCCAAGCTTCCTATGAGCCGGGCGCGTTCGGCTTCCCCGAGGGAGAACCGCGTCGGCTCCCACTGCCGCAGCTCCCGCGTCATCCCCAGCCGGGCCCAGTACAGCGGCCGGTCGTCGTCCCGGCTCAGATCCCCTCCGGCGGGCCCGCGTCCCTGCGCCCGGTCGACGGCGCGGCGCCACAGCGCCCTTCCTTCGCGTACGACGAGACGGCGGGCCTGGTCATAGGAGCGGGCCTTGCCGAGCGCACGCGCCAACTCGGGCGTGAGGGAGTCGAAACCGCTGCGCCGCAGGATCTCCCGCGGAGCGGCGCGGTCGAGCCGCTGCTCCTCGACGGTGGCGGCGGCACGGCCGCCAGTGCCCGGGGAGGCGGAGGCGGGCGCCGGGACGCCGAGCCCGGCCAGCAGAGCGGCGACGCCGAGGGCGCCGAGACGAGACAGCACATGAGGTCGAGAACGCACGCGAGTCCTTCCGTAACCGGTGGGGTGGCGGAAGTATCGCGGGGCGGATGGGGCCGGCGCTACGGTGTGTTCCCCTCCAGGTCCGTCCACGCCGGGGGGTTGAGGCGCCGGCCGGCGGAAGCGCTGCTCGGTCTCCTCGGTCAGACGACCGGTGACGCGTCGGTCAGGCGGTCGATGACGCGGCGCGCGGTGCCCGCCATCGCCGGGTTCGTCTCGCGGTAGCAGCAGAGCTCGGCGAGGGCGACCGTGAGGGCCCAGCCCCGTCCACGCGCCCACATCGCGTCGTCCGCGGCCAGTCCGCCAGCCCGTCGGCCAGCCCGCCCGCCGGCCCAGCCAGTCGGTCGGTCGGCCCGCCCCGGCTCAGGTGCGCCCCAGCTCCAGGGCGACGGCCCCGCGCAGCAGCTCGTGCGCCCGGTCCAGTGTCGTCGTGCCGCTCAGCCACCGTTCGCTCACGCCCTCGACGAGCGCGGTGAGCCGCTCGGCGGCGGCACGCGGGTCGACGTCGGCCGCGACCTGTCCGGCGGACTGGGCCTGCCGGACGAGGTGCGCCAGGTCGTCGGCCCACTCCTCGGTGGAGACGGCCAGCGGTTCCCGCAGGTCCGGGTCGAAGACCGCGGTGGCGCGCAGCTCGCCCCAGGCGGCGCTGTTCTCCCGTACGCGGGGAGTGTCCTGGAGCTCCAGGAGCAGCAGGTCGGTGAGGCGGGTACGGGGATCGGCGGAGGTGTCGAGCGCGGCGTCGGTGTAGCGGACGGCGCGGCGGTTGATGAACTCCAGGGTGCGGCGGAGCAGCCCCGCGCGGTCCTTGAAGTGGTAGTAGATCAGCGCGGTCGACACCCCGGCCTCCGCGGAGACCTCCTCGACGCGCAGCCCGCGCACCCCGCGCCGGGCGATCAGCCGGGCGGCGGCTTCGAGGATCTGGCTGGGCCTGTCCGGCATCGCGTACTCCACTGCCTGAAGGTTCGACTGGGTCCGGTGCTCGATCATGCCTTACGATCGAACTGACTAAATTTTCAGTCAGGAGATAACCATGAGGTTCACGAGGTCTATGCGGTCCATGAGGTCCATGAGGTCCATCACCGGGTCCGGCACGGGCCTGTCCAGACGCCGGGCCCTCAAGGCAGGGGCAGGCGCCGCCCTCGCGGCCTCAGGGACGGCGGCGCTGAGCGCCTGCGGTGGCAGCGGCGGACCGGAGCCCGCGGGGGCGGCGTCCGGCACCCGCCGAATGCCGGACGAGGCGGGGCCGCATGAGCTGACGTACATGTCCTGGCCGAGCCGCCGTGTCTGGAAGTCGTACGTCCATGCCGTACGGGAGGACATCGCGCGCATCGCCCGGACGATCGCCGAGTTCGAACCGGTGACGCTGCTCGCGGACGAGCGGGACGCGAAGGCGGCCCGGCGGGCCTGCGGCGCGGGGGTCGAGATCCTGCCGGTGCCGGTGGACGACCTGTGGATGCGGGACACCGGCCCGAGCTTCGTGTTCGGCCCCGACGGCATCGCGGGCGTCGACCTCAACTTCAACGGCTGGGGCGACAAGCAGCCGCACGACCGTGACAGTGAGGTGGCCCGGCGGATCCTGTCCGACCGGCGCGTCCCCCGGGTCCGGGCGCCGATCGTCGGCGAGGGCGGAGCGATCGAGGTCGACGGCGCGGGCACGCTGCTCGCGACGGAGAGCTCCCTGGTCAACGCCAACCGCAACCCCGGCAAGTCCCGCGACGACATCGAGCGCGCACTCAAGAGTCTCTTCGGCGTGACCGAGGTCATCTGGGTGGACGGCGTCAGGGGCGAGGACATCACGGACTACCACATCGACGCGCTGGCCCGCTTCGCCGAACCGGGCGTGGTGGTCATGAGCACCCCGCCGCCGACGGCCCCCGAGGACGTCTGGGCCAAGGCCTACAGGCAGGCCTACGACACCTTCTCCGCGGCGAGGGACGCACGCGGCAAGACCCTCGACCTCGTCGACCTCCCCGAACCGACGGACATCGGCCGCCGAGGCCCCGACTTCCTCGCGAGCTACGCCAACTACTACGTGGCGAACGGCGCCGTGATCATGCCCCGCTTCGGCGACAGGAAGGCCGACAGCGCCGCGGCCTCGATCGTCCGGGACCTGTACCCGGGCCGCAAGGTCACCCAGCTCCCGGTGAACGCCCTCGGCGAGGGTGGCGGCGGCATCCACTGCGCGACGCAGCAGCTGCCGAAGGCGCCTTGAGGGGCGCGGCGGCGTGGCCCTCGCCGCCGAGGCGCTAATCGAGGTCGACGTGGTCGCGGCCGTCCCCGTCACCGGGAGCCCGGCCGGCGTCGAGGCCGCCGTCCAGTAGCGCCAGGAAGGCCCTGAACGCCCCCGGCATGTCCACGGACTCGGGGTCCAGCAGCCACTGGTACTGCAATCCGTCCATCACCGCCGCCATCAGCGGGGCCGCCGCCTCGGGCGTGAGGCCGCCCGGCAGCCGCTCCCCGTACTCGGCGCGCAGCACCGCCGCGAAGCTCCCGCGCACCGTCTCGTACCGCCCGGCGAAGAAGGCGCGCGCCGGGTGCCCGTCCGTCACGCTCTCGCCGAGCAGCGCGGAGAAGGTCTGCACGATGCCGGGCCGCATCGCGTTGTACTCCACGAGCGAGCCGAGCAGATCGAGCCGCCACTCGCCGCCCGGCACGGCGTCCCACTGGTCGCGGGCCTCCAGGACGGCCACGAGCAGAGCCTCCTTCGTGGGGAAGTAGTGCAGCAGGCCCTGCTGGGTGAGGCCGACCCGCTCGGCGACCGCCCCCAGGCTCGCGCCCCGGTAGCCGCGCTCGGCGATCACCTCCAGGGCGGCCCGGAGGATCTCCGCGCGCCGCTCCTCGCCCCTGGGCCTCGCCTTGCCCGCCGCCATGCTCCCCACGCCTTTCCCTCGCCCTTCGCCCCTCGACCCTGCCCCCTGGAGGACCGTACGACATCTGCGTGGACCGCATGCCGTACATATAACGTCAAGATAACGAAACCTACCGATCTACAGGTACGCGATGCAGGATGGAGGGAACCGGCACGGCAGGGACGGCCGGGCCGGACTCATCAAGGAGGCACCCCATGGCGGCATCCGAGCCCACAGGGCCCATCGAGCCCACAGGGCCCACCGAGGCCACGGACGCGGACCAGACCCGCGAGGCAGCCGTAGAGGCCGCTCTTCGCAAGCTCGGCCTGGATGCCAAGGCGCGCCTCCTCGGCGGCCGTGACATGTGGTCCCTGCACGCCCTGCCGGAGATCGGCCTGAAGTCCCTCGTGATGTCCGACGGCCCGATCGGCGTGCGCGGCGTCCGCTGGACCGCCGACGACCCGTCCATCGCGCTGCCGTCCCCGACCGCGCTCGCCGCCACCTGGGACCAGGACCTCGCCCGCCGCGCGGGCGCGCTCCTCGCGCAGGAGGCCCGCCGCAAGGGCGTACACGTGCTTCTCGCGCCGACCGTCAATCTCCACCGTTCCCCGCTCGGCGGCCGCCACTTCGAGGCGTACAGCGAGGACCCGTACCTGACGGGCGTGATCGGTACCGGCTACGTCCAGGGCGTGCAGTCCGGCGGCGTCGGGACGACCGTCAAGCACTTCGTCGCCAACGACGCCGAGACCGAGCGCTTCACGGTGGACAACAAGGTCGGCGCGCGCGCCCTGCGCGAGCTGTACCTCGCCCCCTTCGAGGCGATCGTCGCCAACGCCCACCCCTGGGGCATCATGACCGCGTACAACCAGGTCAACGGCGTGACGATGACCGAGCACCGCTACCTCGTGGGCGAGATCCTGCGGGGCGAATGGGGCTTCGACGGCTACAACGTCTCCGACTGGATGGCCGCCCGCTCCACCACCGGCGCCATCGAGGGCGGCCTCGACGTCGCCATGCCGGGCCCCCGCACCGTGTACGGCGAGCCGCTCGCCGCCGCCGTCCGCGCGGGCGAGGTCAAGGAGGAGACCGTCGACGAGGCCGTCCGCAACGTCCTGCGCCTCGCCGCCCGCGTCGGCATCCTCGAAGGCGCCGAGCCGGTCGTCACCCGACCCCCGGCGGACATCGACGGCGAGGCCCTGGCCCGCGAGATCGCCCGCCGCGCCTTCGTCCTCGTACGCAACGAGAACCAGGCCCTCCCGCTGAACGCCGCCACCGGCAAGATCGCCCTCATCGGCGCCGCCGCCCGCGACGCCCGCGTCCTCGGCGGCGGCTCCGCCACCGTCTTCCCCGCCCGCGTCGTCTCGCCGCTCGACGGCCTGACCGCCGCCCTCCCCGAGGGCGCGCTCACCTACGCCGTCGGAGCCGACCCCAGCGAAGAACTGGCCCCCGCCGACAAGGGTTTCGAGCTGCGTGCGATCTGCCGCGACGCCGACGGCAACGCCCTGGGCGAGGGGAGCCTGCCCTCCGGACAGGTCCAGTGGATCGGTGACGACCTGCCCGCCGGCGTCACCCACGAGACCATGGCGAGCGTCGAGGTGACCGGCACGTTCACGCCGCGCGAGAGCGGCGAGCACTCCTTCGGCACGCGCGGCCTCGGCGCCTTCAGGCTCACGGTCGCCGGCCGGGTGCTCTACGACGGCGTGCAGGAAATGGGCTCCGAGTCCGACCCGTTCGAGGCGTTCTTCGGCTCCCCGGTCGAGCGCGGCAAGGTGGCGCTCACGGCGGGCGAACCCGTCGAGGTCTCCCTCCTCCACCGCCTCAGCAGGGAGTACGCGGCCCCGCTGCCGGGCGTCATGTTCTCCTTCGTCCACCTCGGCCCGCGGCGAGCCGCCGACGAACTGATGTACGAGGCCGTCGAGGCGGCGCGGGGCGCCGACACGGCGGTCGTGGTCGTCGCCACCACCGAGCGCGTCGAGTCCGAGGGATTCGACCGCCAGGACCTGAGGCTGCCGGGCCGCCAGGACGACCTGGTCCGCGCGGTGGCCGCCGCCAACCCGAACACCGTGGTCGTCGTCAACTCCGGCTCCCCGGTGGAGCTGCCCTGGCGCGACGACGTCGCCGCGATACTGCTCGGCTGGTTCCCCGGCCAGGAGGGCGGCGTGGCCCTCGCCGACGTCCTGTCGGGCGCAGAGGAGCCCGGCGGCCGGCTCCCCACCACCTGGGGCGACCTCGCCGCCGCCCCCGTCACCCAAGTGACGCCCTCCGACGGCGAACTCCCTTACTCGGAGGGCGTGTTCACCGGCTACCGCGCCTGGGAGAAGGCCGGCGCCACCCCGTCGTACGCGTTCGGCCACGGCCTCGGCTACACCGACTGGACGTACGAGTCACTCACCGTCGAGGGCACCACGGCCACGGTCCGCGTCCGCAACTCCGGCCGGCGCCCGGGCCGCGAGGTCGTCCAGCTCTACCTGGCCCCCTCCGAGCCCGACGCCGCGCGCCCCGCCCGCTGGCTCGCGGGCTTCGCGACGGTCGAGGCGGCCCCCGGCGAAAGCGTCGAGGCGACCGTGGAAATCCCGCGCCGAGCCTTCGAGACGTGGGACGAGGGTCTCAACTGCTGGGCGTATCAGGTGGGTTCGTACGTGGTCCAGGCGGGCCGTTCGATCGCGGATCTGCGCCTGAGCAATCCACTGACGGCAGGAGAGCGAACCGCGGAGGACTCCTAGCCCACCGGCTCGCGCGACGTCACCTGACGGTAGGCCAGCTCGGCGAGGCGTGACTGACCGTCCTTGCTGGGGTGGAACCAGTCCCAGTGGCTCAGCTGGTCGCCGTCGAATCGGTAGTCGAAGACCGCCCCGCCGTCGTACCGGCACCGCCGATCCTCATCGCACACATCTTCGAGTACCGCGTTGTACGCCGCCACCCGGTCCTGCACGGAGTCCCGCCGCTCGGACGCCGTGACGCCCAGGTCGTCGGGGTCGGCCAGCATCGAGGGGCAGATGCCCAGCTTCCACACCTGCTTGCCCAGCGGATTGGCGCGCCCCTGCGACCAGAGCCGCTTGAGATCCGGCACGGACGCCACATACACCTGCGCCTTCGGCAGCGAACGGCGCAGCGTCCGCATCGCCTGCTCGAAGTCGGCGCGGAACTCGTCGACGGGTGTCATCCCGGCGGCCGTCGAACGGCAGGCGTCATTGGCGCCCACCATGACCGTCACCAGCTCGGGCCGCTCGGTGACGGCCTGTTCGACCTGCCCCGTCAGATCGGCCACGCGGGCGCCGGTCTTCGCGTGGTTCCAACTGTGCGAGGTGGCCCGCTTCTTTCCCAGCAGCCGTGTCGCGAGGCTCCGCACCTGGGCGTCGGTGCCGGTCGCCCAAGATGCCTCGGGGCAGTCGGAGAGCACCGAGCAGGCGTCGAAGCCGCGGGTGATGGAGTCGCCCACGGCCGCCATCGAGCGGGGCGTCGTGTCCCACGTGGGGGTGGGTTTCGGCGCCGGCTTGTGCGCGGAGGGGCCGGGGGCCGAGGAGTTGCCGCCCTGCGCGTCGCACGCGGTGAGCGACGCGGTGCCGAGAAAGGCCGCCGCCGCGAGAGCGACGACGGCACGCGAGCGGTGCCTGCGGTTCCGCATCCCCTGGTCCCCTCTGTCGTTCAACGTGACGTCGTGCGCGTGCCCGGGGTTGCGCCCCGCCGGGTGAAAGGTCGGAGTTTCCTGGCCTCTGGACCGACGGTACGTCACACTCCTTGCGCCCTCGCACGGTAGCCTCGCCCCGTAGCCGCCTGGCCACCGCTGTCACGGGCGGCGACAGGCGGGTGATCCACCCGGTGACGCCCCGCTGCTGTGGTTCCGCTAAATTACATCACGTCACATCTGTCCCCTTTTCCCAGGTTTCTCTACCATTTGGGGAAAATTGCTCGGCACGGGCGCGAGGCCGCTGGGGAAGGCGAACCTCGACCCACACTGGAGGTCCCGGTGACGACACGTGGAGTTCTGTACGTGCACTCCGCTCCGCGCGCGCTGTGCCCACACGTCGAGTGGGCCGTCGCGGGCGTACTCGGCGCGCGTGTGAGCCTCGACTGGATCAGGCAGCCCGCCGCGCCGGGCACCTGGAGATCAGAATTCTCCTGGCAGGGCTCGGCGGGCACCGCCTCCAAGCTCGCCTCCGCCCTGCGCGGCTGGTCCCTGCTGCGCTTCGAGGTCACGGCGGAGCCATGCCCGAGCGCCGAGGGCGAGCGGTACAGCGCCACGCCTGAGCTGGGCATCTTCCACGCCGTCACCGGCCTCCACGGCGACATCCTCATCCCCGAGGACCGCCTGCGCGCCGCCCTGGCCCGCTCGCAGCGCGGCGAGAGCGACCTGGAGGCCGAACTGGCCAAGCTGCTCGGCAAGCCCTGGGACGACGAACTGGAACCCTTCCGGTACGCGGGCGAGGGCGCGCCGGTGCGGTGGCTGCACCAGGTCGTCTGACCTGAACCGAAGGGGCCCCCACCGCTTGGTGGGGGCCCCTTCAGTTACGTACGTACGACCAGGTGAGACGCTCAAACGCTCCTGAACGCCAGGACGACGTTGTGGCCGCCGAAGCCGAACGAGTCGTTCAGCGCCGAGATCCTGCCCTCGGGCAGCGGGCGGGCCTCGTCGCGGACGACGTCCGCGTCGACCTCCGGGTCGAGGTTCTTGATGTTGATCGTCGGCGGGGCGACGCGGTTCTTCAGCGCGAGGACCGTGGCCACGGTCTCCACGCCGCCCGCGCCACCGAGCAGGTGCCCCGTCATCGACTTGGTGCTGGAGATCGCCATGTGGTCGACGTCGTCGCCGAACGCCTTGCGCAGCGCCTTGATCTCGGCGACGTCGCCCTGCGGGGTCGAGGTGGCGTGCGCGTTCACGTGCACGATCTCGGCCGGCTTGAGGTCCGTCGTGTCGATCAGGTTCTGCAGCGCCGCGGCGATGCCGTTGCCGGACGGCTCGGGCTGCGTGATGTGGTGCGCGTCGGCCGAGATGCCCTGGCCGATGGCCTCCGCGTAGATCTTCGCGCCGCGGGCCTTGGCGTGCTCCTCGGACTCCAGGACGATCACACCGGCACCCTCGCCGAGCACGAAGCCGTTGCGGTCCGCGTCGTAGGGGCGCGAGGCGCCCTGCGGGTCGTCGTTGCTCTTGGACATCGCCATCATGTTGCCGAACGCGACGATCGGCAGCGGGTGGATCGCCGCCTCCGTGCCGCCCGCGACGACGACGTCGGCGCGGCCGGTGCGGATCATCTCGATCGCGTAGCCGATGGCCTCCGCGCCCGAGGCGCAGGCCGACACCGGGGTGTGGACGCCCGCGTGGGCGCCCAGCTCGATGCCGACGTTGGCCGCCGGGGAGTTGGGCATCAGCATCGGCACGGTGTGCGGGGAGACGCGGCGAACGCCCTTCTCCTTGAGCACGTCGTACTGGTCCAGGAGCGTGGTCACGCCGCCGATGCCGGAGGCGATGACCGCGCCGAGGCGGTGCGGGTCGACGGAGGTGTCCTCGCCGGCCTTGGCGGTGTAGCCCGCGTCGGCCCAGGCCTCCTTGGCCGCGATCAGCGCGAACTGCGCCGAACGGTCCAGCTTGCGCGCCTGCGGGCGCGGGATGACCTCGCCCGGCTCCACGGCGATCTGACCGGCGATGCGGACCGGCAGCTCGGCTGCCCAGTCCTGCTCCAGCGTACTGACGCCGGAACGGCCCGCGAGCAGGCCCTCCCACGTCGAGGCTGCGTCGCCACCCAGCGGTGTGGTTGCGCCGATACCGGTGACGACCACGGTGCGATTGGTCGAGTTCACAGGAAATTTCTCCACGGTGTTGAGGGGATCAGCGGCGCCACCGCCGGGTGGCGACTGAGCACGGCCTGATCAGGCCTGGTGCTCCAGGATGTACTTGGTCGCGTCGCCGACCGTCTTGAGGTTCTTGACGTCGTCGTCCGGGATCTTGACGTCGAAGCGCTCTTCGGCGGCGACGACGACCTCGACCATGGACAGCGAGTCGACGTCCAGGTCGTCGGTGAAGGACTTGTCCGTCTGGACGTCCTCGACCGGGATGCCGGCGATCTCGTTCACGATCTCCGCGAGACCGGCGACGATCTCTTCCTGAGTGGCGGCCATGTTGGCGCTCCTTCTTATGTATCCAGAGGGTGTGGCGTCGTGGGTACGGACCGGGTGATCCGTACGTGATGCCTAGGGGAGGGTAACGACCGTGGCGGCGTACACGAGACCCGCCCCGAAGCCGATGACGAGTGCGGTGTCGCCGCTCTTCGCCTCGCCGGTCGCCAGCAGACGCTCCATGGCGAGCGGAATCGAGGCGGCCGAAGTGTTACCCGTGGTGCGCACATCACGGGCGACCGTGACGTGCTCCGGCAGTTTCAGAGTCTTCACCATCGAGTCGATGATCCGCTCATTGGCCTGATGCGGAATGAAGACATCCAGATCGTCCGCGGTGATTCCGGCCGCGTCCAGCGCCTGCTGGGCGACCTTCGCCATCTCGAACACGGCCCAGCGGAACACCGCTTGGCCTTCCTGCGTAATCGCAGGGAACTTGTCGAGGGTGCCCTTGCGGTACGCCTCCCAGGACTCGGTCTGCTTGATCGTCTCGGACTTGTCGCCCTCCGAGCCCCAGACCGTCGGGCCGATCTTCGGCTCCTTGGAGGGGCCGACGATCACAGCACCGGCGCCGTCACCGAAGAGGAACGCCGTCGCACGGTCGGTCAGGTCGGTCAGGTCGCTCAGCCGCTCCACGCCGATGACCAGGACGTACTCGGCGGAGCCGTCCACGACCATGCCCCTGGCCAACGTCAGACCGTAGCCGAAGCCGGCGCAGCCCGCGGAGATGTCGAACGCGGCGGGCTTGCCCGCGCCGATCTTGTCCGCGATCTCGGTCGCGATGGCCGGGGTCTGCTTGAAGTGCGAGACGGTCGAGACGATCACGCCGCCGATCTGCTCGGGCGTGATGCCGGCGTCGGCGATGGCCTTGCCCGCCGCCTCGATCGACATCGCGGCCACGGTCTCCTCGTCGGAGGCCCAGTGGCGGGTCGCGATACCGGAGCGGGAACGGATCCACTCGTCGGACGAGTCGATCGTCTCCAGGATCACTTCGTTCGGCACGACACGGGTGGGCCGGTAGCCGCCGACGCCCATGATCCGCGCGTACGGGGCGCCCTGACTGGGCTTGATCTTCGACATGCGCTACGGCTCCTTGTCTGTCGTCGGCTCAGGAATGCTCGGCGACGAGCGCGTGGGCCGCGTCGAGGTCGTCGGGGGTCTTCACCGCGAGCGTCTTGACGCCCTTCAGCGCGCGCTTGGCCAGACCGGTCAGGGTGCCGCCGGGGCACACCTCGATCAGCGCGGTGACGCCCAGCTCCTGGAACGTCTCCATGCACAGGTCCCAGCGGACCGGGTTGGCGACCTGGCCGACCAGGCGCTCGATCACCTCGGCACCGGTGGCGACCGTCCTGCCGTCGCGGTTCGAGACGTAGGTGAACTTCGGGTCCGCGACGGTGAGGCTCTTGGCGGCCTCCTCCAGCCGCGTCACGGCCGGAGCCATGTGCCGCGTGTGGAAGGCGCCCGCGACCTTGAGGGCGACGACCTTGCGCACGCCCTCGGGCTTGTCGGCCTCCAGGGCGGCGAGCTGCTCCTTGGTGCCGGCGGCCACGATCTGGCCCGCGCCGTTCACATTGGCCGGGGTCAGGCCGAGCTTCTCCAGGTGCGGGACGGTGACCTCGGGGTCGCCGCCGAGCAGCGCCGCCATGCCGGTCTCCGTGACGGCGGCGGCCTCGGCCATGGCGAGCCCGCGAGTGCGTACGAGGCGCAGGGCATCGTCTTCGCCGAGCACCCCGGTGTACGCGGCGGCCGTGATCTCGCCGACGCTGTGTCCGGCGACCGCGCCCGGCGTGATGTCACCGAGTGCCGCGGCGGACAGCAGTCCGGCGGCCACGAGCAGCGGCTGCGCCACGGAGGTGTCGCGGATCGCGTCCGCGTCTCCCTGCGTGCCGTAGTGGGCGAGGTCGAGCCCGATGGCGTCCGACCACGCGCCGAGGCGGTCTGCCGCGCCGGGGAGGTCGAGCCAGGGGGTCAGGAAGCCGGGCGTCTGAGCGCCTTGGCCGGGAGCGACGAGTACGAGCACTCTCACACTCTCTCTTGTAGACGGCCTGAGCCGCCCGTGGGGACAGGGACGAAGAACGGCTGGGGGAATTGTAGGGGCCCGACAAAAGCCCTACGACTGAGGATCCCTGTCGGCCAGACGCCCCAGGATGAGCGCGATCCGGAGCGTGAACGCGGAGCGCACATCGGAAGGCGACCAGCCGGTGACGTCAGTCACACGTCGAAGCCGGTAGCGCACGGTGTTGGGGTGCACGAAGAGCATCCGGGCCGCGCCTTCGAGGCTGGCCGCCTGCTCCAGATAGACACTGAGCGTCTCCAGGAGCGCGGAGCCCGCTTCCTCCAGTGGTCTGTAGATCTCCTCCACCAGCTGCTCGCGGGCCGCCGGATCCCCGGCCATGGCGCGCTCGGGCAGCAGATCGTCCGCGAGGACGGGCCGCGGGGCGTCCTGCCAGGCGGAACTCGCCTTGAGCCCGGCGGCCGCCGCCTGCGCGGAACGGGTGGCCGCGAGCAGATCCGGGACGATCGGCCCGGCCACCACGGGACCGGCGGCATACGGCCCGATCAGCGCTTTCGCGACCGCCAGCGGATTGTCGCTGCCGCCCGCGATGACGACCAGGCGAGCACCGAGGACACCCGTGAGGACCTGGAGCTTCGCGTGCCGGGCGGCGCGGCGGATGGCTTCGACGGTCAGCTCGCTGTCGCCGTCGGGGGCGGTGCCGAGGAGTACGCAGACGTGCTCGGGGGAGTTCCAGCCGAGCGCGGCCGCCCGGCTCACCGCGCCCTCGTCGGCCTCTCCGGAGAGCACGGCGTTCACGACGAGGGACTCCAGGCGGGCGTCCCAGGCACCGCGTGCCTCGGCGGCCTGCGCGTACACCTGTGCGGTGGCGAAGGCGATCTCGCGGGCGTAGACGAGCAGGGCCTCGCGGAGGACGGATTCGTCTCCCGGCGCCGCGACCTCGTCGATCGCGGACTCCATCACCTCGATCGTCGTACGCACCATCTCCACCGTCTGGCGCAGGGTGATCGCCCTGGTCAGCTCGCGGGGGGCAGTGCCGAAGACGTCGGTCGAGATGGCCTGGGGCGCGTCCGGGTGCCGGAACCACTCGGTGAACGCGGCGATACCGGCCTGCGCGACCAGGCCGATCCAGGACCGGTTCTCCGGCGGCATCGCCCGGTACCAGGAGAGCGTCTCGTCCATGCGCGCGATGGCCTGCGCCGCGAGGCTCCCTGACGACTTCTCCAGGCGCTTCAGGGTCGCGGTGTGTGCGTGGGGGGTGCGGCGGTCCTGGCGGGGCCCGGCCCCCGGATCCGGGTGGGACCCGGGCGGGGAACCCGGCTGGGACTCCTGGTGGGCTTCGTTCGCTGAGGGTTCGGGCACGGGGACAAGACTGCCTTATCGGGGCGGGCACATGCGGTGCCGGGGCTAACGTGGGGTGCGTGACAGACGTACGGCGCTCCGGCGACCGGTACCGCGGTGGGGAGGCGGAGGCCGGTATCGAGTCCTTCCACGCCTTCTCCTTCGGGCCCCACTACGACCCCGACAACCTCCGCTTCGGCGCGATCCTGGCCTGCAACGAAGAGCGCCTCGCGCCCGGCGCGGGCTTCGACGAGCACCCGCACAGCCACACCGAGATCGTGACCTGGGTCGTCGAGGGTGAACTCACCCACCGCGACTCGACGGGCCACGCGTCACTGGTCCGCCCCGGCGATGTCCAGCACCTCTCCGCGGCGGGCGGCGTGCGTCACGTGGAACGCAACGACGGCGCGACCCCGCTCGTCTTCGTCCAGATGTGGCTGGCCCCCCTCTCCCCGGGCGGCGACCCGTCCTACAGGGTCGTCCACGGAATCGCCGACTCGACCCCGTACGAGATCCCCGGCGCGGGCGCACTGCTCCACGTCCGCCGCCTGGCCCCGAACGAACGCACCGCCCTACCGGACGCCCCCTTCGTGTACGTCCACGTGGCGCGCGGCGAGGTACGGCTGGGCGAGACCCGCTTGTCCCCGGGCGACTCGGCCCGGCTCACGAACGAGACGTCCCTGGAGGCGATAGCCGTGGCAGACGCCCCGGCGGAACTTCTGGTCTGGGAGATGACGGGCGGCTAGCGGGCCGGCGGACCGGCGGGCTACGGGGCTGGTGACTGGCCCGCGAGCCCTACTTCAGAGTCCCGCAAGCCCGCCTCGGAGCCCCGCAAGCCTCACCTCAGAGCTCCGCGAGCACCGCATCGGTGAACGCGGGCCACACCTCGACGGCCCAGGGCCCAAAGGGCCGATCCGTAAGGGCGACGCAAGCCGCCCCCGCATCCGGGTCGACCCACAGGAACGTCCCGGCCTGCCCGAAGTGCCCGAACGTCCGAGGCGAAGACGAACTCCCCGTCCAGTGCGGCGCCTTGGAGTCCCGAATCTCGAACCCGAGCCCCCAGTCGTTGGGATTCTGGTGCCCGTACCCCGGCAGCACACCCTTCAGCCCCGGATACGTCACCGTCATCGCCGCCGCCACCGTCCGCGCGTCCAGCAGCCGGGGCGCCTGCACCTCGGCGGCGAACCTGACGAGGTCATCGACGGTGGACACCCCGTCCTTGGCGGGCGAACCATCACCCTCCAGCGCGGTGGCGCTCATCCCGAGCGGCTCCAGCACCGCCTGCCGCAGATACTCCCCGAACGGAATGTCCGTCGCCTTGGCGATGTGATCCCCAAGCACCTCGAACCCCGCGTTGGAGTACAGCCGCCGCGTCCCCGGCGCCGACGTCACCCGGTGCTCGTCGAAGGCGAGCCCACTGGTGTGCGCGAGCAGATGCCGCACCGTCGACCCCTCGGGCCCGGCGGGCTCATCGAGCTCGACCGCGCCCTCCTCGTACGCGACCAGAGCCGCGTACGCCGCGAGCGGCTTGGTGACCGAGGCCAGGGCAAAACGCCGGTCCGTCGGCCCATGCGCCCCCACGACCGTGCCGTCCGCACGGACGACAGCGGCGGCAGCGGTGGGAACGGGCCAGTTCTCGATCATCGCCAAGCTCTGCATGCCGACGAGCCTAATTCCTCCGCGAGAACCAGGCTGACGTCGGGTGGGACCCGAACCCTCCTGCCTGAGACCAATGCCTGAGGCCAATGAGAGCAATGCCTGAGATCAATCCCTGAGATCAACGCCTGAGATCAACGCCTGAAAACAATGCGTGTGATCGATGCGTGACCAAGAAATGAGACGCTCCTCAGATTTCCTCCGATCCCGCTTGCTTGGAGCGCACTCCAAGGTCTTAGCGTGAGGGACATGACGGTGATGGAGACCACGCCTGCACCAGCCCACCCCGCACCCAGGCCCGCGCCCTGCGTCTCGGCACCCGCCGGGCCGCCGAGCCCGGACGGCCAGGACCACTACACGATCAGCGAGGTCGCCGCCTTCACCGGCCTCACCGCCTACACCCTGCGCTGGTACGAGCGGATCGGCCTGATGCCCCACATCGACCGCTCCCACACGGGCCAGCGCCGCTACCGCAACCGCGACCTGAACTGGCTCTCTTTCGTCGGCAAACTCCGCCTCACCGGGATGCCTGTGGCGGACATGGTCCGGTACGCGGAACTGGTGCGCGAAGGCGAGCACACCTTCTCCGAGCGCCAGGAACTCCTGGAGCGGACCCGGCGCGACGTCCGCAGCCGCATCGCGGAGCTGCAGGACACCCTCGCGGTCCTCGACTACAAGATCGACACGTACGCTGGCGCCCGCAAGGCGTCGGAGAGGCTCTGAACCCTGATGACGTTTGACAACACGGCCGGCGGCATCGCCACGGCTCGGCTCGGCACCAACGGCCCCGAGGTCGGTGTCCAGGGCCTCGGCTGCATGGGCATGAGCTTCGCCTATGGCCCCACCGACGCCGACGAGGCCCACGCCACCCTGGACCGCGCCCTCGAACTGGGCGTCACCCTCTACGACACCGCCGACGTCTACGGCATGGGCGAGAACGAGAACTTCCTTGCTCCTTTCGTCAAGGCGCACCGCGACGAGATCGTCCTCGCCACCAAGTTCGCTTTGGCCATCGACCCGGATGATCCGACGAAGCGGCGCATCGACAACTCTCCCTCCTACATTCGCTCCAGCGTCGACGCCAGCCTGCGCCGCCTCGGCACGGACGTCATCGACCTCTACTACATGCACCGCCGCGACCCGGATGTCCCCATCGAGGAGACGGTCGGCGCGATGGCCGAACTCGTCGCCGCCGGCAAGGTCAAGCACCTCGGCCTGAGCGAGGTCACCGGCGACGAACTGCGTGCCGCCCATGCCGTCCACCCCATCGCCGCCGTCCAGTCGGAGTGGTCGCTGTTCAGCCGCGACATCGAGCGGGGTGTGGTCCCCGCGGCCGCCGACCTGGGCGTGGCCCTCGTGCCCTACTCCCCGCTCGGCCGCGGCTTCCTCACCGGCGCGTTCGTCAACGCCGACAAGGAGCTAGGCGAGGACGACTTCCGCCGCCAGCAGCCCCGCTTCACCGGCGCCAACGCCACCGCCAACGCGGCCCTCCTGGCCCCCGTCCGCACAGTCGCCGACGCCCACGGCGCGAGCCTCGGCCAGGTCGCCCTGGCCTGGGTGCAGCAGCAGTCCACGGTCCACGGCCTGCCCGTCGTCCCGATCCCCGGCACCCGCAGGCGCCACCGCGTCGAGGAGAACACCGCGGCCACCCGCATCACCCTCACCGACGAGGAACTCGCCCTGCTGGCCCCGATCGCCGCCGACGTCGCGGGCGACCGCTACGCCGACATGACCTTCACCTCGGCGGGCCGCGAGTAGCCAAGGCCTCCCTCCGGCCCCGCACAGCCGGGGCCGGAGGCGCCCGCCGCCCTCTGCGGGCCTGCGGCATACCGGTGTCGGTATCCCGGTGCCGCCCCGGCCCCTCACGCGAGGCCCAGGGCGAAGACCGCGAAACCCGCCGCCAGCAGTCCGGCGAGCGCTCGCCGTGCGTGGCTCGCGCGCTTCCACGGGGCCTCGAAGCCACGGGCGTACCGGCCTATCAGCACCAGCAGCGCCGCGAGAACCGGGAGCCAGACGACCCGCGCCGCTATCCAGCCCAGCGTGTCGGGGTCCGTGGTCAGCCCCGGCACCGCGCCGAGGAACGAGCCGGGCACGGCCGCGACGAGCAGCGCCGTCTGGTGCCAGCACAGGATCGTCATCGCCGACAGGTTGACCACGACGACCGGCGCCCACAGAGCGGGCCTGCGCAGCAGTCGGCCGATGCGGTCCCGCAACAGGATCGCCGCGCCGCTCTGCGCGGCGGCCAGGGCGAGGACCAGCAGCGACGGCGGATGCGAGTTCGTACGGGCCTCGCCGGGGACGCCGACCATCGACGCCGGGTAGTGGAAGAGGAGGAGCAGGGCGGTGAAGAGAGCGGCGCCGCCGACGAGCAGCAGCCAGGCACCGCGTTTTCCCAGCCGCTTCTCGCCCCAGGAAACGCCCAGTTGGTAGGCGAACATCCAGCCCGGCAGCAGATTCAGCAAGGACAGCCAGGAGGGCATGGCGTCCCCGAACGGGCCGTAGCGCAGGAAGTCCACGACGGCGACCGACCCGAGCAACGGCACCGCGGCCCACGCCCCCAACCGCTCCGCCGCGCGTATGCACCAGGGGGTGAGCGCCGTGATCACTGTGTAGACGCCCACGAACCACAGGGGTTGGATGACCAGTGTGGACGCGGTGCGCAGCGTCGTGCCCGGCACACCCAGCGCGTACAGCATCGGGATCAGCGCGGCCCAGACCGCCGTCACGCCGAGGACTGGTCGCCCGAGCCGAGCGAGGCGCCCGCGCAGCCAGTCACTTGTCGACTCGCCGCGCGCCACTGCCCGGCGGTACGACAGCGTGGAGGCATAGCCGCCCACGAGGAAGAAGATGCCCAGCATCTGCAGCACCCAGCTGAGCGGTGCGAAGAAGCCGAACGAGGTTAGCGGGCTCGCGTTGTGCAACGCGCCCCCGGAGTCGAGGGTGAAGCCGCCCAGCAGCCAGTGCCCGGTCGGCACGGCGAGCAGAGCGAGGGCACGCAGGCCGTCTATGGCGCGGTCGCGGCGGAGCGGAGTCCTGGCGTCTATGACGGACGCCGCCCGGTGCAGTCCGCTCAGGGTCGGAAGGCTCATGTCCGCGCTCCGATGGTTCGGGTGGTGACGGTGGAGTCGCCTCCGTCGGCGATGCGGGCGAAGGCCCGCAGGGAGTCGGTGCCGGGGGCGAAGTAGCCGGTGTGGCCCTCGGCTCGCTCGGCGGGGACGCGCCGCGCGCCGAAGCCCGGGGCGGTCGGGTCCTCGCCGTGGCCGAGGCCGAACAGCTCGACGTTCGGCACCTTGCCGATCCAGTCGCTGTCGTCCCGGGCGGCCCAGACGCGGGCGGCGGTATGCAGGTCGGCCACGCTGTCCGCCCGCATACCGGGGGAGCCGAGGACCACCAGGTCGGCCGCGGGGAGCCGGGGAGCGGCCAGGCCGCACACCACCGAGCCGTAGCTGTGGCAGAACACGGAGGGCCGCGGGGCACCGGACGCCGTCAGGCCCTGTGTGAAGCGCGCGAGGCGCGGCGCACCCGCCTCGGCGAGGCGTCCTGTGGCGGCGTCGGGGCCGAGGCCGACCGGCGTGGTGTACCCCACCCAGGCCACTACGGCGGTGCGGGCGTCCGCCGCCGCGCGCAGGGAGCGGCCCATCCCGGCCGGTGTGCCGTACTTGTCCTTGGCGCGGTCGAAGCTGTTCAGGTCGATGTCAGAGCCTGGTACGACGATGGAGACGTGCTCCGCCCGCTCCAAATCCCCGTACACTTCGGCGATTTGGCCGCGCCCTCGCGGGTCGAATGCCAGTATCTGCCGACCGTGGGTGAGCAGTTCGTCGTAGCGGACGGTCAGGGCTCTGGCGTGCTCACGGTCCTGCACGGTGAGATCGGGGTCGGTCGACCGGGCCCGCTCGCGGGCCCGCTCGGCCCTCAAGCTGCGTGAGTTGGCCTCGTACCGAAGCGCTATGGGCGCTCCGTCGAGATTACCGACGACCGAGGGATGTCGAGTTACCAGCTCTTGGCGCTGGGCAACGCTCAGCGAGTCGAAGAACGTGGCTATACGGGCGGGTGAAGCCGCTTCGGGGTCCGGCAGCCGCATGCCGAGGGCATGGTCCGCGCGCCACGAGCTCGTGCCTGGCGGCGGGCCCGTGAGCGGCTGCTGTTCATTGCCGACCGTCCAGCCCGCCGTGCCGGCCACGACCGTCGTCGTGAGCGCGGCGGCGACCAGCGCCCTCTTGCTCCGTGCTTTCCATGACCGAAGCCGCATGGCCGGTCTCCCTCCCCGCTTCGTGGCGCGCTGTGGCCTGACGAAGTGAAGGTAGGGAGACGGAGGGTGGCGGCACGTCACACCGCGGAGCCAACTCTCAGGTGATACCGGGGTATGCGGTGGTGATACCGAGGTAGGGGGTGGACTACTGCTCGCCGGGTGTGACCAGGCCCGCCTCATAGGCGAAGATCACGGCTTGGGCGCGGTCCCGCAGCCCCAACTTGCTGAGTACGCGGCCGATGTGGGTCTTCACCGTCTGCTCGGCGAGCACCAGTCGCTCGGCGATCTCCTGGTTGGACAGGCCGCGGGCGATCAGCACCAATACCTCGGTCTCACGCGGCGTCAGGCCGTTGAGCTGAAGCGCCTGGTCCTTGCGCGGCGCGGGGCGCTGCTTCGCGAAGTCCGCGATGAGACGGCGGGTCACCGAGGGGGCGAGCAGCGCCTCGCCGGACGCCACCACGCGTACGGCTGAGATCAGATCGGCGGGTGGCGCGTCCTTGAGCAGGAAGCCGGAAGCCCCTGCGCGCAGCGCCTCGTACACGTAGTCGTCCACGTCGAACGTGGTGAGCATCAGCACCTTCGGCAGGTGCACCACACCCGGTGGCGGGTTCAACAGAGCGCGGGCCGCGGCGAGTCCGTCCATCTCCGGCATGCGGACGTCCATCAGGACGACATCGGGATGAGTGCTGCGGCTGACCTCGACACCCTTCTTGCCGTCCGGTGCCTCGCCCACGACGTCGATGTCGCTCTGTGCCGCCAGCAGGGCGGCGAACCCCGCCCGCACCATGGCCTGGTCGTCGACGATGATCACGCGGATGGTCATGCGGTGCCGGAGTCCTTCGGGAGGAGGGGAAGCCGGGCGGCCACGCGGAAGCCGCCGTCGGGCAGCGGCCCGACGTCTACCGTGCCGCCGACCAACCGTACGCGCTCGCGCATGCCGACGAGACCGTGCCCCGTGCCGCTGCCCTCCAGCGGGGAGACGGACTCCTTGGAAGGGCCGTTGACCACGAGGATCAGAAGATTCTCGTCGTCCAGGCTGAGCGTGATCCTGGTCTGCGCACCCGGCGCGTGGCGCATCACGTTCGACAGGGCCTCCTGGACGATGCGGTACGCGGACAGGTCCACGGCCGGCGTCACCTGCGCCAGTTGTGTGAGGATCGCCAGCTCGGGGCGCGACAGATCGATCGGTATGCCGGCTCGTATCGTGGCCTCGACCAGGTGCGGCAGCCGGTCGAGGCCGGGCTGGGGCGCCCGCTCGCCGTTCACCCCCTCGCTACGCAGCACCGCGAGCAGCCGCCGCATCTCGGTGAGTGATTCACGGGCGCTCGCCGCTATGCTCCCGAACTCCTCGCGCGCCGCGTCAGGAAGGCCGTCGAGTCGGTAGGGCGCCGAGTCCGCCTGGACCGTGATCACCGACATGTGGTGGGCGACGACATCGTGCAACTCGCGGGCGATGCGGGCGCGTTCCTCAAGAAGCGTGCGCTGGGAGCGCTCGGCCTCGCTGATGGTCTCCTGCTCGACGAGCCTGCGCCGGGCCTCACCGCGCTCACGCAACAGGGCACCGAGCAGCAGCACGGCCCCGCTCAGCACGGTCAGCAGGACGCCGGTGTCCTGGCTTCCGTCGCCGCGGAACGCCCCGAGCACCAGTCCGGTGACCACGGTGACCAGCCAGACACCGAGGAGTGTGCGGCGACTCTCCCGCAGGGACAGCGCACAGCAGAGGACCAGGTACCCCACGATGATCATGGGGGTCCAGGGGGCGGGACGGCTGGAATCCGCGGCCATCGTGGCGATCGCGCCGATGACGTCCGCGACGATCACGATCCACCACGCGGGAAGCGGCCGGGTGACCGCGAGGAACAGCGGAGCGGACTGGGCGACGGCCAGGGCGCCCGCCAGTCCGCCGCCCACCCCATAGTCATGCGTCAGTACCTGGACGGTGACCGGGACGAGGACGACGACGAAGCCCAGCGCGATCACATGGGGCAGCGCACGCACCCAGCGTTTGGGAGCGCCCGCCAGCAGCGGCTCGGTCGAGCCGGCGGGCGTCGAGAGCGAGGCCCCCGCTGTCCGCAGGCCGTCGACGACCGCCGCGGTCGCACGCCGGAGGCCGGCCCCGCGCCGCCCCGGCTCGGCGGCAGGGCGGCGGGGCCCTTGGTCGGGAGGTGTCGTCGTGCTGCTCATGGCCTGATCAGCGTAGGCATGAAGTCCCCCTCGCGCCGTCATACCGGGGAGCCGCCCCGCACCCCATACCCAGGTATCACCGTCGTCCCACGGGTAGCACCAGGGACGGCTCGGATCACAGCTCCGCCAGTAGCTCGGCCTTCTTCGTCGTGAACTCTTCGTCCGTCAGCAGACCCGCCTGATGCAGCTCGCCCAAGTGCCGGATGCGATCCGCGATGTCCGCCGGATCGCGCCGGACGGCCGACGTGGACGTGGCGCCGACACCCTCGGACGTCAGGGCCGGGCCGGAGGTCCGCACCGCGGCGAGGACCGACGCGGCGAACGGCAGAGACTCGTGGACCGGGCCGTAGCCGAGCCCGAAGACGACGGCCGCCGGGTCCTGATCGGCCTGCGCGGGCTGGGCCACGGGAGTCTCACGGCGCAGCAGCCGCAGATGCCCCTCGAAGACCTCCGGGGAGCGCCACTCGATGCCGCTCAGGTCCGTGACGGGAAAGCTCTGGTCACCGGCCTTCCACTTCGCCGACGAGGCGCCCGTCCAGAACCACCGGAAGGACACCAGCTTGCCGTCGAAGGACGCCTTCCCGTCGTACGCCTTGAACTGCAGCGGCGCCTCGGGCGCGGCCACCAGATAACGATCACAAGGCCCGTCGTCGTCCGCCGCGATCTGCGCCCGCAGCTCGTCCGCGTAGTACTCGGCGAGCACCTCCCGCTCGGCGGGCAGCACCAAGCGGTACGGGTCGCAGCCGTCCTTGAGCTGGCCGGCCGCCACCTCCATCAGAGGATCGGCGCCAGGTCTCGGCACGGCATGCAGAACGACGGTCCCGCGTTTCCCCGGGGAGAGAGTCACCGCTGCGATCGCCTCGTGCGGGATACGCCGTTCACCGAGCGCTTGGTAGAGCTTCGGCGTGCGGATTCCCCGTTCGAAGCGGATGAGCACGGAGTCGGACTCGAACTCCCAGGCGGCATGAAATCCGGCCAATACGTCACCCATGCGGCTCATCGTAGGCGGCACGCGCGCCTCCGTCCCTCCTGCGGCGGGCCGCTGTTTCGTCGATTTCTACGCGCGTCAGGCCGCTGCCGCGCCGGAAAAGCCCTCCCGGCAGGCGTCGTCTCCACTCGCGCAGCGCACCCCGTGGTACGAGCCAGTGCCGATCTGGGCGAAATTGCGCAGACTCTCCGTGCCCGGTTCGAAATAGCCGGTGTGTCCCTTGGCGTCCGCCGCGGACAGCACCCGCGCACCGAAACCGCCGGACACCGGGTCGGCGCCATGGCCGAGCCCGCCGACCTCCATGTACGGCACATCCTGAATCCAGTCGTCGCTGTCCCGGGCGGCCCAGATCCGGGCCTCCGTACCCAACTGCGATGCCCTGTCGGCGCGCATGCCGGGGCTGCCCGCGACCGTGATGTCGGCGACCCGAGAGGGCAGGGTCCGCGCGGCCACACCGCACACCACGGAGCCGTAGCTGTGGCAGTACAGCGCGACAGGCGAGCGCCCGGGGAGCCCCCGCACCATGGAGTCGAGGCGTACGGCCCCGCTCTCGGCGCGCATGGCCGTGGCCGCGTCCACGCCGATGCCCACGGGCGCGGTGTAGTCGGCCCAGGCGATCACGGCGGTACGCGCGCGTGGGCTCACGGAGCGCTCCTCGCGGTAGAGCGCTTTCGCCATGCCCACCGGCGCCGAGTACTTGCGGAACGTCCGCTCGAAGGTCAGCACGTTCGTGTCGACACCGGGCACCACGACGGAGACACGGCGGGCCTTGTCGAGGTTCCCGAAGACCTCCGCCATGCGTCCGGAGCCCATGGGGTCAAAGGCGAGGACCTGGCGTCCGGGGCGCATCATGACTCCGAACCGCTTCATTCTGCGCTCGGCCTCCTGCTGTCCCAAGGGGGAGAGGCGTTTGTCGTGCATGCGCTCCCGCTCCACCTTGCGGGCCTGGCCCAGGGCGATGCGGTTCGCGCGATAACGCAGCTCGGAAGGCGCGCCGTTCATGTTGCCGACCGCGAGGGGATAGCGGCCGGCGAGCCGGTTGCGCTGCTGCTTGTCGAGCGAGGCGAAGAACTGGGTGAGTCGGGCGGCGGGAGCGTCGGGGTCGGGCAGCGCGTGCCCGTCGATGTTCCCTCGCTCCCATGCGGAGAGCGCGGCTTCGAGAGGCGACGAGTCACCTCTGTTGTTGCGCACGGCGGTCCAGCCCGTGGTCGCCAGCATGACGAAGACGACGGCCAGCGCAAGCAGAGCGCGCCAGGCGTTGAGTTGGGGGGATGAGTCGAAGGAAGTCACTGCGGAACAGCCTAGGAGAACCCCGATGCATACCGTGCATCGCGTGATGCAGATCACGTTTCCGTAGGGGTGATTGTGGCAAAGCGGGCGCATCTCAAGCGCTCCGTCACGCTCCGTCAATTGGGCGGTTCTCCGCCACCGGGGCGGCTAGTGCGTGCGCCAGTCCTGTGCCAGCGCAGGCCCCAAGTGGTCGAGATACTGCTCGGTGAGCTCGCGGATCGACTCCACGCTGGCGTCCTCACCTGCGCCCCACAGCCGGCCCGAGACCCGCATCACGCCGCTGAACGCCGCCACGGCCACGCGCGGGCGCGGATCGGTGTCGACGTCGAGCCCCTCGCGTTCGGCGATCACCCGGGCGATCTCGTCCTCGGTCTCCATGGAGCGGCGCAGGTGGGCGGCGAGTAGGGAAGGCGTCGATTCGATCATTTGGTACGTGCTCATGTGGAGCTCGACCGGCACGACCTCCTTGATGGACTGACCCATGGCCTCCCAGGCGCCCAGGGTGGCCCCGCGCAGCGCCACGAGCGGCGCTTCGCGGGCGGGGCGCTCGCGCAGGGCCTCGACGAACCGCGCGTCCACCATCCCCTGGACGGCGAAGGCGGCCTCTTCCTTGTTGGCGAAGTACCGGAAGAACGTGCGCTGGGACACGTCGACGGCCTCGGCGATCTCGTCGACGGTCGTCTCCTCGAACCCCTTGGTCGTGAAGAGTTCGAGCGCCACACGCAGGAGCGCGTCCCGGGTGCGCTGCTTCTTGCGCTCTCGCAGACCCGGCCGCTCCTGCAGACCCGGCCGCTCCTGCAAACCGGGCCGCTCCCGCAACCCCGGTCCGGCGGGTCCGGCGGGTCCGGCGGGTCCGGGGGAGGTGCCCTCGGGGGCTCCGGTGGCCTCTGCCCGGGTCTCCGCGGGGTCTGTCGCTCGCTGCCCGGTCTTCACGCCACGGTCCCCTCTCTGACTGTTCGCCCAGCTCAGCATATCGGGAGCTATGTGACAGTTACCGACTTGTGAATTGGTTTGTCAACTGTCAGCGACTGTCATTAGCCTGGACGCATGACTAGTCGGACCACCGTCGACAAGGCGGACAAGGCGCCGGAGCCCGTGCCCGCTCCGGCACGGGCCAAGGGGCTCCGCGGCCACCCCTGGCTGACGCTCTTCTCTGTCGCGATCGGCGTGATGATGGTCGCCCTGGACGGCACCATCGTGGCGATCGCCAACCCCGCCATCCAGAAGGATCTCGGCGCCACCTTCGCGGAGGTGCAGTGGATCACCAACGGCTACTTCCTGGCGCTCGCCGTCTCGCTGATCACCGCGGGCAAGCTGGGTGACCGCTTCGGCCATCGACAGACGTTCCTCATCGGCGTGGTCGGCTTCGCCGCCGCCTCGGGAGCCATCGGGCTGTCGGACACCATCCCGCTGGTAGTCGCCTTCCGTGTCCTCCAGGGACTGTTCGGCGCTCTGCTGATGCCTGCCGCGCTCGGCCTGCTCCGCGCCTCGTTCCCGGCCGCGAAGCTCAACATGGCCCTCGGCATCTGGGGCATGGTGATCGGCGCCTCCACGGCGGGCGGCCCGATCCTCGGTGGCCTGCTCGTCCAGCACGTCAGCTGGCAGTCCGTCTTCTTCATCAACGTGCCGGTCGGCGTCCTCGCCGTCGTGCTCGGCCTGGTCATCCTCAAGGACCACCGCGCCGAGAACGCCCCCAAGTCGTTCGACATACTCGGCATCGCCCTGCTGTCGGCGGCGACGTTCTGCCTGGTCTGGGCGATCATCAAGGCTCCGGAATGGGGCTGGGGCGACGGCATGACCTGGACATTCATCGGCGCGTCCGTGCTGAGCTTCGCGGTCTTCGCCGTGTGGGAGTCCAAGGTCAAGGAACCGCTCATCCCGCTGGCCCTGTTCCGTTCAGTGCCGCTGTCCGCCGGTGTGGTCCTCATGGTGCTCATGGCCATCGCCTTCATGGGCGGACTCTTCTTCGTCACGTTCTACCTGCAGAACGTGCACGGGCTGAGCCCCGTCGACAGCGGAATGCATCTACTGCCGCTCACCGGAATGATGATCATCGGCTCGCCGCTGGCCGGAGCCATGATCACCAAGACCGGCCCGCGCGTTCCGCTGGCCGGCGGCATGCTGCTCACCGCCGCCGCGATGTACGGCATGTCCACGCTGGACGCGGGCACCGGCAGCGGCCTGATGTCACTCTGGTTCGCGCTCCTCGGCCTCGGTCTCGCCCCGGTGATGGTCGGCGCGACCGAAGTCATCGTCGGCAACGCCCCGATGGAGCTCTCCGGTGTGGCCGGTGGCCTCCAACAGGCCGCGATGCAGATCGGCGGCAGTCTCGGCACGGCGGTCCTCGGCGCCGTCATGGCCTCGAAGGTCGACAGCGACCTGGCCGGCAACTGGGCCGACGCGAAGCTTCCGCCGCTCAGCCCCACCGAGCTCGACAAGGCCGCTGAGGCCGTTCAGGTCGGCATCGCGCCGGTCCCGCCGAAGGCGCCGTCGCCGGTCGCCGACCAGATCACCGCGGTCGCACACGACACGTTCATGTCGGGCATGGGCGTGGCCTGCCTGGTCGCGACCGGCGTCGCGGTCGTCGCTGTGTTCGTCGCGTTCCTGGCCAAGCGCGGTGCCAACGCCGAAGCCGGCGCGAGTGTGGGCCACATCTAGGACATCATGGGTCAAATCTAGGGCCTGGGGTGCGCCGCGCAGCGACATGGGTGCGCCATGCAGCGACTTGGGCGCGCCGCGCAGCTGCGGGAGCAGGCGCGTGACGAAGAAATTCGACGAAATTCGTTGAAAGTCAGGGAAAGCCCCTCAGGGACATCTTGGGGGGCTTTCCCCTATCCGGGTGACGCACATTCGTACCCCTTCCGATGGCACGGTCGGCCGGTCCACAGTTCAGGCAGCAGATCCGCACGACGCGGACAACTGAGCCATATGACACGGGGGTTGAGCCATGCGTACGACCATGCCCACGACCATCACCGCCGCCGCACTCGCCGCGGTGATCCTCTCTGCCACGCACGCCGCGGCCGCGGCCCCGCCGACGCTCGGCGGATGCGGCCCCGGCGAGCTGTGCCTCTGGGAGAAGGCACAGTTCAAAGGCGCCCGATACACATACGAACTGGCCGACATCGACATCGAGAGCTGTATCGCGCTGCCGGAGGGGGGCAGCGCGCAGGCCATCGCCAACCGCACCGGCCGGCCCGTCACCGTGTATCAATCCGCGGAGTGCGCCGAGACCGGCGAATTCAACACCTACCCGGGCAGCGGCACCTGGGCGCCCCAATCCCCTTACCGCGTCCGGGCCTTCAAGGTCTGGGAGAGCTGAATGGGGGTACTCGCGGATCCGAGCCCGAACCGGCTGACTCAAGGAGTGATGATGGCGGGCTTCGGACACACCACGCGCAAGCACCCCCGCTCACGCGGCCGTACGTGGTCGCGGAGCGGGCCGGACCGCGCGACGCTCGGGATAGTGGGAGCCATCTGTGCGATCGCCGGCTTCTTTGTGCTGGGGATCATTCTCGGCCCCATAGCGATCGTCTGCGGCTGGCTCGGCCTGGGCCGCAGCTGGACCGGTGCCCGCCCGGCACCGGCCCTGGTCGCCCTCGTCCTGGGCGTGATCGACACCGTCCTCGCGCTCATATGGATAACCGCGGCGACCACGATGAACGGCATGTTCTGAGCCCAGGGGCGACCCGGCGACCCGCGACCCGCCCCCGCTCAGGACTTCCCCGTCTCGCCGAGTGCCTCCGCCCCCTTGGCGGCGGCCTCGGCGGGCATGGGGCGAGGCACCGCGCCCGCCGACTCGGGATCAGTCAGGGGGCGAGGCGCCGCGCCCGTCAACGCCGAACCTGACCCCGAACCTGACCCCGAACCCGAACTCGACAGAGCTGTCACCTGCGCCCGCAGCGCCTTCACCTCGGCCGTCAACGCCTCGATCGCCGCTGTCTGGCGCCGCTCCTCCACATCGTCCTTCTCGAAGCGCGCGATGAACCACGTCGCGATGTTCGCTGTGACGACACCGAGCAGCGCGATGCCCGACAACATCAACCCGACCGCGAGCACCCTGCCAAGGCCCGTCGTCGGGGCGTGATCCCCGTACCCGACCGTCGTCATCGTGGTGAAGGACCACCACACCGCATCACCGAGCGACTTGATGTTCCCGTTCGGCGACTCCCGCTCCACGGAGAGCACCGCCAGCGAACCGAACATCAGCAGGCCGACCACCGAGCCCACGACATACGTCGTCAGCCTTATCTGCGACGCCATGCGGGCCCGCCGGCCGACGAGCATCAGCGTGGAGACGAGCCGCAGCAACCGCAGCGGCTGAAGCATCGGAAGGATCACGGCGCACAGGTCGAGCCAGTGAGTGCGGACGAACCGCCCGCGGTGATCGGTGAGGAGGAGACGCACGAGGTAGTCGAACGCGAACGAACCCCAGACGATCCACTCCACGACCGTGCAGGTCTTCGTCACGGCCCGGTCGGCGTCGAGCATGACGATCGGTACGGCGTAGGCGACGGCGAACGCCACCGCGAGCACGAGGAGCGGGCGTTGGGTGCGCCGCTCCCAACGGATCTGTGCCGGTTGTTCCTTCATGGAGGCATCGTAGGAACCCCGGGACGGACCACAGGAACCCCGGGACGGACCACAGGAACCCCGGGATGCACCGCAAGACCCCCGGGACGGACCACAGGAACCCCGAGGCGCACCGCAAGACCCCGGGACGCACGGAGGAAACGCCAGAGGGCGACGAGAGGGCGACGAGAGGGCGACGGGACCTCGGTCCGCCGCCCTCCGGGTGAGACGTGTGCTGGATGTCCGGGTTACGCGTCGCCCCCGGCCGCGCCGGGGTCGGCGGCCGTGACGTCGAGAAGCTGGTAGCGGTCGATCGCCTGCTTCAGGACGGAGCGGTCGACCTTCCCCTCGCGGGCCAGTTCGGTCAGCACGCCCACCACGATCGACTGGGCGTCGATGTGGAAGTAGCGGCGGGCCGCGCCACGCGTGTCGGCGAAGCCGAAGCCGTCCGCACCGAGCGACTGGTAGGTGCCGGGCACCCAGCGGGAGATCTGGTCGGGGACGCTCCGCATCCAGTCGGAGACGGCCACGAACGGGCCCTGGGCGCCGGACAGCTTCCGCGTCACGTACGGGACGCGCTGCTCCTCCTCGGGGTGCAGGAGGTTGTGGCGCTCCACGTCCACGGCCTCGCGGCGCAGCTCGTTCCAGGAGGTCGCCGACCAGACGTCCGCCTTGACGTTCCACTCCGAGGCGAGGATCTGCTGGGCCTCGACCGCCCACGGCACCGCGACGCCGGACGCGAGGATCTGGGCCGGGATGGCGCCCTGGTCACCGGTCTTGAAGCGGTAGATGCCCTTGAGGATGCCGTCGACGTCCACGTCCGCCGGCTCGGCCGGGTGCTGGATCGGCTCGTTGTAGACGGTGAGGTAGTAGAAGACGTCCTCACTGTCAGGGCCGTACATCCGGCGCAGGCCGTCCTTGACGATGTGCGCGATCTCGTAGCCGAAGGCGGGGTCGTAGGCGACGCAGCCAGGGTTGGTCGAGGCGAGCAGCTGCGAGTGGCCGTCGGCGTGCTGCAGGCCCTCGCCGGTCAGCGTCGTGCGGCCGGCGGTCGCGCCGAGGACGAAACCGCGCGCCAGCTGGTCGGCCATCTGCCAGAACTGGTCGCCGGTGCGCTGGAAACCGAACATCGAGTAGAAGACGTACACGGGGATGAGCGGTTCGCCGTGGGTGGCGTAGGCCGAGCCCGCGGCGATCAGGGAGGCGGTGCAGCCGGCCTCCGAGATGCCGTCGTGCAGCATCTGGCCCGTGGGCGACTCCTTGTAGGCGAGGAGCAGCTCGCGGTCCACGGCTTCGTACTGCTGGCCGAGCGGGTTGTAGATCTTCGCGCTCGGGAAGAACGCGTCCATGCCGAAGGTGCGGTACTCGTCGGGGGCGATCAGCACGAAGCGCTTGCCGATCTCCTTGTCCCGCATGAGGTCCTTCAGGATGCGGACGAACGCCATGGTGGTGGCGATCGACTGCTGGCCCGAGCCCTTCTTCGCGGCCGCGTACGTCTTGTCCTCGGGGAGCGGCAGCGGCTTCGAGCGCACGACGCGGGTAGGGACGTAGCCGCCCAGGCCCTTGCGGCGGTCGTGCATGTACTGGATCTCTTCGGAGTCGCGGCCCGGGTGGTAGTACGGCGGGGCGCCGCCCTCCAGCTGCTTGTCCGTGATCGGGATGTGCAGGCGGTCGCGGAAGCCCTTGAGGTCGTCGACCGTCAGCTTCTTCATCTGGTGTGTGGCGTTGCGGCCCTCGAAGTTCGGGCCGAGGGTCCAGCCCTTGACCGTCTGGGCGAGGATCACGGTCGGCTGGCCCTTGTGGGACTTGGCCGCCGCGTATGCCGCGTAGACCTTCTTGTGGTCGTGACCGCCGCGGCCCAGGTGCAGGATCTGCTCGTCGGTCATGTTCTCGACCATGGCGCGCAGTCGGTGGTCGTCGCCGAAGAAGTGGTCGCGGATGTAGGCGCCGGTCTCGGTGGCGTACGTCTGGAACTGGCCGTCGGGCGTGGTGTTCAGCTTGTTGACCAGGATGCCGTCCCGGTCCTGGGCGAGCAGCGGGTCCCAGCTGCGGTCCCAGACCAGCTTGATGACGTTCCAGCCGGCGCCGCGGAACTGCGACTCCAGCTCCTGGATGATCTTTCCGTTGCCGCGCACGGGGCCGTCGAGGCGCTGGAGGTTGCAGTTGACGACGAAGGTGAGGTTGTCCAGGCCCTCGCGGGCGGCGATGGAGAGCTGGCCGAGCGACTCGGGCTCGTCCATCTCGCCGTCGCCGAGATAGGCCCAGACGTGCGACTTGGAGGTGTCGGCGATGCCGCGCGCCTCCATGTAGCGGTTCATCCGGGCCTGGAAGATCGCGCCGAGCGGGCCGAGGCCCATGGAGACCGTCGGGAACTCCCAGAAGTCCGGCATCAGCCGGGGGTGCGGATAGGAGGAGAGGCCGTTGGGCGCCTTGGACTTCTCCTGGCGGAACGCGTCGAGCTGCTGCTCGGAGAGCCGGTCCAGGAGGAAGGCGCGGGCGTAGATACCGGGGGAGGCGTGGCCCTGGAAGAAGATCTGGTCGCCGCCGTCGCCCTCGTCCTTGCCGCGGAAGAAGTGGTTGAAGCCCACGTCGTAGAGCGAGGCGGAGGAGGCGAAGGTGGCGATGTGGCCGCCGACGCCGATGCCGGGGCGCTGGGCGCGCGAGACCATGACCGCGGCGTTCCAGCGGGTCGCGTTCAGGACCTTGCGTTCGATTTCCTCGTTGCCGGGGAAGAACGGCTCGTCCTTGGTGGCGATCGTGTTGACGTAGTCCGTGCTGCGCATCTCTGGAACGGCCACGCGCTTCTCACGTGCGCGCTCGATCAGCCGGAGCATCAGGTAGCGGGCCCGCTCGCGGCCGCGTGCGTCGACCGCGGCATCGAGGGAGTCAAGCCACTCCTGGGTCTCTTCGGGATCGAAGTCCGGGACCTGACTCGGCAGGCCGCCAATGATGATCGGGTTGCGATCGGATCCGGAAGCCACGCTGTTCCTTCGCTGTTGGGGCTTTCGCCTGGGTTCTGCCTGGCCGTGCACCGTTCCCCATCGTGTACCCGACGGACGTAAACGTCATCTCTACCGACGCGAACATCATCTCTACCGATGGGTAACTGAGGCGTTCCCCCGGCGTCCCTGGGGTAGGCTCGACCAAATCGCAACGATACGCCCATCCTGCCTAGCCGCTTCGCAGAGCCGTTCGGTCCCGTACGGATGAGGTGGCAGTTGCGGCGACACGGCGGGGAACGTCACCGTTTCGGCGGTCTCGGCGGCCGGGTACTTGCGCGATCCGTCCCGCCCGTGTGGACTACGGCCAACGCCCCGCGCACGCGCGTGGCTGAAGGCATTCCCGAAAAACATGATCAGGAGGCAATCCGTGAGCGCGACCGCGGACCACGCGGAGACGAACCTTGCCGTAAGGCTTGGTTTCCAGCCCGACCAGGTGGTCCAGGAGATCGGCTACGACGACGACGTCGACCAGGAGCTCCGTGAGGCCATTGAGGAGGCCACTGGCACTGAGCTCGTCGACGAAGAGTACGACGACGTGGCTGATGCCGTGGTGCTCTGGTTCCGTGAGGACGACGGGGACCTGACTGATGCGCTGGTGGATGCCATCGCGTACATGGAGGAGGGCGGCCAGATTCTGCTGCTCACTCCGAAGACCGGTCGTGACGGCTACGTCGAGCCGAGCGATATCGGCGAGGCGGCCACCACCGCGGGTCTTTCCCAGACCAAGAGCATGAACGCCGGCAAGGACTGGAGCGGTACCCGCCTGGTCACGCCCAAGGCGGCCGCCAAGAAGCGGTAGCCACGCGCGCGCCGAGCCGCGATCCCAGCAGAGACAGCCGTGAGGCCCTCACCGACGACCATCCGTCGGCGAGGGCCTCACGTGTGTGCCGGGAGCGTGTGCTGCGAGCGTGTGGGTGGGGAAGCCCCGCTGTGGGTGGGGAAGCCCCGCGCACGTGCCCCAGAAGGCGTAGATCGGCGCACGTAGGGTGGGTGTCACCCGAACGGCCCCACCCGAGGGGCCCCGTCGAAGGGATGCGTACTCATGGCGCTCGTTGGAATCGCGACCGGCACCAAGGCCCCGGAGTTCGAGCTCAAGGACAACCACGGCCGGTCCGTGAAGCTCTCCGACTTCAGCGGCGAGAAGAACGTGGTGCTGCTCTTCTACCCGTTCGCGTTCACCGGCGTGTGCACCGGCGAGCTGTGCGCGATCCGCGACGAGCTGCCGAAGTTCGTCAACGACGACACCCAGCTGCTCGCCGTCTCCAACGACTCCATCCACACCCTGCGCGTCTTCGCCGAGCAGGAGGGCCTGGAGTACCCGCTGATCTCCGACTTCTGGCCGCACGGCGAGGTCTCGCGCGCGTACGGCGTCTTCGACGAGGACAAGGGCTGCGCGGTGCGCGGCACCTTCATCATCGACAAGGAGGGCGTCGTGCGCTGGAGTGTCGTCAACGACCTGCCCGACGCGCGTGACCTGAACGAGTACGTCAAGGCGCTCGACACCCTGTGATTCTTGAGGTGCAGAGCCTGTGGTCGCCGGGAACCGGTCACTAGGATCCATTCGTTGATCCGATGGCAACGCAACGCTTGGGGCTCCCCGCCCCTGGACACCAATTGGGAGGACTCGTGGGAGTCAGCCTCAGCAAGGGCGGCAACGTATCGCTGAGCAAGGAGGCGCCTGGCCTGACCGCGGTTCTGGTCGGCCTGGGCTGGGATGTCCGCACCACCACCGGTACGGACTTCGACCTCGACGCCAGCGCGATCCTGACGAACGCGGAGGGCAAGGTCAGCAGTGACCAGAACTTCGTGTTCTTCAACAACCTGAAGAGCCCCGACGGCTCCGTCGAGCACACCGGTGACAACACCACCGGTGAGGGCGAGGGCGACGACGAGGTGATCAAGGTCGACCTGGCGGCGGTGCCCGCCGACATCGAGAAGATCGTGTTCCCGGTCTCCATCTACGACGCCGAGACGCGCCAGCAGTCCTTCGGCCAGGTCCGCAACGCGTTCATCCGCGTCGTGAACCAGGCGGGCGGCGCGGAGATCGCGCGGTACGACCTCTCCGAGGACGCCTCGACGGAGACCGCCATGGTCTTCGGCGAGCTGTACCGCCACGGCGCGGAGTGGAAGTTCCGCGCGGTCGGCCAGGGCTACGCGTCGGGCCTGCGCGGTATCGCGCAGGACTTCGGCGTCAACGTCTGAGCCGAGCAGCCCCTCCGCCTTGTCGTCCGGCGCCGCACACGCACCAGGTGCGGCGCCGGACGTGCTCACCACCGCTGCTCACCACCGCGTGTCCCCGCCACCGTGGGGGCGCTCCCGTCACCTCGGGGAGGACCACGAACATGGGCGTCACACTCGCCAAGGGAGGCAATGTCTCCCTCTCCAAGGCCGCACCGAACCTCACCCAGATCCTTGTCGGCCTCGGCTGGGACGCGCGCTCGACCACCGGCGCCCCCTTCGACCTCGACGCCAGCGCGCTGCTCTGCGACGCGGGCAGGGTCCTCGGCGACGAGTGGTTCGTCTTCTACAACAACTTGAAGAGCCCCGACGGCTCCGTCGAACACACCGGCGACAACCTCACCGGTGAGGGCGACGGCGACGACGAGTCGCTCCTGGTGGACCTCTCCAAGGTGCCGGCCAACTGCGACAAGATCATATTTCCGGTCTCGATTCATGACGCGGACAATCGAGGGCAGGCGTTCGGCCAGGTCAGCAACGCGTTCATCCGGGTGGTGAACCAGGCGGACGGACAGGAGCTCGCACGCTACGACCTGAGCGAGGACGCCTCGACGGAGACCGCCATGATCTTCGGTGAGGTGTACCGGTACGGAGGCGAGTGGAAGTTCCGTGCCGTCGGGCAGGGGTACGCGTCGGGCCTGCGAGGTATCGCTCTAGACTTCGGGGTCAACGTTTCGTAAAGCCGGGGACCGGCGCGGGGGAGACCGCTAAACGGGAGCCCGTACACACACGATTGGGTAACCAGTGATTCTGAAAACCTTCGGCTGGTCGTTCGCGGTGACCGCGCTCGGCCTTGTCGCGGCGGTGCTCTACGGGGGGTGGACCGGGTTCGGCGTCGTCGCGATCCTGTCCATCCTCGAGATCTCGCTGTCCTTCGACAACGCGGTGGTCAACGCCGGAATCCTGAAGAAGATGAGCGCCTTCTGGCAGAAGATCTTCCTCACCATCGGTGTCCTGATCGCGGTCTTCGGTATGCGGCTGGTCTTCCCCGTCGTCATCGTGGCCATCAGTGCCAAGACCGGCCCCATCGAGGCGGTGCGGCTCGCGCTCAACGACAAGGACCGGTACCAGCAGCTGGTCACCGACGCCCACCCGTCGATCGCCGCCTTCGGTGGCATGTTCCTGTTGATGATCTTCCTCGACTTCATTTTCGAGGACCGTGACATCAAGTGGCTGGGCTGGCTGGAGCGTCCGCTCGCCAAGCTCGGCAAGGTCGACATGCTGTCGGTCTGCATCGCGCTCGTCGTACTCATGATCACCGCGATGACCTTCGCCACCCAGGCTCACCAGCACGGCGGCGTCCATGTGGACAAGGCGCAGACGGTCCTCATCTCAGGGATCGCCGGCCTCATCACCTATCTCGTGGTGGGCGGCCTCTCCGGCTACTTCGAGAACAAGCTGGAGGAAGAGGAGGAGCGCGAGCACGAGGCCGAGGAAGAGGCCAGGAAGAGCGGCAAGAAGGTGCCTGCCGTCGTGATGGCGGGCAAGGCCGCGTTCTTCATGTTCCTCTACCTGGAGGTCCTGGACGCGTCCTTCTCCTTCGACGGCGTCATCGGCGCCTTCGCGGTCACCAACGACATCGTGCTGATGGCGCTCGGCCTCGGCATCGGCGCCATGTACGTCCGGTCGCTCACCGTCTACCTGGTCCGCCAGGGCACCCTCGACGACTACGTCTACCTGGAGCACGGCGCGCACTACGCGATCGGCGCCCTCGCCGTGATCCTCCTCATCACCATCCAGTACGAGATCCACGAGGTCATCACCGGTTCTGTCGGTGTCATCCTGATCGGCTGGTCCTTCGTGTCGTCCGTGCTGCGCAACAAGCGGCTCGCGGCGGCCGAGGGGCAGGGCAGCCCCGGTGAGAAGACCGAGGTCTCGTCCGGAGTCTGACGCTGACTGATTCCCTCGCCGAACTGTCCGATTCCGTACTCCGGAGTGTGACGGCGGCCAGGGTGAGGAACGCTCTGTGCGGGGCGGCCGTCGAGGAGATGTCCTCATGGCCGCCCCGTCGCTGTACGTACGTGGCACGAGGACACTTGGGGGCGGCATGTCCTTCTGGGACGGTCTGTGGCGAGGGCGTTCGATGGACTTCGAATCGGGCAGCGCCGCGACCAACTCCATCGAACTGACCAAACGGAACCCGACGGTCTCGCTCAGCAAACAGGGCGCGGCCACCGGCAATCTGCGCGTCAACCTCTCCTGGCAGATGCGTACGTCCGACATCATCGGCAAGCAGCGGCGCAGCGGCAGTCTGCTGCGGCATCCGCTCAAGATGTTCCAGCCCGACGTGGTGCAGGCGCACACCCAGGGCGTGGTCAACGTGGACCTCGACATCGGCTGCCTGTACGAGCTGATGGACGGCACCAAAGGCGTCGTACAACCACTGGGTAGCTTCTTCGGCAGCCTCAACGCGCCGCCGTACGTGAAGCTGAGCGGCGACGACCGGTTCGGCTCGCCCTCCGGCGAGACGATCTACGTCAACCTCGACCACCGCGAGTCCATCAAGCGGCTGCTGGTCTTCGCGTACATCTACGACCAGACGCCGGCCTTCGACCGCACGCACGCCAAGGTCACCCTCTACCCCAGCAACGGGCCGAGGATCGAGATCGACCTGGACGAGCGCCAGCCGCAGGCCCGCTCGTGCGCCGTGGTCTCCATCGAGAACGTCAAGGGCGAGCTGATGGTGCGCCGCGAGGTGAAGTTCGTCTACGGCTTCCAGGCCGAGCTCGACCGGCTCTACGGCTGGGGGCTCCAGTGGGGCCGGGGCTACAAGACCAAGGTGGGATGACCCCGTGCCGCCCGCCGCCCCCGCCGCGTCCGCCGAGTCCGTCGCGCCCGCCGTGCTCTCAGCGGGGCAGGAACTGCGGCCCCTGCGGAGGCAGCCGGAAGTTCGGGTCCGGCATCGGGGCCACCGGCTGCGGATAGCCGTACGAGGGCTGCGCGACCGGTGGCGGCCCGCCGATCGGCGCGGGCTGCGTGGGCGCCGCCGGAGGGTAGCCGTACGAGGGCTGCGGCGCCGGGTGCCGGGGCGGCTCGGGCGGATAGCCGTAGGCGGGCTGGGGGAACGGCTGCGGAGCGGGCTGGGGCAGCGGCTGGGCCACGGAGGGCTGGGGCTGCGCCAGGGAGGGCTGGGGCTGCGCCAGGGACGGCTGGGGCTGCGCCATGGACGGCTGCGGCTGGGCCGCGGGCTGCTGGGGCGGCAGCGGGAAGTCCGCCGAGGGCAGGGGCACGGCGGGCGCGGGCTCGGGCGCGCCGGAATCCGTGTCGTCCACGGAGATCCCGAAGTCGGAGGCGAGCCCCTCCAGGCCGTTGGTGTACCCCTCGCCGAGCGCCCGGAACTTCCATCCCTCGCCGCGGCGGTAGAGCTCCCCGCAGATCAGCGCCGTCTCCTCACCGGTCTGCGGAGTGATGTCGAAGTACGCGAGCGGCTCACCGTCGGCGACCGCCGCGTCGTACAGGAGGATTCGCAGCGACGGTACGCGCTCGAAAGCGACGCCCTCCGCCGACGCGGTCAGGAGTACGCGGCTCACCGCGCCCTCCATCCCGGCGAGATCTGTCTGGATCGTGTCGGTCAGACCCTCGGCGACCCGCTTCTTGCCGAGCCGCCAGACCTTGCCGCCGGGGTGGCGCGGCTGGTTGTAGAAGACGAAGTCCTCGTCCGAGCGCACCCGGCCGTCGCCCCTGAGGAGCAGCGCCGACGCGTCGACGTCGGGGACACCCTGTCCAGGGGTCCAGCGCAGCACGGCCCGGATCGCCGAGGCCTCCAGAGGGACGTTGGACCCCTTCAACATCGCGTGCGTCATGCGATCATCCTGCCTTCCCCCGCACGGGCGGGACAACGCGGGGGGCTCAAGGTCCCGACCGCGTCGGCAGGCGCCTGACCTGCGGGTGGTGCGAGCGTGCGACGGTTGTGTGGTGAGCGTGTGCGACATGGCCGGGTTACCTGAAGTTCATGCCCGGAGGGAACCCCCGGCACCCGTCTCTACGTACTATTACCGGCCACATCAGAACGGCCCATGTCGACGGAACAGGCGATAGCAGGGGAATCTCATGCGTCATTTCGGGCACATCGCCCCAGAGGTGCGACAGCGCCTCTTCCATCGGGAGCCGTGTGCCTTCACCGCGGACTCCCCGCCCCACCTGCTCGCGTCCGCCCTGGGGGCCACGCTCTACAGCCCGGCCACCCGACCCCGCCTCGCCGACGACATCCTGAAGCAGGCGGGCCGCGGCGTGACGTCCATGGTGGTCTGCCTGGAGGATTCCATCGACGACGCCGAGGTGGCCGACGCCGAGGAGAACCTGATCCGGCACTTCGCCGACCTGGCGGGACGGGACGTCGAACCCCCGCTGCTCTTCGTCCGGGTCCGCGCCGCCGAGCAGATACCCGACCTGACGCGCAGGCTCGGGCCGAGCCTTCGGTTGTTGTCCGGATTCGTACTGCCCAAGTTCACCGAGGAGCGGGGAGTTCCGTTCCTGGAGGCGATCACGGTCGCCGAGGCGGCCGACATGGCCGGCGGCCGGCGGCTCTTCGCCATGCCCGTCCTGGAGTCGCCCGAGCTGCTGCACTTGGAGAGCCGCGCCGAGACCCTCGCCGGGATCGCCCGCACCGTCGACAAGTACCGCGACCGGGTGCTCGCGCTGCGCCTGGGAGTCACCGACTTCTGCTCGGCGTACGGACTGCGCAGACCGCCGGACATGACCGCCTACGACGTGCACATCGTGGCCTCCGTCATCGCGGACGTGGTGAACGTGCTCGGCAGGGCCGACGGCACGGGATTCACCGTGACCGGGCCGGTGTGGGAGTACTTCCGCGTCCAGGAGCGCATGTTCAAGCCGCAGCTGCGCCGCAGCCCCTTCCTGGAGGGCCGGGCCGAGGAGCTGCGGCAGGCGCTCATCGAGCACGACATGGACGGCCTGCTCCGCGAGATCGAGCTCGACCGCGCCAACGGCCTGCTCGGCAAGACGTGCATCCATCCCTCGCACGTGCCGCCGGTGCACGCCCTCTCGGTCGTCAGCCACGAGGAGTTCAGCGACGCCGAGGACATCCTGCGCCCCGAGCGGGGCGGCGGAGGGGTGCTGCGCTCCTCGTACACGAACAAGATGAACGAAGTGAAGCCGCACCGCGCCTGGGCCGAGCGGACCCTGCGGCGCGCCGAGGTCTTCGGCGTCGCCAAGGCGGACGTCGGCTTCGTTGAACTGCTCACCGCTGGGTTGCCCGGCTGATGAACGTAAGGAACAGGACGTACGTGACACAAGAAGCGGTGTGGTCGGGGAGCTGGGTCGCCGAGCGGCTCGGGATCGGGCTCGACGGCGACGAGGCGCTGCCCGGCCTGCTGGGGCTCGCGCTGCGCCGCAACCCCAAGCGGGCACACCTCCTGGTGTCGAACGTGCTCGGCAAGCACGTGCCGCAGCGTCCCTCGGTCGTGTACGCGGCCGGGCACGGCCTCGGCGTCCGGGTGCGGGAGCTGCTCGGCGACGACGAGGCCCGGCGCGCCGTCGTCCTCGGCTACGCGGAGACCGCTACCGGCCTCGGCCACGCGGTCGCCGACGGCGTGGCACTCGCGCCCTACCTGCACTCCACGCGGCGCCCCGTCGACGGCGTCGAGCGCGCGGGCGGCTTCGAGGAGTCCCACTCGCACGCCAGCTCCCACCTGGTGCTGCCCGAGGACCCGGCGCTCCTCGCCGGGAACGGACCGCTGGTCCTCGTGGACGACGAGTTCTCCACCGGCAACACGGTCCTGAACACCATCCGCGCCCTGCACGAGCGCTTCCCGCGCGAGCGGTACGTGATCGTGGCCCTTGTCGACATGCGCTCACCGGACGACCAGGGCCGCCTTGCCGCCTTCGCCCGCGAGATCGGCGCCCGCGTCGACCTGATCGCGACGGCGTCCGGGACGGTGCGGCTGCCCGACGGCGTCCTGGAGAAGGGGCAGCGGCTGGTCGCCGAGTACGAGACGGCTGCCGCCGCCGTTCCGCGGCCCGGCGGGGAGCGTGGGCCGGTCACCCGCGTCGAGCTCGGCTGGCCCGCCGGGGTGCCCGACGGCGGGCGGCACGGATTCACGCCCGCGCACCGCTCGCGCCTGCGCGACGCGCTGCCCGGCATGGCCGAGCGCATCGCGCAGGCCCTGCCGGACGGCGCGCGTCGCGTACTCGTCCTCGGCTTCGAGGAGCTGATGTACGCGCCGCTGGTGCTCGGCGTGGAGCTGGAGCGGTGGATCGGGGCGGAAGTGTCGGGTGGGATTGAGGTGCGGTACTCCACCACGACGCGGTCGCCCGTGCTCGCCGTGGACGATCCCGGCTACGCGATACGCACCCGCCTCGTCTTCCCCGCGCACGACGCGCCCGCCGACGGGGCGGGGCCCCGGTTCGCGTACAACGTCGCGGGCGGCGGCTTCGACGCGGTCGTCGCGGTCGTGGACTCCGTGGCGGACACGCCTCGACTGCACGCCGAGGACGGGCTGTTGGCGCAGCTCTCGGCGCACGCCGGGCACGTCCTGCTGGCCGTCGTCCCCTCGTACGTCCCTTCGTACGTCCCTTCGTGCGTCCCCGAAAGGCCCTCCATGCTGCCCGAGCCGCTCCGTGGCCCCGCCTTCTCCTCGTACGCGCCCGAAGACGTCGGCTGGCTGCTCCAGGACCTCTCCGATGTGACGCTCGAAGCCCCCACGGAGGAGCGTGAGGAGGCGATACAGAGCGGTGGCGCGCACTACGCCGAGTCGCTGCCGGTCGAGTACCAGCCGAGCGAGCGCTACCAGGAGCTGTTCCGCGCCGCGCTCGACACCTCCGCCGCCCGCATCGCGCAGGCCGTCGGCACCGTCACCGAGACCGTGCTCGCCGAGCGGGCGCCGCGTCCGGTCGTCCTCGTGTCGCTGGCCCGCGCCGGTACGCCCGTCGGCGTCCTGATGCGGCGCTGGGCCGCGCACCGGCACGGCCTCGACCTGCCGCACTACGCCGTGTCGATCGTGCGCGGGCGCGGCATCGACGCCAACGCGCTGCGCTGGCTCGCCGCCCACCACGACCCCGCCGACGTGGTCTTCGTCGACGGCTGGACCGGCAAGGGCGCGATCACCCGCGAACTCGCAGACGCGGTGCGGGAGTTCGAGGAGGGCGGCGGTCCGGTGGGCTTCAGCCCGGAGATCGCGGTGCTGGCCGACCCCGGCTCGTGCGTACGCACCTATGGCACCCGCGAGGACTTCCTGATCCCCTCCGCCTGCCTCAACTCCACGGTGTCGGGCCTGATTTCGCGCACCGTGCTGCGCAAGGACCTCGTCGGCCCGGACGACTTCCACGGCGCGAAGTTCTACCGCGAGCTGGCGGACGCCGATGTCTCCGGCTACTTCGTCGACGCGGTCGCGGCCCGCTTCGACGAGGTCGCCGACGCGGTGGACGAGCGGGTCAAGGAGGCGCTCTCCGCCGACCGGGCGCCGACCTGGGAGGGCTGGGCCGCCGTCGAGCGGATCAGCGAGGAGTACGGCATACACGACGTGAACCTCGTCAAGCCGGGCGTCGGCGAGACGACCCGGGTGCTGCTGCGCCGCGTCCCCTGGAAGATCCTGGCCCGCGCGGGGGCGGGGGCGGACCTCGACCACGTACGGCTGCTCGCCGAGCAGCGGGGTGTCCCCGTCGAGGAGGTCGGCGAACTCCCGTACACCTGTGTCGGCTTGATCCACCCGAAGTACACGCGGGGCGCGACGGGCGCGGACGGCAAGGCGGTCGCCGCGGGTGGCGAGGCGGTCGCCGCGGGTGGCGAGACGGCCGCGGCGGGTGGCGAGACGGCCGCGGCGGGCGGCGAGGCGGTGGCTTCCCAGTGACCAAGCTCGTCGCCAGCGACCTCGATCGCACGCTCATCTACTCCGCCGCCGCCCTCGGCCTGACCATGCCCGACGCCGAGGCGCCGCGTCTGCTCTGCGTCGAGGTGTACGAGGGCAAGCCCCTGTCGTACGTCACCGAGACCGCCGCCGGGCTCCTCGACGAGCTGGGCCGCAGCGCGGTCTTCGTACCGACCACGACGCGGACGCGCGAGCAGTACGGGCGCATCCATCTCCCGGGCCCGACCCCGCGGTTCGCGATCTGCGCCAACGGCGGGCACCTCCTCGTCGACGGTGTCTCCGACCCCGACTGGCGGGCGCGGGTCGCGCGCCGCCTCGCCGACGAGTGCGCCTCGCTCGACGAGGTGCGCGCGCATCTCGTGCGCACCGCCGACCCGGCCTGGCTGCTCAAGGAGCGCGTCGCCGAGGACCTCTTCGCGTACCTGGTCGTCGAGCGTTCGCTGCTGCCCGACGGCTGGGTCAAGGAGCTGGGGGAGTGGGCGCAGAGCCGCGGCTGGACGGTGTCGTTGCAGGGCCGCAAGATCTACGCGGTGCCGAAGCCGCTCACCAAGAGCGCGGCGGTACGGGAGGTCGCGCGGCGGATCGGCGCGGAGGAGATCCTCACCGCGGGGGATTCCCTGCTCGACACGGACCTGCTGCTCGCCGGGGACCGCGCCTGGCGCCCCGGCCACGGCGAGCTGGCCGACACGGGCTTCGTGGCGCCGGGGCTCACGGTGCTCGCGCAGCGGGGGATCGCGGCGGGGGAGGAGATTCTGCGGGCCTTCCTCGGGGCGGGTCCCTCGGGGCCCGGCTAGCCTGTTCGTATGCCTCGATACGAATTCCGCTGCCGGTCCTGTGGTGACACGTTTGAACTGAGCCGGCCCATGGCCGAGTCCGCCGATCTCGCGGTGTGCCCTGTGGGGCATGAGGACACGGTGAAGCTGTTGTCGACGGTGGCTGTCGGGGGGTCGTCGTCCGCGGCGGCGGCGCCTCGTGGGGGCGGGGGCGGTGGTTGCTGTGGTGGGGGTTGTTGCGGCTGAGTTCGCCGTGAGGGGTGCGGTGGTCGGTCCGGGTTAGCCGCGGGTTGGTTGTGCTGGTCGCGCGGTTCCCCGCGCCCCTGTCGGGGGGCCTTCGCTGATCCGGGTAGGCGGAGGGACCTCAGTACCTCAGGAGTACCTCAGGCCCCGTGTCCCCGCTCCTCCCGGATCTGCGCCACCACGCGCGCCACTGTGGAGCGGACCGACTCGGTCTCGGTCAGGAAGTGCCAGTAGTCGGGGTGGCGGCCCTCCAGGGAAGCCACCGCGCGGTCCAGGCGGGCCACCGAGTCGTCCAGCGGGCGGGCGTGGCGCGGCTCGGGGGTCTGGCGGCCGGACATCGCGAGGCGCTGCGCGTCGCGGATCGCGAAGCGGGTGCGCTCGATCTCCTGCTGGGAGTCCTTCGCCACGGCGTTGAGCCGCTGGAGACGGTCGCCGGCGGCGGAGACCGCCTCGTCCGTGGAGTTCAGCAGGGCCCGGACCGTGGAGAGCAGTGCCGTGGCGTCCGGCCAGCGCTGCTCGTCGCGGGCCTGGCGGGCCTCCTTGAGCCTGGTCTCCGCCTGGCGCACGCTCTCCGCGGCCTGGTCCGGCACGCGCTGCAGGTCCTGCCAGCAGGCGAGGGTGAACCGCCGCCGCAGCTCGCTGAGGATCGGCTCGACCTGACCGCTGCGGGTGGTGAGGGCCTGCGCGCGGGTACGCAGCGACACGAGCCGCCGGTCGATCTCGGCGGCGCGCTCGGGCAGCCGCTCGGCCTCGGCGCGCACGGCCTCGGCGTCGCGCAGCACGCGGTCCGCGCGTTGCAGGGTCTCCGGTACGCCGTGCCGGCCCGCGCCCTGATTGAGCTTGGTCAGCTCGGGGCCGAGGGCGGCGAGGCGGGCGGCGAGGTCGTCGGCCTTCAGCCCGGCCGCTCGTACGGCATCGAGGGCGTTGCTCGCGGCCAGCAGCGTCTGGCGGGCCCGCTCCACCGCGGGGGCGAGCCGGGCGAGCTGCGTCTCCGCCTTGTCGAGCAGCGGGCCGAGCCCCTGCTGGAAGCGCTCCAGATCCGCCTTGGCCCTGGCCAGCTCGTCCTTGGCCGCCGCCAGCTCGGTCCTGGCACGGGCCGCGACCGACGCCTCCAGGTCGTCCCGGTCGAGGTCGTGGGCGTCCACCGCGCTGATGTACTGGTGACTGACCTCGTCGATGCGCCGCCCCATCGCCTCGAAGTCGGAGACGGCGCGCTGGGCGGCCGGTGAGGAGTCCACGGCGACGATCGTCTCGATGGAGATCCGCAGATCGCGCTGGGAGGTGTCCAGTTCGTAGAAGGCGGCGGCGGCGGCGTCCTTCGCGGCCTGCGCCTCGGCGCGCACGCTCTCGCCACGGCCGCCGAACCACCGGCGCGTGCCGCCGCCCGCGAACGCGGCGGGGGCGGTGGCGGCGAGCAGCGGCAGGGGAAGGAGGACGAGGGTGAGGACATCACGCAGGACAACGCCGACTGCGCCGCGACGACCACGGACACGGCCGCCGCGCCCGATACCGCTGAGACCGCGCCTGACGCCGCTGAGCCCGCGCGGCCCGCGCCGCGCGCTCCCGTGGGACCGCCGGGCGGAGGCGTGCGGCGCGCCCACTGCACCTGGCGCTGCCGTCGTGGTCTCGGCCCCCGCTCCGTCCGGTGTGTACGGCTGCCAAGGTGTCGCCGTCACTGTCCCTCTCCCGTGCTGTCATCCGCCCTGCCCGGTGTCACATTCTCCCACCGGTTAAGGACGAACACACGGCTCGGTTAGTTCGCGCTGCGCACGGTGACTTCCCCGTCTTCGCTGCGGGCGGACAGGTGGTGGGGGCTGCCCCGCAGCCTGCGACGAGGCGAGGCCGCCTCGGGTGCGAGGCACCGCCTGCGGCAAGGTAGGCTGTCCATTCGTCCCGGGCGCGTAGCTCAGGGGTAGAGCGCCTCCCTTACAAGGAGGATGTCGGCGGTTCGAAACCGTCCGCGCCCACCGGGTCCCACCAGCAGCGGAGCCCCTTACCGAGCACGGTAAGGGGCTCCGCTGCGATTGTTTCGGGAGGGATTCAGGGGGCGTCTCAGCGGCCCGACCCCGGATGCGTCCTGCGGTACCTCCGGTCCCAGCGCTCCTGGCGTTCCTTGCGGAGGCGGTAGTCGCGGTAGGTCTTGGGGTATCCGCCTCCGCCCCCGCCTCCGCCCCCGGAGCTGCCTCCGCCGCTCGTGCTGCCGCCCGAGCTGTTCTTCGTGGCCGAGCCGCCGCCCTCGTAGAACCTCACCAGGTAGAAGGCGAGGGCCGCCGCGGCCAGCCAGAGCAGGGGCTGGTCGAAACCGAGGCCGATGAGGGCCAGGATCGCTACGACGATCAGTACGTTCATTGCGTGCACCTCCGCGGCCCACAAGGGCCGGCAAGGGGCTGACAGGGGCTGATAGCGGCGAGTCAACGCCCGCCCACCCTGGCTGTCAATGGCTTGGCGAGGGCGGATCGTCCGGTGTCTCGTGGGCGCGCTTGAGGCCGGACCTCGCGGTGACCACGTCGGGGCCCGAGAGCTGTTCCCAGTAGCGGTGACAGGTCACGAAGACCGCCAACTCCCGTTCGCGCGCGCGGAGTTTCTCGACCTCGGCCTGTTCTTCCGGGGTCCAGCCGGGGGAGGCGGGGCGTTCCGTGACGCGCCAGCCGCCGGTGTCGCTGAAGCCGTCGAGCGGCTCGACCGAACACGGGAGGCGTTTGAGCAGGGCCAGGAGCTCGGAGCGGACCTGGTGCAGTTCCTACTCCTGTTCGAATTACGTGTGCGAGCGACGGGGCGAATGACGGGGCGAATGACGGGGTGGGCGACATGAGGGGGTGGCAAGCTGAAGGCATGTGCCGAAGCATCAAGACGCTGCGTCCGCCCGCCATTCCCGATGACGCCACCGAGGAGGAGATCCGGGCAGCCGCGCTTCAGTACGTGCGCAAGGTGTCCGGGTTCCGCGCTCCGGCCGCGCACAACCGCGAGGTCTTCGACCGGGCCGTCGACGCCGTGGCCGAGGCCACCGCCGAGCTGCTCGGCGGGCTTGAGGTGCGCGGGGCCCGCACCTCGTGAGCGAGGGTCAGCCGGTCGCCCTGGGGTGCCGCACCAGGAACGCCGCCACCCCGCCCGCCGCGAACAGGGCGAGCACGGAGACGCCCGTCGCCAGCCAGGTCGCGCCGAGCCACTGGCCTCCGAAGTAGCCGAGCGCGACGCTGTAACCGGCCCAGGCCAGGCCCGCCAGCACCGACCACGGCAGGAACTCGCGCAGCCTGCGATGGGCCGCGCCCGCGCCGAGCGAGACGATCGAGCGGCCCGCCGGGGCGAAGCGCGCGATGACGACGAGGGCGCCGCCGCCCCGGGAGAGCGCCGCGCCCAGCCGTTCCTGGGCGGTGGTCAGCCGCCGGGAGCGGGCGATGGCGCGGTCGAGGCGTTCACCGCCGCGCCAGGCCAGGCGGAAGGCGGCCATGTCGCCGAGCACGGAGGCGGTGGCGGCGCTGAGGGTCAGCAGCAGGATGTCCGGGACGTTGTGCGGAACGCGGCCGGTCCCCGCCGCGGCCGCCGCGGTGGCCGACATGATGACGAGGACGCCGCTCGGCAGGACGGGGACGAAGACGTCGAACAGGACGGACAGGGCCACGACCGCGTAGATCCATGGGCTGCCGGTCAACGCCCCCACGCTCTCAAAAAGCACCGCGACTCCCCCTGATTCCCCGATCGGCAGCGCGTTGCCGCTGTGTCGCGGGGAACGGCAGGGGCGGCCTGATGACAGCTGTACAGCGTACGCCGCACGATGCGCCCTAGATCCACAGGGGCCTCATATGTCCGCCACGTCACGTGCGGGCGGCAAGCAGCGGCGCCCCCTTTCTCGTACGTATGAGAAAGGGGGCGCCGCCGAGCGTCGACGGAGCGGTCAGGCCGCGACCGGCGTGCGCTCCGAGGCCTTGTCGTCCTCGCTCCCGCCGCGCGAGGCGAAGAGCCGGTCCAGGCCGAGCGCGCCGGACCCGGTGAAGACGAAGAGCAGCATCGCCCAGCAGAAGATCGCCGACGCCTCGCCGTCGTTCTCCATGGGCCACAGCGCCTCCGGCTGATGCACCTTGAAGTAGGCGTAGGCCATCGAGCCGGACGATATGAACGCCGCGGCGCGGGTGCCGAGGCCGAGGAGGACGAGGCCGCCGCCGACGAGCTGGATCACGGCCGCGTACCAGCCGGGCCAGGTGCCGGCGTCGATGGTGCTGCCGTCGCCGCCCGCGCCGCCGAGGACGCCGAAGAGGGAGGCGGCGCCGTGGCAGGCGAAGCAGAGGCCGATCACTATGCGGAACAGGCCGATGGCGTAGGGCTGGGCGCTGTTGAGACGTCCAGTCATGGTGGGGGACTCCTTCGGTTGGGGACGGAACCGAGCGGAGGCCCAAGATTAGGGGAACCTAATTAGTGCTTGCAAGTTCAACATTTGGTCAGCCGTGGGTTCCGCTTCCGGTGTCGGCGGCGCGTTCCCGCTCCCGGTGGCCGTGCGCAGGGCGGCCCGCGCCACCGCGTCCGCGTCCGACAGCGTGACCGAGTCGACGCCGGGCCGGGCGCCGGCGGCCGTCACCCAGTGCACTCCCTCCGTGGGCACGCCGAACGCGAACCGCCGTGCGTGGGCCCGGCCTTGACGGTCAATCAGATGGTACGGGCGCGGTGTTACGTCCAGGCCTCCGGTTTCGTAACCGTCGACCACATGGGGGCGGCACCGGCCGGCTTCGAGGAGCCGGCCGAGCAGGTCGTCGGCGGTGCGGCGCAGGTCCGGCTCGGGCAGCCGGGCCTCGATGAGTGTGGTGACGCGCACATCGGAGCCCGGCACGTCCGGAGAGTGCGCGAGGAACGCCCCGCCGTCGGGCCGCACCGTCAGACGTGGGCCGAGCACGTCCAGGACGCCCGCCTCGATCAGCGCCGCCATCTCCTCGATGCGGCGGCGCGGTGGACCGATCGAGAGGAACGCGTTGAGAGGCGTGTACCAGCGGTCGAGGTGGGCGCGGCGCGAGGCACCGGAGAGGCCGCCGTGGTCGACGATCTCGCGTAGCTCGTTGCGCAGGTCGCGCAGCACGTCGAGCGCGGCCTTCAGGGGGCCCGTGACATTGCCGAGCGCGGCCTGCGCGGCGTCCTCGCGCAGATGGCCGAGGAGCCAGGCGCGGTGCTCGTGCGGGGAGGCGAAGGGGCGGGCGGGATGCGGCCGGGAGAGCCGGTCCCAGGACCAGCGGTCGGCCTCCGGCACCTGGAACTCGGTGAGCAGCACGGACTCTTGAGGGCTGTGGTGCGGCGTGGCGAGAAACCGTTCCCGGAAGCCGTCGAAGCCGTCGAAGCCGTCGGGGTCCTCGGAGCCCTCGGAGCCCTCGAAGTCCTCAGGGCTGCCGTGGCCGCCTCGCGCGGCGAGCAGCGCCGCGTAGTAGACCGTCTCCACCTCCTTCGCGACCAGGGGCCATATCTCGTCCAGGAAGTCGGGGGCGTCACCGCTGTCGGCGCGCTTGCGGAAGCGGGATATGACGTCGTCCGTGAGGACGGCGGGCTCGTGCCGTCCGTAGGCGCCCTTCGCGTTGTCCCCGCGCGCCTGGTACGGGACGCCGCGCCGCGACCCCGCGTACAGCCGCGGCTCATACCCCGAGGGCTCATAGCGCAGGGCGCCGTCCGAACTCCGTACGTACCGGCCGCCGCGGCCGGCGCTCAACAGCGCCATGTGGTCGAAGAAGTTGAGCCCGAGGCCGCGCAGCAGCACGGGCTCGCCGGGGGCGATCGCCGCCAGGTCCAGGCCCAGGTCGGCGGGGTTGGCGGGCGGGAGGTGGCGCAGGCCGTGCAGCTTGGCGTGCTCGGTCAGGCGTCGCTCGTCGCGGTCGGGGCGGGTCGGCAGATGTCCTTGCGCGAGGACGACGGCCGAAAGCCCGGACAGTTCGAGGCCGTTGTCCAGTACGAGGGTCTGGAGACCGTCCGCTGTCTCGTCGAGCCGCAGGGCGCGCGCCGCGTGGACCCGGACGCGGACGGAGTCCGGCGCGGCGCGCACCACCTCGGCGAAGACCCACTCCAGATAGCGGCCGTAGCAGGCGCGGGTCGGGTAGTCGTCGGGACCGAGCCCCGGCACGCGTCCGGCGGCCGCCCATTCGTACAGGCTCGGACCCGGCCGTATCGGGCCGGAGCAGTCGACGCTCCCGTCGGTGAAGAGGGTCACCTGCGAGGCGACGGTGTTCATCAGGAGCTCGCCCGGCTGCGCCGTCCGCCAGACGCGGCCGGCGCCCGGCGGCGCGGGATCGACGACATGCACCGTCAGCCGCGTCCCCGTGGCCAGGAGTTCGGCCGCCGACGCGCAGAGCCGTTCGAGGACACTGGTCCCGCGGGGGCCCGCGCCGACCAGGGCGAGGGAGATCGGATCAGGCTCGGGCGGGCGCGGCGCTGGCAGAGATGCGGACAAAAGCAAGACTCCCGGGGCATAGGGAACGCTCGGCGAACGCTGGAAGCGGACGGTCCGCCTCATCATGCCGTCGGAGCCCCGGATGCCGAACCCTGGGTGGAGGATCCGAATGTGGGTGTGGGGTGTGTCACGTACGGGGCGACCCGCCTATGACAGGCGACCCGCCTACGACAGGCGCCGCTCCTCCGCCGTCTCCAGGCGTACGCCCGCACCGCGTGCCGCCCGCGCCTGATCCAGGCGGAGACGGGCCGAGCGGCCGCGCAGCGTCAGGGTCATGAGCTGGTTGCCGAACCAGGGGCCGCCCGTGCGGCGCCAGCCGATGCCCGCCTGGGTCACGCCGCCGTGCCGTGCGAAACGGCGGCCCAGTGCGCGGCCCACGCGGCTCCAGCCGAAGCGGAAGCCGAGCTTGATCGACGCGGGGATGGAGTTGTGGACGGGGGAGCAGGTCAGCTGGAGGACGCGGGCGTCGGGACCGGCGCCCTCGGGCCAGGTCGGCTCGGCGACGTACGCGTGGTGGACGTCGCCGGAGAGCACGCACACCGTCGCGGGGGCGCGCGCGCCCGTACCCGCCTCCATGATCAGGTCGGTGAGCGCCTCGAAGGACGTCGGGAAGGCCGACCAGTGCTCCAGGTCCGAGCGCCTGCGGAGATTCTCGCCGAAGCGGGCCCAGCGGGCACCCCGCTCGCCTCGGCACAGCGCGGCGTTCCACCCCTCGGCGTCATGGACCAGGTGGGGCAGCAGCCAGGGGAGCGACGTGCCGATGAGCAGGTGGTCGAAGCTCCCCGCGCCGTCGACCGCCTGCTCGCGCAGCCACCGCGCCTCCTGGGGGTCGAGCATGGCGCGCTCGCCCTCCGTCAGGACGCGGGCCGCGCGGGTGTCGACCATCAACAGGCGTACGCGCCCGAAGTCCCGCCGATAGCTCCAACGCGCCGAGGTGGCGTCGGAGTCGGCCTTGGCGGCGAAGGCGCGCAGCGCGTCCGTGCCGTCGGGGGTGGCGCGCACGGAGGCGTGGACGGCGTCGGTCTCCAGCTCCTCCGGCCGCAGATTGCCGAGGTGCTGATGGACCCAGTACGACATCAGACCGCTCAGGACGCGCTCACGCCACCAGGGCGTGACCCGCATCTCGGCGAGCCAGGCGGCACTGGTGTTCCAATCATCAACGATGTCGTGGTCGTCGAAGATCATGCAGCTGGGCACGGTGGACAGCAGCCAGCGGACCTCCGGGTCGAGCCAGGACTCGTAATAGAGGTGGGTGTACTCCTCGTAATCCGCGACCTGCGCACCCGGAGGGTCGGCGAGGTCGCGGCGGGCGGCGAGCCAGCGCCGGGTCGCCTTGGAGGTCTGGTCCGCGTACACCTGGTCGCCCAGGAGCAGCAGGACGTCCGGACGCGCGGCGGCCGGGTCCTCGGCGATGCGGGCGGCGAGCGTGTCCAGGGCGTCGGGCCCCACGGGGTCGTCCTCGTCGGACGGCGGCGCGGCCCAGCGGCACGAGCCGAAGGTGACGCGCAACTCGTCGGCACCGTCCTCGGCGGGGGTGCGGATGGTGCTGGCGGGGAAGCGGGAGTCGGGCAGGGGCCAGACCACATCGCCCGCACCGCCGTCCCCGACGGCCCCGGCGCCCGTCCTTGGGCCCTCGCCGCCCCCGGCCTCCGCCGCGCCGCCGAGCCGCACCTCGTACGCCGTCTCCGTGCCCGGGGTCAGTCCCGTGACCGGGATCAGGGCGTAGTGGTGCCCCGCGACCTGGAAGGTGCGCGCCGAGCCGCGCGCGCCGTCCGCGCACCGCACCTCGGCCGTGCAGGGCCGGTCGGTCTCGACCCAGACGGTCGCCGTGGCGTCGTCGACGTACCTCAGCAGTGGACCAAGGCGCAGCCGTGCCACAGGTGATCACCCTCCTCCGTCGCCCCGTACGGTACGGAACGACGGAGGCGGGCGGAGTGGTTCCGGCAAGGCCTGTCCGACCTCCTGTGCTTTCCCCGGGCTCTCTCGGTGCCTTCCCTGTGCTCAGCAGCGGTTGAGGACGGAGGCGAGGGCGGCCTTCTCCTCGGAGTTCACCGTGAGCTTGTAGTGGTGCTTCACGTCCACCCACATCCGGACGTAGAAGCAGTGGTACGAGGCGGTCGGCGGCATCCACTTCGCCGGGTCCTTGTCGCCCTTGGCCTGGTTGACGTTGTCGGTGACGGCGACCAGCTGGGGCCGGAACAGGTCGTTGGCGAAGCCCTGGCGCTGCGCGGTGGTCCAGCCGTTGGCGCCGGACCTCCAGGCCTCGGAGAGCGGCACGACATGGTCGATGTCGACGTCGGACGCGGCGGTCCAAGTCCCGCCGTCGTAGGGGGACTTCCATGTCCCGGAGACGGCCGCGCAGCTGGCGTTCTGCTGTACGTCGGTGCCGTCGCGCTTGAGGACGACCTCGCGGGTGTTGCAGGTGCCGGACTGGGTGCTCCAGTGCGGGAACTTGTCGCGGCTGTAGCCGTCGGAGGAACCTTCCGCCTTGACGGTCAGCTCGCCGAGGTAGACGCGGGCGATCTCGACGCCGACCGGGGTCGGGGGAGCGGCCTGGGCCGGGGTGCCGGTGAGCAGGGTGGCCGCGCAGGCCAGCAGGGCGGTGCCGCCGAGGGCGGCCAGGCGGCGCCGGCGGCTCGGCGCCGAAGGACTCTGGGGTGCCGTGCTCTGGGTTGCCGTGCGTCGACGCGCGTAGAGAGTGGTCATGTGAACTCCCTTGATGTGGGGGGTTGTTGAGGCCGTCGTCGGCCGGGGGCCGACCGGTGGGGCGGTCATGGTCCCCCGGTGGGGTTACGTGCGGATGTGCATCCAGTGACAGGGTCGCGTCAATCGGGAGCGGACTTCAAGGGTTCTGGCGCCACGTCATATGCGCGCCGGAGCGCGGGAGTTGTGTTTACGTGGCTTACGTCACTCCGGAGCGGGCCAAAAGGCCCGGCCAGGCGCGGTCGGGCATCCCGTACGATGGATGGCGCAGAAGGGGAGTAGCTCTTCGCCGGACCGTCGACATACTGCTCAGCTCGTCTGAGCCGGCGCCCGGAGGCAGGCCCATTGTGGGTCGGCCAGCGAGACCTTCGGCAAGCAGTGCAGGCGTACGCACCCGCGTACGTCCTGACGTGCGCATCCGTGTACGTCTGCCTGACGCGCGCTTCCGTGTGCGTCTGTCCGACGTGCGCCTTCGTGTGCGTCCGTGTGCGCTGCCGTGCCGAGGTGTCGTATGCGAAGCGATGCAAGACTCTCGGTGGGGCGGCCCCGACCGATTGAGGAACCCTTGATCAGCTTCAGCGTGATGGCGCTCGTCTTCGGCGTCGTCTTCCTTGCCGAGCTGCCGGACAAGACGGCACTGGCCGGACTCGTCCTCGGCACGCGCTACCGCGCCTCCTACGTCTTCGCCGGAGTCGCGGCCGCCTTCACCGTCCATGTGGTGCTCGCCGTCGCGGCGGGCAGCGTCCTGACCCTGCTGCCGCAGCAGCTGGTCCACGCGCTGACGGGCGTCCTCTTCCTCGGCGGCGCCGCGATGCTGCTCCTGAAGGGCGGTGGCGACGAGGAAGAGGTCAAGCAGCCCGAGGACCAGAGCTTCTGGAAGGTCTCGGGGGCGGGCTTCATGCTCATCCTGGTCGCCGAGTTCGGTGACCTGACGCAGATCATGACCGCGAACATGGCCGCCCGCTACGACGACCCGCTCTCCGTCGGTCTCGGCGCCGTGCTCGCGCTGTGGGCGGTCGCCGGGCTCGGCATCGTCGGCGGTAAGGCGCTGATGAAGAGGGTGCCGTTGGCGCTCATCACGAAGATCGCGGCGTTGCTGATGCTGGGGCTCGGGGTGTGGAGCCTTTACGAGGCGATCGCGTGACGCCGGCTCTTCTTGCGTGATGTCGGCCTTTTTGTGTGACGTCGGTGCCTTTACGTGACGTCGGTCCCTTTCACGTGGTGCCGGTCCCTTTCACGTGGCGCTGGACTTTTTGTGGGCCTTGGCCGGTCTGACCTGCGGCGTTGGCTTTTGGCGCCCTCGTTTTGTACCGTGCAGGAACAAAGTGGCTCCGCCCGTACTCCCTGACCGGCGGGCGGGGCCGCCTTGATCTTCCCGCTGCGGGTCCGTCCGTCCCGCGCGATCTTCTTCTGCGCTCTGGAGTACGTCGATGACGGCCACGACCGCCGACTCTGTTCTGACCGCCCGGGCCGTCCTCCTCGACATGGACGGCACCCTCGTCAACTCGGACGCCGTCGTGGAGCGCTGCTGGCGGCGCTGGGCCGACCGGCACGGGCTCGACTTCGACGAGGTCATCAAGGTCGTCCACGGGCGGCAGGGGTACGCGTCCATGGCGGTGCTGCTGCCGGAGCGGCCCATGGAGGAGAACCACGCGGAGAACCGCGAGATGCTCGCCGCGGAGACCGCCGACATGGAGGGCGTCGTGCCGGTGCCGGGCGCGCCCGCGTTCATGGCCTCGCTGGCCGGGCTCCGCCTGCCGCACGCGCTGGTGACCTCCGCCGACGTACCGCTCTCCACCGGGCGGATGGCGGCGGCCGGCCTCGCGCTGCCGGGTGTGCGGGTGACCGCGGAGAGCGTGGGCGCGAGCAAGCCGGACCCCGAGGGGTTCCTCAAGGGGGCGGCGGCACTCGGATTCGACCCGGCGGACTGCGTCGTCTTCGAGGACTCGGAGGCGGGCATCCTCGCGGGCCGGGCGGCCGGCATGCGCGTGGTGGGCGTCGGCGCGCGGGCCGCTGCGCTGGGGCCGACCGTGCATGTGGACGACCTGACGCGGGTCGGGGTCGCGGACGCGGGGGACGGGGAGATCCGGCTGACGTTCGGCTGAGGTTCCTGAGCCCGGCTCGGTCACGACACGCCGAAGTCGGCCTGGTCCCCTCGATCACGGCACGCCCATGTCGGCCCGGTGCCCTCGACCACGGCACCGCCGGAGCCGGTCCGGCCCCCCTCGAACACAGCCCGGCGCCGCTCAGCCGCGCTGGCGGCGGAGGCGGGTCGCGGCGAAGGCGCCGCATACCGCGCCGACCGCGAGCACGATCAGGCCCCTGAACCAGACCTCGCGCTCGATCTGGGTCGCGAGGGCGACGCAGGTCACCGCGCCGAGGAACGGCACCACCGTGGGCGCCCGGAAGTGGTCCCGGGCGGGCCTGTCGCGGTCGCGGCGCAGTACGAGGGTCGCGGTGTTGACCAGGAAGAAGACCACCAGGAGCAGCAGGACCAGGGTCGAGGCGAGCGTCGCCACGTCGCCGGTCAGCGCCAGCAGGAGGGAAAGCCCCGTCGTGGCCGCGATCGAGGCCCACGGCGTGCGCCGGCCCGGCAGCACCTTCGTCAGGAACCCCGGCAGCAGGCCGTCCCGCGCCATGCCGAACGCGAGGCGCGACGACATGATGCCGGTCAGCAGCGCGCCGTTGGCGACGGCCACCAGCGCGATGGCGCTGAACAGCTCCGTGGGCACACCGCCGGCCGCCCGCACGACTTCGAGCAGCGGCCCGCTGGACTCGGTCAGTGTCCTGGTCGGCACGGCAGCCGCGGCGGCGGCGCCCACCAGCGCGTACACGGCACCCGCGGTGACCAGCGCGCCGAAGAGCGCCCTCGGATACGAACGCCTCGGGTCGCGGGTCTCCTCGGCCACGTTGACGGACGTCTCGAACCCGACGAACGAGTAGTACGCGAGCACCGCCCCGCTCAGCACCGCCGCCGCGGGCCCGTGGCTCTCCGTACCCAGTTGCGTGAGCCTCCCCAGGTCCCCGTCGCCGCGCAGCACGATCCAGAGGCCGAGCCCGATCACGATCAGGAGCCCGCTCACCTCGATGACGGTGGCGACGACGTTGGCCCGCGTCGACTCCCTGATGCCGCGCGCGTTCAGCAGCGCCAGCGCGGCCAGGAAGACGATGACGACGAGCGCCACCGGGAGCGTGATGAACTCCGACAGGTAGTCGCCGCCGAACCCGCGGGCCAGCGCGGCCACCGAGACGATGCCGGCGGCGAGCATGCAGAACCCGGCGAGGAACCCCGCGAAGGGTCCGTACGCCAAGGTCGCGTAGTGGGACGCGCCGCCCGCGCGCGGGTACTTCGTCACCAGTTCGGCGTACGAGGCCGCTGTCAGCAGCGCCAGGCACAGTGCGACGACCAGCGGCACCCATACGGCGCCGCCGGAGTCGGCCGCGACCTGGCCGACGAGGACGTATACGCCGGCGCCGAGGACGTCTCCGAGGATGAAGAAGTACAGGAGCGGGGTGGTCAGGGCCTTCTTGAGCGCCGTCGGGGCGTTGGACGCGGGCGGCGCGGTGCTGGGACTTTTCACGCAGAGCCGTATACCCGGTGCGGCGCCCCCACCACGGGACTTAGGGCTCTCTTGGCCCTGTTGCCTCTCGTGGCTCCCTCGTCTCCGACTCCAGGCTGCGCCGCGTCTGGCGGCCGTACTCGCCCGGGGGGTCGGAGGTCAGGCCGCGGGCCCACTGGTAGCGGGTCACCGCGGCGGTGACCTGCCGGGTGTACGTGCCGTCCTGTTCACCCACGTACAGATACAGCTGGGACAGCCGGTGCTGTAGCTCCGCGACCCCGGGGCCCTTGTCGCCCTCGCTGAGGGTGGCCGTCCGGGCGACCGGCCCGCCGGAGGGCGTCGCGCCCACCGAGCCCGTCGCCCGCGCGGTCGACGGCGGCGGCGATGACGACGGGGTCCGCGGCGGTGCCGAGCGCTTGGCCGTGGGAGGGGCCGGCGCGGCGTGCGGCGTGGCGGACGGGGTGGGGCTGGGGGACGCGGACCGTTTCGCCGAGGGCGGGGCGGGCTTCGTCGGCTCCGCGAGGGCCGGCGTGGGGGCGTCCGGCAGCGCGCGGTCCCGGACCGGCTGATCGGCGGCCGAGGAGAAGAGCCCGCTCGCGAAGACGACAGCAGCGGCAACGACCGCCACGGCACCGGCGCCGGCTCCCCCGAACAGGACGTACCGACGCCTCCGGTCCGCGCCCGCATACGTGACAGCCTCCCGACCAGACCTCCCGGCCGGCAGAGACACCACCCCGGTCCCGGTCCCGGCCTCGGTCTCGCCTGAGCGGCGTACGTCCGTGGGGCCCGGCGGCACCCCCTTCTCCGGCCGGGGAGGCGTGGGCGGCGCGGGCGGCACCGGTCCGCTGCCCGGCCGGGAAGCCACGGGCGTGCCCCTGCGTCGGCCCCCGGCCGGGCGACCCGCATCGGCGTCCGGCGCGGGCCCCTTCCCCCTTGGGGAAGGCTCGGACGGCGCCGGCCCGCCGCTAGGTCCGCCCGTGGCCGGCGGGTCGTCCGTCTCCGGGCCCGGCAGGGAGACGTAGGGGCGTATCCGTAGGGGGTCGTAGTCCTCCGCGGCCGCTGCCTCCTCGGAGCGTGTGCGGTGTGCCGCGTCCGCCGCGTGGCGTGCGCAGCCGCACGCCGGCGCGGTGCCCAGAGGGCGCGTCGCCCCGCAACGAGGGCACCGCTGCCCGTTCTGTCCGGTCATCGCCGCACCCCTGCCCTCCCGCGCCCCGCCCGCCCCGAGAACTCCAGCGATTATGCAGACCGAGGCTTCAACAGGCCATAACCGGTCACACGGACCACGATGGAGGAGGAGCACCCTCAGCCCTAGGCGGATTCCGGACTCCCAGGAGGTGCCCATGAGCCAGGACGTCAGCGCCCGCCCCGCGGGGCACGGCCCCGACCCCGCGCACGGTCAGGGAGCGAACGGGCATCCGCCCGGCGGCGTACTGGTCTCCATCGGCGCGCTGCTTCTCGGCATGCTGCTCGCCGCCCTCGACCAGACCATCGTCTCGACCGCCCTGCCGACGATCGTCAGCGAGCTGGGCGGCATGGACCACCTGTCCTGGGTCGTCACCGCGTACATGCTGGCCGCGACGGCCGCGACGCCGCTCTGGGGAAAGCTCGGTGACCAGTACGGCCGAAAGAAGCTGTTCCTCACCGCGATCCTGATCTTCCTGGTCGGCTCGGCGCTGTGCGGCATGGCGCAGAACATGCCGCAGCTCATCGGCTTCCGCGCGCTGCAGGGCCTCGGCGGCGGCGGACTCATGGTGCTGTCCATGGCGATCGTCGGCGACCTCGTCTCACCGCGCGAACGCGGCAAGTACCAGGGCCTGTTCGGCGCGGTCTTCGGCGCGACCAGCGTGCTCGGACCGCTGCTCGGCGGCCTCTTCACCGAGCACCTCAGCTGGCGCTGGGTCTTCTACATCAACCTGCCCATCGGAGTGATCGCCCTCCTGGTCATCGCCACCACGCTGCATATCCCGGTGCGCGACACCAAGCACACCATCGACTACCTGGGTACGTTCCTCATCGCGTCGGTCGCCACCTGCCTCGTCCTTGTCGCCTCGCTCGGCGGCACCACGTGGAGCTGGGCATCGCCGCAGATCATCGGCCTCGCGGTGCTCGGCGCGGTCCTCGCCGTCGCCTTCGTGGCCGTGGAGCGCAAGGCCGCGGAGCCGGTGCTCCCACTGAAGCTGTTCCGCATCCGCACCTTCACGCTCTCCGCGGTCATCAGCTTCATCGTGGGCTTCGCGATGTTCGGGGCGATGACGTATCTGCCGACGTTCCTCCAGGTCGTGCAGGGCGTCTCGCCGACCATGTCGGGCGTGCACATGCTGCCGATGGTCGTCGGCATGCTCCTGTCGACGACCGGCTCCGGACAGATCGTCAGCCGCACGGGCCGCTGGAAGGTCTTCCCCGTCGCGGGCACGGCCGTCACCGCGCTCGGCCTGATCCTCCTCCACCAGCTCGACGAGAACAGCTCCACGGCCGAGATGAGCGTGTACTTCTTCGTCTTCGGCCTGGGCCTCGGCCTGGTCATGCAGGTGCTCGTGCTCATCGTGCAGAACGCGGTCAGCTACGAGGATCTGGGCGTCGCCACATCAGGCGCGACCTTCTTCCGCTCGATCGGCGCGTCCTTCGGCGTCGCGATCTTCGGCACGATCTTCACCAACCGCCTCGGCGACAAGCTGACCGACGCCCTCGCCGGGCAGCGGCTGCCGCCCGGCGTCGGCGTCAGCACCCTGGAGGCCGACCCGCGCGGCATCGCACAGCTCCCCGCCGGTCTGCGGCCCAGCGCCCTGCACGCGTACGCCTCGGCGATCACGGACGTCTTCCTGTACGCGGCGCCGGTCGCGGTGGTCGCCTTCGTCCTCGCCTGGTTCCTGCGCGAGGACAAGCTGCGCGGCTCCGTCACGGCGCCCGACACGACGCAGACGCTGGCCAGCAACCCCGTCGAACGCTCCTCGTACGACGAGGTGGCGCGGGCTCTCTCGGTCCTGGGGACGCGGGAGGGCCGACGGGAGATCTACGAGAACATCACCGTGCGGGCCGGATACGACCTGCTGCCGGCGGCCAGCTGGCTGCTCCTGCGCGTCGCCCGGCACGGCTCCGTCGAACCCGGCGTGCTCGCCGAACGCACCACCGTGCCGCTGAGCGTCATCACGGCGGCCGCCCGCCAGGTGGAGGAGAGGCGCCTCGCCGAACGCCGCGGCCTGGAGATGTTCCTGACCGACCGCGGCCGCGAGGTCGCGAAGAAGCTGGCCAAGGCCCGCGAGGAGTCCCTGGCGGAACTGCTCGGCGACTGGTGGGGACCGGAACGCCCGACCGACCTCGTCCAGCTGGTCGAGCAGCTGAGCGGGGAGCTGTGCGGATCGGAGTCGGAGCGGCCGCACAGTGGCGGGGCGACGGTGGTCAAGGCGGCGTGATCCCGACGGTGTGACGTGAGCTGCGTGCTGTCCTGACATCAGCCCGTCAGCCCGTCAGCCTCTTGCCGTACCAATGCTCGGCGTACATGCGCTCTCCGTACGGCTCGATCTCCTCGTACCGGCCGGGTCCACGGGCTCGTCCCCGTACCCATGAGCGGCGCCCCGTCCGGCGGCGCGAGATCGGCCCCGGACTCCGCGGCGACCTCACGCTCCAGCGGTCGCTGACCTCGGTGTAGTACGCGCGCCACAGCGCGGCGGCCACGGGCGAGTCGTACGCCTCGGGAGCGACGGGCCAGGAGGCGTTGCGGGCGGGAGCGCGGGAGGTCATGGCGCCATTGTCCGGGCACAAGGACGGCGCCCCGCAAGCGGATCGACTCGCGGGGCGCCCTCCGGGCCGGACCGGTCAGCTGCCGGTCACGGTTCTTGCTCAGTTCTTGGGGGCGGCCTGCTGGACCACTTCGAAGGACCAGACCGTGGAGCCGGACGCGGCGGGCTTGGGCCGCTCACCGCCGCCCGCGCCGCCCGCGCCGCCGCCCTGGTGCGCGGCCTTCATCGGGCCCTCCATCCACGCCTGGAAGGAGGCCTCGTCGCGCCAGCGGGTGTAGACGAGGTACTGGTCCGTGCCCTCGATGGGGCGGAGCAGCTCGAACCACTCGAAGCCGTCGGAGTTCTCCACCGCGCCCGCGCGGGACGCGAAGCGCTTCTCCAGGACCTCGCGCTGTTCCTCGGGGACGGTGAGGGCGTTTATCTTCACGATGCTCATGCGGACCATCCTGCCGTACGCACGTACGCACGTACGCACGTACGCACGTACGCACGTACGCACGCATGCCGTTCGGGCCTCAGAGTCGTAGCAGGCGCTCGGCCGTCTCGCGGTAGTCGCGCAGGGCCAGGCGGAGCTGTTCGGTGTCGGTGGCCGAGGACTCGGCCGGGGCGCCCTCGGTGGCCAGTGCGCCGCCCGGCGCGACCCCGGCGGCCGGAGGCGCGCCGCCGTCCGGTGCGCTCCGGGCCGGGGTGGTCTGCCAGGACGAGCGCAGGACGCGGCGGCGTTCGGCCAGGGTGTCGGTGAGGCGGGCGATGGCGTCCTCCAGGACGTGGTCGACCTCCTCGACCGCGCCGCGCGGACCGTCGACGAAGCCGTTGACGGCGTTCTGGAGGCGCAGGGTCAGCTTGTCGCGGTCGGCGGGCGGGAACAGCGTCGTGTCAGCCATGCTGAACTCCCCTTCGGGTGATGCCGGTCGAACGCTTGCCGGACGTGTGCTTGCCCGAGCGTGCCGTGGCGGAGCGGTCGGGGTGGTCCGCGATCAGGTCGTCGAAGAGCGCCCGCGCCTCGATCATGGCCGCGCGCATCTCCTCGGTGCCGGTGCGGCTCTCCTCGGCGCCCGTCGTGTCGAGCGCCGCGCGGTGCACCCTGCGGTAGCCGTGGACGTGGGTCGCGTGGTGCACGGAGAGCGCGTCGAGCTGGTCCTCGTAGTGGCCGGCGTCGGGGAAGCCGCGCGCCCCGGCCAGTTCGGCGATGAGCCGGTCCGCCTCGGCCACGGCCTCGCGCGGGGAGTCGACGAACCGCTCCTGGGCGAGGTTCCAGCGGGCGGAGTACTGCTCACGCGCCGCGGACTCCAACGGCCGCGTCCGCAGGGCGCCGTGCCGCTTCACACGCTCGCCGAGGTCGCGTTCGGCCGCCCTGGTGTCGCCGTCGTGCCGGGCGACCGCACGGTCGTACTCGGGCCCGAAGCGGCGCTTGAGGCTGTGGCCGCCGCCCGCGTTCCGGCGCCTGCGGTACAGCACGAACGCGGCGGCGGCGAGGGCGACGACGACCACGATCAGAACGATGATCATGACTGTGGACATGGATGGGTGCCTTCCCGGGGGTGGGCCTTGCGGTGCGGCGCGAGGCGCGGCGTGCGGGCCTCGCACCTGTCCCCGGGGCGAGTTGCCAGGAAGCGGGCCGTCAAACGGCGCGGTCCGGGCCGGGCGAACGGCACGGACGGCGCCGGGCGCGGGCTCAGGCGGGGTGGCGCTCCCGCCAGTCGCGCGCCACTTCGTCGACGTCGTACGGGGTGAGGCCGAGCGGTGGTCCCGGCGGTGGGGTGCGCAGGGCGGCGCGGATCTTCTCGTTGAGGTCCGTCACGAGCTTGCGCGCCATGCGTTCGGACGGGGCGTCTGCGGCGGCGGCCAGCGTGTCCTCGGCCTCCTTGCGCAGGGCGAGCGTGGGGGAGAGGTAGGAGAGGCCCTCGCGGGCCATCTTCTGCTTGACCCACCACATCTCGTCGTACGTGGGATCGGGGCCCTCCGGCAGCGGTTTGCCCTTCCCCGGCAGAGAGGCGAAATCGCCGCGTTCCTCCGCCTCGCGGATCTGCTTGTCGATCCAGGACTCGAAGTCGACTCCAGGTGGCTTGCGCTCAGTCATGTGTGCATTGTCCCAGGAGGGTCGTGCGTCCGCCCGGGGCGCGACCTAAGATGCGGCAGCGCGCGACGGTCAACCACGTTCGCGCCGCCCCGAGTTGAAGGAGCGTACGTACGTGCTGGAGCTGACGATGGCCTCGGTGTCCGGGGCGGACGCGGGCGCGACCGCGGGCATGCTCATGGCCGACGCGCCGAGCGAGCCGGGCGCGGTGCTGCGCGTGGGGCGCGACGCGGGCGTGTGCCGTCTGGTGACGCCGGGCGACTGGCTGTTCGTGTCCCGTACGCACCTGGAGTTCCGCTGCGGGCCCGACGGGGCCTGGTCCGTGACCTGGCTGCACGGCTCGAACCCCGACCCCGCCTCCGAGGTGCGGGTGGTTTCCGAGGGGGCGGCGCGGCCCCTCGCGTACGGAGGGGTGGCGCCGCTCTCCAGGGGCGGCTCGGGCGAGGTGGTCATCCAGGACAGGTCGGGGCCGCGGAGTGTGAACGTCGGCTTCTATCACGAGGGTTGAGGGGCGGGTGCGCGCTCCGTAGGCGCAGGGGCTTCGTAGGCGCAGGGTGTGTGCGCCGCGCCGTCAGTCCAGCACGCGGGCCAGCGCGAAGCCGTCGTACCCCTTGGTGCCCACCGTCTGCACCGCCGTCGCGCTGAGCTTCGGGTGCCGCGCCATGATGTCGAGCGCGGCGCGGGTGCCGCGCACGCTCGGGTCCGGGTCGGCGGGGTCGGCGACGGCCCCGCCGCGCACGACGTTGTCGAGGACGATGAGGCTGCCGGGGCGGGTCAGCTTGAGCGACCACTCCACGTAGTGCGGGTTGTTGGCCTTGTCGGCGTCGATGAAGACGAAGTCGAAGGGCGCGGGGTTCTCGGTGTGTTCGGCACCGAGCGCGGCGAGCGACTCCAGAGCGGGGCCGACGCGGATCTCGGTGAGCTTGTCGAGCCCGGCGCGGGCGAGGTTGCCGCGGGCCACATCGGCGTGCTCGGGCTTGTACTCCAGGGTGACGAGATGGCCGTCGGCGGGCAGGGCGCGGGCCAGCCAGATCGTGCTGTAGCCGCCGAGAGTGCCGATCTCCAGGACGCGGCGGGCGCCCTGCGTCCGGGCGAGGAGCTGGAGGAGCTTGCCCTGGTTCGGGGTCACGCTGATCGGCGGCAGGCCGGCCGCCTCGCTGTCGCGGAGGGCGGCGGCCAGGGTCTCGTCGGCCGGGGCGAGGAGGTCGGTGAAGTAGTCGTCGACGGAGTTCCACTGCTGCGGGTTCATGCGGATGTACGTTCCCTTCGACTGTCTAGTTAGTTTCGCTAAGGAGACTAGCCGGGCGGGGGGTCGGTTGTCAGTGGGCGCTCGCATACTTGGTGTTGGAGATGAGCGGCACCGTTCCCGGGGCTCCGCCCCTGACCCCGCTCCTCGAATAACCCCGCTCCTCAAACGCCGGAGGGGCTGAAGTTGTGCGGCCGGTCACCCTTCAACCGCCGGCGGTGACCCCGGCAGCGGCCTGCCCGCCGATTCCGTCATGTACCAGACGGCGATGCCGCCCACCACCGCCGCCGCCATCATGTAATACGCGGGCATCATCTTGTCGCCCGTCGCGCCGATCAGGGCCGTCACCACCAGCGGTGTCGTGCCGCCGAAGATCGAGACGGAGATGTTGAAGCCGATGGAGAGCGAGCCGTAGCGGACCTTGGTGGGGAAGAGGGCGGGGAGGGCCGAGGGCATGGAGGCCGTGAAGCAGACCAGGAGCAGGCCGAGGGCCGCCAGGCCCAGGCCGATCGCCCAGAGCGAGCCCTCGCGGATCAGGAGCAGGGCGGGGACGGACAGGAGCAGGAAGCCCGCACAGCCCGTGGCGATCACCGGGCGGCGGCCCACCCGGTCCGTGAGCGCGCCGACGAACGGCTGGGCGCACATCATCAGCGCCATGACGGCCAGGATGACGAGGAGGCCGTGCGTCTCGTCGTACTTCAGTTCGCTGGTCAGATAGCTCGGCATGTACGAGAGCAGCATGTAGTCCGTGACGTTGAAGACCAGGACCAGACCCATGCAGAGAAGGAGCGCCTTCCACTGCCCGGTGACCATGTCGCGCAGGCGTACCTTCGCGCGGGCCTGCTCGTCCTTGTGGGCCTTCTCCAGCTCGGCGGCGAACGCCGGGGTCTCCTCCAGCCGCATCCGCAGATAGAGGCCGATCAGACCCATCGGGCCCGCGATCAGGAAGGGGATGCGCCAGCCCCAGGAGAGCAGGTCATCGGATGACATCAGAGCCGTCATGAGGGTGACCAGGCCCGCGCCGCCGATGTAACCCGCCAGCGTGCCGAACTCCAGCCAGCTGCCGAGGAAGCCCCGCTTCTTGTCGGGGGCGTACTCGGCGATGAACGTGGAGGCACCCGCGTACTCGCCGCCCGTCGAGAAGCCCTGCACCAGGCGGGCGAGGAGCAGCAGGATCGGGGCGCCCACGCCGATCGAGGCGTAGGACGGGATCAGGCCGATCGCGAACGTGCCCGCCGCCATCATGATCATGGTGATGGCGAGGACCTTCTGGCGGCCCACGCGGTCGCCGAGCGGGCCGAAGACCATGCCGCCGAGCGGCCGGATCAGGAAGGCCGCGGCGAAGGCACCGAACGTGGAGAGCAGCTGGGCGGTGGGGTTGCCCGAGGGGAAGAAGACCTTGCCCAGCGTCACGGCGATGTAGCTGTAGACGCCGAAGTCGAACCACTCCATCGCGTTGCCGAGGGCGGCCGCCTTCACCGCGCGCTTGACCATCGCGGGGTCGGTGACGGTGACGCCTGCGGTGGCGTCCGGGGCTGCGGTGTCCGAGGGCCGGGGGGCGGGCCCCGGAGCGGACGGGGGCTTCCGGAGTACGACGGGTGTGGCGCTCGCCAAGGGTTCGCTCGCCTGCTTTCGGTGGACGACAAGGGCGGGGCCGCCCACGGAAACCGGGGCGGCCCGAAATCGACCATAGGGGCACGAACCATCGTTACGTTCGGTGCACGGTTCGCCACAAACGGCTCGAAAATGGCTGCCAGCCAGGTCAAACAGTGTTTCTTCCGGTACGGGCGACAAGGTGTACTTGTGATCTATTTCGCTGCCCCGGCCAGGAACCGCCCCCTCGGCGGTCCGGCGGTTGGGCGCGTCGGCGAAAAGCCGATAGAAAACGATATGGCTGCCAGGTGACATGGCGGTTGCGTGCGTCCTACAGCAGGGACGCGGACTCTCCGGGCCCACCACGACCGGGCCGCACCGGCCCACCACGACCGGGCCGCACTCGGGACCTTCACAGAGAGGGCCGCAGACATGACGAATGGGGCGGGAGGGCCGACGGGGCGTGGTGAATGTTGAGCGCAGGCGACCGGGCGAGGCCTTCGGGGCGGGACAGGCGGGACAGGCCGGTGAACCCGAGGCGCGGATCGGTGCGATCCGTGTCGTTCTCTGGCTGATCGCCGCCGTCCTGGCGATCCGGCAGGTGGCCGCCGTCCTGCGCACCCCCGAGGGCGAGCGCCTCATCGACCTGGAGACCTGGGTCGGGCCCAGCGGCGTCCTGCACGTCAACGGCTCCCTCTACGACGCGGACAGGTTCACCGGCACCCCCTTCGCCGGGCTCGTCCTCAAACCCCTCGCCCGCTCGGGGGAACAGGCGCTCGGCTGGGCCTGGACCTTCGGCACACTCGGCCTCGTCGTCGTCCTCGGCCTCGTCGCCGCCCGCGCCCTGCCGCAGCCCGTCTCCCGGCGCACCTCGCTCCTCGCCGCCCCCATGGCGATCAGCCTGCTCATCCTCTCGCTGCCGGTGCGCAACACCCTGTACCTCGGCCAGACCAGCATCCTCCCGGTCCTCCTTGTACTGCTCGGCCTCTTCGCCGTCCGCGGCGAGCGGGCCAGCGGCGTCCTCATCGGCGTCGGCGCGGCGCTCCAGCCGACCATGCTGCTCTTCGCCGGGCTGCTCTGGTTCACCGGCCGCAAGAGGGCCGCCGCGTCCACCGGCGTCACCTTCGCCGCCTGCACGGCGCTCGCCTGGGCCGCGATGCCGCACGACTCGTGGACGTACTGGATACATCACCTCGCCGGAGCGGGCCTCGGCGCCAGCCCGGACGCCGACGCCAACCAGTCACTGCACGGCATGCTGCTCCGCCTCGGCCTCGAAGGCCCCCTGGAGACGGGGCTCTTCCTCGCCCTGAGCGTGGCCGTCGCCTTCCTCGGCCTGCGCCGCGCCGTGCGCTACGCCAAGGACGGGCAGCTCCTCCTGGCCGTCGCGATCACCGGCTGCGTCGTGGTCGCGGTGTCGCCGACGACCTGGCAGCACCAGCTCCTGTGGGTGCTCTTCGCGGTGGCCGGCCGGGTCGGCAAGCGCCGGTCCGACCGGTACATGTGGCCCATCGCCGTCGTTCTCGTGTCGACGCTGCCCGCCAAGATGATGCTGCCGAACATGCCGGTCACCGAGCCGGTCCGCGACAACGTCGTGCTGATCGCGGCGCTCGCCGCCGCCACCGTCGTACCGTTCCTCTCCCGCACGCACCCGCAGTACCGCAGCCCGATCCCCACGGACTACGCCGCGCCCGTCGCCGCCCGCTGGAGCCGGGTACCGCTGATCCCGTTCTGGCGGCGCGTCCTGACCCGCCCGAACCTGCTCCTCGAACTGCTCCTGATCCGCGTCGGCTACTCCGCGTACCAGCAGGTCAGGCTCGCCGCGACCGGCGGCACCATCTCCGGGGCCCGAGCCACCGCCGAGCACCACGGCGAGCAGGTCCACGCGATCGAGCGGTTCCTGTACCTCGACGTCGAGCACTGGTTCAACCACCTCACGGTGCGAACCGGCCGGCTGGAGGACTTCTTCAACTTCTACTACACGTCGTTCCACTTCGTGGTGCCGCTGACCGTCCTCGCCGTCCTCTACGTGCGCCGCCCCGCCGAGTACCGCTGGGCGCGCTCCGCGCTCGGCTTCGCGACGGTCCTCGCGCTCATCGGCTTCTGGGCCTACCCGCTCGCCCCGCCGCGCCTGATGCCGGACCTCGGCTTCATCGACACCGTGCACGGCGTGCAGGACTTCACCAAGCCGAACTACGGCACGCTGACCGACCTCACCAACCAGTACGCGGCGATGCCCTCGCTGCACTTCGGCTGGTCCCTGTGGTGCGGTCTGGTCATCGTGGTCCTCGCGCCGAAGTGGTGGCTGAGGGCGCTCGGCCTGCTGCACCCCTTCTTCACGCTCTGCGCGATCGTGGGCACCGGCAACCACTGGGTGCTCGACGCGGTGGGCGGCGCGGCCGTCGTCGGCGCGGGCTTCGGCCTCACCTACCTGCTGTCGGGCCCGCGGGTGCGAGAGCCCCTGAAGGCCGCCGTGGGCGCCGGGGCGCCGCCCGTCATCGACATGTCGAAGGACTCGGCGAAGGGCCGTACCCAGAGCTGATCCGGTAGGTGCCCGGCGCGGGCACCGAGAGACGCGTGAACTCGCCCTGCCGCTTCAGGCAGGCCCCCTCGGCCCGCAGCCACGGCGAGTACACGAGGCGGACCGTCACCGAGCCGCGCTCCGGGACGTGTACGACCACGTCGGAGCCTGTGGTGCGGACGACGGAGGCGGGCTCCGACACCAGCGGCACCGGATTCCTCACCCGGAAGATCCGCCAGTGCGCGTCCTTCCACACCGGCTCCAGCCACTCGGGGCCGCTCGCCACCAGCTCCGCCTCGTCCTCGGCGGGGCCGTCCGGCCGGCCCGAGGGCAGTACGACGTACCCCACGGCCCATCTGTCGAGCCACGCGCGGTAGGTGGCCGCCGAGAACGTCCCGTCGTAGAAGAGGCGGCCGCGTTCGATGTCGAGCTGGCGGTTCCAGCCGCGCGCCATGTTCACGTAGGGCGCGAGGGCGGTCGCCTCGCGGTGGTTGCGGGCCGGGACCACCTCGACGCGCGTCCGGTCGGCCCGCAGCCGCTCCAGCTCCCGCACCACGCCCTGGGTGTCGGCCGCCCAGCCGGGCACCTTCGTGGACACCGTGAGGTCGTCGGCGGTCTTCTGGACCACCCAGGCCGAGGAGAGCACCAGCGCCACCGTCAGCGCGATCCGCCGCGCCCGGTCGCGCCCCGGGGCGAGCAGCGCCGCGAGCAGCGCGGCGGGACCGACCAGCTCCGCGAGGCGCTCGACGTTGGTGCCGATCGGGGAGGGGATGAGATACGTCAGCACCGTCCCGACCGCGTACACGGCCGCCCCCCAGCGCGGCACCCGCCACTCGCGGGGGCCCGCGATGATCAGCGCGAGACTGAAGATCACCGGTGGGAAGATCCGGTCGAACGGCATCAACTGCTCACCGCTGAACGGGAAGAGCACCGTCGTGGTCGCCACGACCAGGAAGGGCGGCACGATGAGCGCCGCGGCGCGCCCCCAGTCGCGTACGAAGAAGTAGGCCGCGCCCGCGACGACCAGGAAGAGGCCCGCCACCGGTGACCCCATGGTGGCCAGCGCCGCGCACATCACGGCGGTGACCGCGCGCCGCTCCCGTACGAGCGCCAGGCAGGCCGCGAAGGCGAAGGCGAGGCCGAGCGCGAACGTCGTGCGCCCCGAGGCGACGTTGCACCACACGCCTAGCGAGGCGAGCACCGCGGGCCACAGGGGCCTGCGGACGCCGGTGCGCTCGATGAGCGCGGCGACCAGCCAGGCGCCCGCGATCCCGGAGAGCACCGTCACGGTCCTCACGCCGACGGCGGCCATCAGATAGGGCGAGATCAGGCTGTAGTTGGCGGTGTGCATACCGCCGTACCAGAAGAGGTTGTACGCGGTCGCGCCGTGCTCGGAGGCGAACCGCGCCCAGGCCTCCTGCGCGGCGAGATCGCCGCCGCCCGTCGCGAGGAACGCCGCCCACACCGCGTACAGGGGAAGGGTGGGGACGGTGGCGAGCAGCGGGACGCGGTGCCGTCGGCAGAAGGTCCGGAAGGAGGACTTCCGCTCGGTGGGCTTGCTGCCGGGCGGGGCGATCGAGAACTCGGCAGAGACCACGGCCACCGTTTCCGTTCGAAGTCTTGGAAAGGCAAGGTTCACCTCTCAAGACGCGGCACGCAACGGAAACGTTGGTTGCGTAAAGCGAGTTGACCCGATGTGCTGAACGGGCTGCTCCCGAGAGGCGGGTCAGCCGGTGCTGACCCGCAGCTCCTTGACGCCGTTGAGCCAGGCGGAGCGGAGTCGGCGGGGGTCGGAAACCAGCCGCAGGCCGGGCATGGCGTCGGCGATCGCGTTGAAGATGAGGTCGATCTCCAGGACCGCGAGGGACTTGCCGAGGCAGAAGTGCGGGCCGCCGCCGCCGAAGCCCAGATGCGGGTTGGGGTCGCGGGTGATGTCGAACGCGTCGGGGTGTTCGAAGACGTCGGGGTCGTGGTTGGCGGAGGAGTAGAAGATGCCGACGCGGTCGCCCCGCTTGATCTCGGCGCCGCCCAGCTCGGTGTCCTGCGTCGCGGTGCGCTGGAAGGAGACGACCGGGGTCGCCCAGCGCACGATCTCCTCCGCCGTGGTCGCGGGGCGCTCGCGCTTGTAGAGCTCCCACTGGTCCGGGTGGGAAAGGAAGGCGTGCATGCCGTGGGTGATGGCGTTGCGGGTGGTCTCGTTGCCGGCCACGGCGAGCAGGATCACGAAGAAGCCGAACTCGTCGCCGGAGAGGTTCCCCTCGTCCTCCGCCGCCACCAGCTGGCTGACGATGTCCTTCGCCGGGCGCTCCTTGCGGGCCGCGGCGAGGTTCATCGCGTAGCTGACGATCTCCAGTGCCGCCTCGGCGCCGATCTCCTCGGTGATGGCGTACTCAGGATCGTCGTACCCGGCCATCTTGTTGGACCAGTCGAAGATCTTGGAGCGGTCCTCCTGCGGTACGCCGATCAGCTCGGCGATGGCCTGGAGCGGCAGTTCGACGGCGACGTTCGTCACGAAGTCGAAGGCGCCGTCGGGGCCCGCGTTCTCCAGCGCCGTCGCCACGATGGAGGCGGCACGCCGGCGCAGGGCGTCCTCCAGCGAGCGAATCGCGCGGGGAGTGAAGCCGCGCTGCACGATCTGCCGGACCCGGGTGTGCTCGGGCGGGTCCATGTTGATCATGATCAGCTTCTGGACGTCTATCTGGTCCCGGCTGATCGTCTCGTTGAAGCGGATGATCGCCGTGTTGACGTTCGAGGAGAACAACTCCGGGTGCGTCGAGACGTACTTGACGTCCTCGTGCCGGGTGACGGCCCAGTAGCCCGCGTCGTCGAATCCGGAGACGCGGGGCGGCTGGACGATCCAGCGCACCGGTTCCGTCTGCCGCAGCTGTGCGAACTCCGGGAGGGGTACGCGGTCTTGAAGCAGGTCGGGGTCGGTGAAGTCGAACCCGTCGGGAAGCGCTGGACAGGGCATCGGCAACTCCTGGCGTGGGCTGGGTTCTGACGGGCCATCAGGACATGACGCTTGGCTCGCAAGGTAATAACGGGTTCTACAAGTGGCAAGGCCCAGGGCGCGGCCGGTTCCGTGCGGGTCCGGCGCAAGGTGCGTGCAAGACCCTTGCGGCGCCGGGGTCCGGCTCAGCAGACTGCTGAACAGAACTAGAACGCGTACTAGTTCCTCTCGCGAGGCGCCGGGACGGCTCGCGGGACGTGGACGGAGAGGACCAGCCCCATGGCCGCGGAACCTGTCATCGTCGAAGCCGTACGCACCCCCATCGGCAAGCGCGCGGGCGCGCTCGCCAACCTCCACCCCGCCTATCTGCTCGGGGAGACCTACCGCGAACTCCTCGGACGCACCGGCATCCACGCCGACTGCGTCGAGCAGATCGTCGGCGGCACGGTGACCCACGCCGGGGAGCAGTCCATGAACCCCACGCGCACGGCCTGGCTCACCATGGGGCTTCCGTACGAGACGGCGGCGACGACGGTGGACTGCCAGTGCGGCTCCTCGCAGCAGGCCGGTCACATGGTCGCGAACATGGTGGCGGCCGGGGTCATCGACGTCGGGATCAGCTGCGGTGTGGAGGCGATGTCGCGGGTGCCGCTCGGCTCCGGCTCCAAGCACGGACCCGGGAAGCCCTTTCCCGACGAGTGGAACGTCGACCTGCCTAATCAGTTCGAGGCCGCCGAGCGCATCGCCCGCAAGCGCGGCCTCACCCGCGAGAACGTGGACTCGCTCGGCCTCATCTCGCAGGAGCGGGCGGCCACGGCGTGGTCCGAGGAGCGCTTCAAACGGGAGACGTTCGCCGTCCAGGTGCCCACCACGGAGGAGGAGCAGGCCGCCGGGCAGGGCATGTGGCGGCTCGTCGACCGGGACGAGGGGCTGCGCGACACGACGATGGAGGGCCTCGGCGGGCTCAAGCCGGTCATGCCGACGGCCGTGCACACCGCCGGGAACTCCTCGCAGATCTCCGACGGCGCGGCGGCCATCATGTGGGCGTCGAAGCGGATGGCGCGGGCCCTGAAGCTGAGGCCCCGGGCCCGGATCGTCGCTCAGGCCCTGGTCGGCGCGGACCCGCACTTCCACCTGGACGGCCCGATCGACGCGACGCGGGCCGTGCTCGGCAAGGCGGGGATGTCCCTCAAGGACATCGACATCGTCGAGATCAACGAGGCGTTCGCGTCCGTGGTGCTGAGCTGGGCGCAGGTCTTCGGCCAGGACCTGGAGAAGGTGAACGTGAACGGGGGCGCGATCGCCCTCGGCCATCCGGTGGGGGCGACGGGGGCGCGGCTCATCGCCACGGCCCTGCATGAGCTGGAGCGGCGGGACAAGGAGTTCGCGCTGGTGACGATGTGCGCGGGCGGGGCGGTGGCGACAGGAACGATCATTCAGCGTCTGTAGACACAGGAAACGCCGGAGGGGCTGGATGATCCAGCCCCTCCGGCGTTTGAGGACGAACTCGGCGAAGCCGGTGATACTCCGGTGCCCGGTGGAGCCGCTCAGGGCAGCCGCCCCAAGGCTCAGTACCAGCCGTTGGCCTGCCAGTGGTTCCACGCGCCGACGGGGCTGCCGTAGCGGTCGTTCATGTAGTTCAGACCCCACTCGATCTGCGTCTCGGGGTTGGTCTTCCAGTCGGAGCCCGCCGAGGCCATCTTCGAGGCGGGCAGCGCCTGGACCAGGCCGTAGGCGCCGGAGGAGGAGTTCGTCGCGTTGATGTCCCAGCCGCTCTCGTGCGAGACGATCTTGTCGAACGCGGCGAACTGCGCGGGGTCCGGGATCATCTTCTTGGCGATCGCCTTGGCGGACGTCGGGGCGGCGGCGGGAGCGGCGGCCGGGGCGGCGGCCTTCGCGGTGGTCGGGGTGGCTGCCTGGGCCGGGGCCGCGGCGAAGACCATGCCGGTGGCGGCTGCGGCGACGATGCCGCCGGTGATGGCCTTCTTCGGAGAAGCGATGCGGCGGATGAGCGAGGCGGACACAGAGGACCTTCTGGTGGGGGACAGGGTTGTCGCGCCGTATGCGTGGTACGTGGGGGACATACGGAGGCGCCGAGCCCCGAGGGGGTCGTCGGCGCCTTGCGACTCCTCCAGAGAAACAGGGCCGGGGCGCCGCCGCAATGCCCCCCTTTACTAGTGGAAGCCGCACTCGCGCCGAATGTCCCGTCTGTGACGTGGCTCTCAATCCCCAGGTCAGCCCGGTGATTGATGCGTGTACGTCAAGCTGCGGCAGCTACTGGCCTGCTTAGTAGAGGACCAAGGTCCTGTGGGGGGCCTCACGGATCCGGGGCCTCGATGTGACGGAGAGCTGAGGAACCCCTACGGCTTCGGCGCCTCGAATGTGACCGGCGCCTCGAAAGCCGCACGGCGCGTGGCCCGGCGCAGCGCCTTCAGGACGGCCGGTCCGAGCGCGAGGCTCAGCAGGACCGTGACGACGGCCCGGGGCAGGTCCCAGCCGAGCGAGGTGGCCAGGCAGTACGCGATGAAGCGGCCGAGGTTCTCCGTGAGGGGGTCGCCCGGCATGAAGGAGACGCCGGTGGCCATCTTGTCGAGGTAGGGCCAGCCCTGGAGGTTCATGGCCGTGCCGTACAGGACGGAGGAGACCGCTCCGTACGCCGCGAGCAGCCACAGCTCGCGGCGCCCCCGCAGACTGTCGGCGCCGGGGAGCAGCCCCGCGCCCATGCAGACCCAGCCCATCGACAGCATCTGGAACGGCATCCACGGGCCGACGCCCCCGGTGAGCAGCGCCGACGCGAACATCGACACCGCTCCGAGCACGAACCCGAAGCCGGGTCCGAGCACCCGCCCGCTCAGCACCATCAGGAAGAACATCGGCTCGATGCCCGCCGTGCCCGCGCCCAGCGGCCGCAGCGCGGCGCCCGCGGCGGCCAGCACGCCCAGCATGGCGATGGCCTTCGCGTCCAGGCCGACGTCCGCGATGGTCGCCACGACCACGGCGAGCAGCAGCGGCAGCAGCGCCGCGAACAGCCAGGGCGCGTCCCCGGCGTGCTCGCTGAACCCCGAGCCGCGGCCCGCAAGGAGCGGCCACCCGAAGGCGACCACGCCCACCGCGCTGACCAGCGCGAGCGCGGCGACGGAGCGGGGCCCGAGGCGGACGGGCCGAACTCGCGGGGCGACCCCCACGCGGGCCCGGGGGACGGCCCTCATGAGGCCCCCTCCGCTGTGCCCGACGTGCGGGGCGCGTGCCCCGCGTCCGGTGCCTGCTCCGTATCCGGCGCCCGCGCCGCGTCCAGCGTCCGCCGTACTTGCGCCACCGTCAGCCACTCCTGGGGTGCCAGGATCTTCGTGACCTGCGGGGCGAAGGACGGTGAGGAGACCACGACCTGCGGGGTCGGGCCGTCCGCGACGATCTCGCCGTCCGCGAGGATCACCACGCGGTGGGCGATCTCGGCGGCCAGCTCCACGTCGTGCGTGGCCAGCACGATCGCGTGTCCCTCGGCCGCGAGGCCCCGCAGGATCGTGACCAGGCGGGACTTGGCCGCGTAGTCCAGTCCGCGGGTCGGCTCGTCCAGGAGGAGAAGGGGAGGGCGCGAGGTCAGCACGATCGCCAGGGCGAGCGCGAGGCGCTGGCCCTCGGAGAGGTCCCGGGGGTGCGTGTCGTCGGCGATGCCGGGCAGCAGCTCGCTCACCAGGGCGCGGCACGCGCCGGGCCCGGCGTCCGCGTCCCGGTCGGCGGCGGCGCACTCGGCGGCCACGGTGTCCGCGTACAGCAGGTCGCGTGGTTCCTGCGGGACCAGGCCGACGTGCCGGATCAGCTGGCGGGGAGCGGTGCGGTGGGGGACGGCGCCGCCGACGCGGACGGTGCCCGAGGTGGGTTCGAGGAGGCCGACCAGGGTGGACAGGAGGGTCGACTTGCCGGCGCCGTTGCGGCCCATCAGGGCGACGGTCTCACCGGAGGTGACGGTGAGGTCGACGCGGCGCAGCGCCTCGACGCGGCCGCGGCGCACGGCGAGGCGTTCGACGGCCGCCGCGGGTGCCGCGGGTGCCGCCCGGTCGGGCGTACGTTGTTCGCTGCGCAGCCGGGGCCGCCGCCACCGGCCCGGGGCCCGCTCCGGGGGCCGTACGGCCGTCGTGTCCTGGCGTGGCCGCTCCTCGGCGAGCCTCTCCCGCAGCGCGCCCGCCCTGCGCCGCGCGTCCCGCACGGTCAGCGGCAGCGGCGACCAGCCCGCGAGGCGGCCGAGCGCGACCACCGGCGGATACACGGGCGAGCGGGCCATCAGCGCGGCCGGGTCGCCGAGCACCGGCGGCTCGCCCGGCGCCGCGAGCAGCAGCACCTGGTCCGCGTACTGCACGACCCGCTCAAGCCGGTGCTCGGCCATCAGCACGGTCGTGCCGAGATCGTGGACGAGCCGCTGGAGCACGGCGAGGACCTCTTCGGCGGCGGCCGGGTCCAGCGCGGAGGTCGGCTCGTCGAGGACGAGGACCTGTGGGTGCGGGGTGAGGACGGAGCCGATCGCGACGCGCTGGCGCTGTCCTCCGGAGAGCGTGGCGATGGGCCGGTCGCGCAGTTCGGCGAGGCCGAGCAGGTCCAGGGTCTCCTCGACCCGCCTGCGCATCACCTCGGGGGCGAGGCCGAGCGACTCCATGCCGTAGGCCAGCTCGTCCTCGACGGTGTCCGTCACGAAGTGCGCGAGGGGGTCCTGGCCGACCGTGCCGACGATGTCGGCGAGTTCACGGGGCTTGTGCGTACGGGTGTCGCGACCGGCCACGGTCACCCGCCCGCGCAGCGTGCCGCCGGTGAAGTGCGGCACGAGCCCGCTGACCGTCCCGAGCAGCGTCGACTTGCCGACCCCGGACGGGCCGACGAGCAGCACCAGCTCGCCTTCGGGAACGGCGACATCGACCCCCTGGATGGTGGGCCCCGCGCTCCCCTCGTACGTCACGGAGACGTCCTCGAAGCGGATCATGAGGTCTCCTCGGGAGGAACGGGAAGGGGTGCGGGGGCGGAGGCGGGGGCCTGTTCCCCGGTGGGTACCGGTGCCACGACGGCGGGCAGCAGGCCGATCAAGGCTGCCGCCGCCGGCCACAGCGGCAGCGTCGGGGCGACGAGCGGGACGACGCCGGGGTGCAGGGCTGTGAAGTCGTACGACGCGGCCCAGATCGTCAGGCCCGCCACGGCGAGACCCGAGCCGGCGACCAGCCAGGCCCGCACGCCCCACGCGTCGGGCCGGTAGCGGGTGCGCACGGCGCGGCGCCCGCCGAGCCGCAGCCCCGCGAGCGCGGCGAGCAGCCCGGCGGCCAGGGCGGGCAGCCCGTAGGACGTGCCTTGCGCGGTCAGCAGCCCGTACGCGCCCACGCATACGCCCGTCAGACCGCCCAGCGTCAGCACAGCGGTGAGCCTGCGCACGCCCACCGGTACCGCCGCGCTGCGCCCGAAGCCGCGCGCGTCCATCGCGGCGGCCAGCGCGACCGACCGCTCAAGGGCGCCCTCCAGGACCGGGAGGCCGACCTGGAGCAGCCCGCGCATCCCGCTGTCCGACCGCCCCCGCAGTCGCCGCGCGGCCCGCAGCCGCTGCACGTCCGCGACGAGGTTCGGCGCGAAGGTCATCGCCACGACGACGGCGACCCCCACCTCGTACAGCGCGCCCGGCAGCGACTTCAGCAGCCGGGACGGGCTCGCGAGGGCGTTGGCGGCACCGACGCAGATCAGCAGGCCCGCCAGCCTGATCCCGTCGTAGAGCGCGAAGACCAGGCCCTCCGCCGTGACCCGGCCGCCGATCCGCACGCCCTTGGCCCAGTCGGGCAGCGGCACCTCGGGCAGCGTCACGAGGATGTGCGTGCCCGGGATCGGCGAGCCGAGCACGATCGCGAAGACCAGCCGGATGCCGATGACGATCAGACCCAGCTTCACGAACGCGCCGTACGACTTCGCCCATGGGGCCGAGGTCCGCCGGGCCGCCACGACATAGCCCGCGACGCCGATCAGCATCCCGATCAGCAGCGGGTTGGTCGTCCGGGACGCGGCGGTGCCGAGCCCGAGCGCCCACAGCCACCAGGCGCCCGGGTGCAGGGCGTTGCCCCGGTGCGCCTCGGGGGCGAGGCGGCGCCGCAGGAGGCCGGGCGCGCCGCTGCCGTGGTCCGTCGTCATCGTGCTGTCCGTGTCCCGGGCCCGCGTCAGCCGCGGCGGCGCCGGGCCTGCCAGAACGCGGCACCGCCGAGCAGCACGATCGCGGCGATCCCGGCGACGATGCCGAGGGAGGGCCCGCCGTCGTCCTCGTCCTCGTCCGTCTCCGGCCGCGCCTCGATGGTCAGGGTGTCGGTGGAGACCAGCTCGCCGCAGCCCGACTTCGGGTAGCCGTCGATGGCACAGAGCAGCGCCTTGCTGTCGTAGCGCAGCGGCTTGGCGACCGAGGCGAGGGCGTCCGCGCTGGTGGCGTCCTCCGCGACGCGAGCGCAGGCCATCCGGGGTGCGGGCGGCGTCTCGCCGACGGGGGCGTCCGTGGGCGTGCCGAAGTCGATGACCAGCGCCACCCGCTTGCGGCCGTCCTCGGCGGGAGTGCTCGCGCAGATCTCCTTGAAGTCGGCGGGGCCGCGCGGCTCGGCGGAGTCCTTCGAGTCGTCGGAGACCGAGAAGCGGAAGCCCTGCACGTCGCCGTCCTCGGGCCGGGCGGTGCCGGGCCCCTGACTGGCGTACGTCCAGGTGGTACCGGACCGCTCCCAGAACGACCAGTAGCGGTAGTCGGCGGCCTGGGCGGGCGCGGCGGCGAGGACGCCGAGCAGCGCGGCGACGAACGCCACGACCACCGGGCGGCCGCGCCGCGCACGGCCCCGCGTCACAGCTGCCGCTTCTTGCGGTTGCCGCTGTACAGGAAGCCGATGCCGATGCCGGCGACCATGCCGACGCCGATGATCCACCAGATGCTGACGCCCTCGTCCTTCTTCTCGTCCGAGTCCGGGTCGGAGGCGGAGTCGGAGTCCGAGGCGGACGGGGACTTCGAGGCGGTCTGCGGGGGCGGGCCCTGGGCGTTGAGCTGCTTGACGAGGTCGGCGCCGCCGAAGTCGCGCGGGTCCATGCCCGCCGCGTGGGCGGCGAGGACCAGCTGGGCGTAGGCGGCGGGGCCCGACTTCTCCGCCCAGTCCGCGGAGTTCTCCGCGAGCCACTGGGCGGACTTCCTGGCCTGGTCCTGCTGTCCCGCGGCGGCGAGGGCGAGCACGGAGTCGGCGGTGTTGCCGACGTCCGGCACGTCACCGGCGCCGGACAGGTGGTCGTCCTGGTCGGCGAGCGTCTTCAGGAGATAGCCCGTGCCATTGCTCGCGGCCTGCGAGGCGGTGTCCGCCTTCGCGCACTTGGGCGCGGTGTTCGCCGCCTTCTTGGCGGGCTCCACGACCAGGCCCTTGCCGAGGCTGCCGAGCACACCGGCCGCGGTGGCGTCGGCGTTCGGCGTGAGCTTCTTGGACTTGGCGTCGGCGAGGCCGAAGGCGCCGTGTTCCTTGCCGCAGTCCATGACGAGCTTCGGCAGCGCGTCGTAGGCCGACTTGCCGTCCTGGGACTTGACGTCCGCGGGGTTCTGGCCCGCGGCGACGAGCGCGCCGACCACGATGCCGGTGGAGTTCGCGTCGGTGGGCAGGCCGGGGTTGTAGCCCCAGCCCCCGTCCGTGTTCTGCACGGACTTCAGCCACTGGACGCTCTTCTTGACCGTCTTGTCCTGGTGGCCGAGCGCGGCGAGGGCCTGCACGGCGGCGGCGGTGGAGTTGCTGTCGACCGGCGTCTTGGAGTCGCAGGGCTCGCTCGCGCCGGCGCGGTAGGCCGCGTAGCCGCCGCTCGCGCACTGCTGCCCGGTCAGCCAGTCGACGGCCTTCTCGGCGGGCTCGACGCCCGCGGTGTGCTGGGCGAGCAGGGCGTACGACTGGCGGAAGACGCCGTCGAACTTGGGGTCGGTCTTGCCGTAGAGGCCGGAAGGGAGCGCGGTCGAGGGCGACGGCTTCGCGTCGTCCGCGAAGGCGGCCGGTGCGGCGGCCGAGCCGAACACGGCGACGGCGGCCAGGACCGCTGCGCTGCGGCGAACGTTCATGATGCGGCGGGTTGCCTCTCCCTGCGGGGAGCGGGGCGGCACGGGCCGTGCGGGCACGGCTTCCGGGCGGCTCCGGCTCCGTATACCTCGACGGTGCCGCTCATCGGGGGCCCCGATGAAGCGAGCCGGTCACGTTCCGCACCGGGCATTCCGGCTCCCGACCACCGAGGTCGGACACGGCTGCGGGTCAGCGCCGGATTCGCACCGGCTTCCCCCTGTGCGGACGTGAGGACGACCCGGCCACTCTACCGGCCCCCGGCCGGGGGACCCCTCGGGTCACACCGCCACGTACGTCACCGGATCGCTGCCCGCCACCGCCTCCGCTCGCCCCAGCTTCACCAGGCGCCGCACATGGGCCTCGGCCTCCGAGACCGCGATGTTGCGCGAGCCGTAGGGGATCTGGGCCCACGGGCGGTTCCACTCCATGCGCTCGGCGAGCCGCCAGGGGGTGACGGGCTCGGCGAGGAGGGTGAGGAGGCCGGTCAGGCGTTCCTCGTGGTGGGCCAGGAGCTCGCGGACGCGGGAGGGGGCATTGGTGAACGCCCGCTGGTGCGCGGGCAGCACCTCGGCCGGGTCCAGGCGGCCGACGCGCTCCAGGGAGTCCAGGTAGTCACCGAGGGGATCGGTGACGGTGTCGTCGTCCGGGTCCTCGTACAGGCCGATGTGCGGGGTGATCCCGGGCAGGAGGTGGTCGCCGGAGAAGAGGCGGCCGTTGCCCCGCAGCCCCGCCGGGTGGTCCTCCTCCAGGTGCAGGCAGACGTGGCCGGGGGTGTGGCCGGGCGTCCAGATCGCGCGCAGGCGGCGGCCGGGCAGCGCGAGCAGCTCGCCGGGGGTGATGGCGCGGTCGGGCAGGGCCGGGTCGAGGCCGGGCAGTCCGCGGGGGCGGCCCTCTTCCCGGGCGCGGACCAGGGGGGCGACGTGCTCGGCGGGGGCGCCCGCGGCGGTGAGCTTCGCGGCCATGTAGCCGTACCAGCGCTCGGGCGGGTTGGAGCGGGTGCGGCGCACCACACGGGCGTCGGCCTCGTGCATGGCGATCCACGCCCCGGACGCCTCGCGGACCTTCGCGGAGAGGCCGTGGTGGTCGGGGTGGTGGTGGGTGATGACCACGCCGTGCACATCCTCGGCCGCGACGCCGCACGCGGCGAGTCCGGCGGTCAGCGTGGACCAGGACGCCGGGTCGTCCCAGCCGGTGTCGATGAGGACCGGGCCGCTCCCGGTGTCCAGGAGGTGGACGAGGGTGAAGCCGAGGGGGTTGTCCGGGATGGGGACCTTGATGCTCCAGACGCCGCCGCCGTGCTCGATCACCGGCGGATCGCTCGGCCGCTCGCCGCTCACCTGCGTCATGGGCGCCTCGTCTCTTGTCGCCGGGTGGCCTCACTCGTCGCCGGGTGCCCTCACTATAACTAGAACTAGTTTCAATGGTCGCCCAAGTCCACCGGTTCTCGCGCGGGTTGGCGCGAGCGGCCGTGTCACGGTCACCTTCTCGGCCGCCGCGTCGTCGTAGGGGCGTACATCCGAGAACCGCAAGGAGCCGACCGTGTTCATCGCCCATGTCATCTGTACCGTGCTGGCCGTCCTGGCCAATGTCTTCGCGGCCGTCATGGACTACGTCCGTCATCCCGCGGTGCTCGCCAACATGGACCGGGTGGACGTGCCGCGTCCCTGGCTGTTCCCGCTGGCGCACGCCAAGCTGGCGGGCGCGGCGGGTCTCCTGGCGGGTCTCGCCGTGCCGCTGATCGGCGTGGCCGCCGGGGCCGGCCTCGTCCTCTTCTTCACGGGCGCCGTCCTCACCCATCTGCGCGCCCGCGTGTACGCGCTCCAAGCGCCGCTGCTCTTCGGGGCGTTGGCGGCGTCCGCCCTGCTCACCGGGGTCGCTCACCGGGGGATCTGACGCCACCGTGGACTCCTGGAAGTAGAACTGGTATCAGTTCCGGGAACGGTCCGAACGGTCCCAGACGGAGTCAGAAGGCGCCCCGCAGGAGGCAGTCAGCCATGACGGAGCTCGTGGAACACGGACAGCTGTTCATCGGCGGGGAGTTGGTGGACCCGCTCGGCAAGGGCGTCATCGACGTCGTCTCCCCGCACACCGGCGAGGTCTTCGCCCGTGTGCCGCACGCGGCCCCCGCCGACGTGGACCGCGCCGTCGCCACCGCGCGCAAGGCGTTCGACCACGGGCCCTGGCCACGGATGACCCTGGACGAGCGGATCGAGGTCATCACCAAGATCAAGGACGGCTTCGCGGTACGCCACGAGGAGATCGCCCGCGTCATCAGCTCCGAGAACGGCACCCCGTACACCTCCAGCGTGATGGTGCAGGCCCTCGCCGCGATGATGGTGTGGGACGCGGCGATCACCGTCGCCCGCGACTTCCGTTACGAGGAGACGCGCGACGGAGTCCTCGGAAAGCTGCTCGTGCGCCGTGAGCCGATGGGCGTCGTCGCGGCCGTCATCCCCTGGAACGTCCCGCAGTTCACCGCCGCCGCCAAGCTCGCCCCCGCGCTGCTCGCGGGGTGCCCGGTGGTCCTGAAGACCTCGCCCGAGGCGCCGCTCGACGCGTACATCCTGGCCGAGCTGGCCGCGGAGGCGGGCCTTCCGGAGGGCGTGCTCTCGATCATCTCCGCCGACCGCGAGGTCAGCGAGTACCTCGTCGGGCACCCCGGCGTCGACAAGGTCTCCTTCACCGGCTCCGTCGGCGCGGGCAAGCGCGTCATGGAGGTCGCGGCCCGCAACCTCACCCGCGTCACCCTGGAGCTGGGCGGCAAGTCCGCCGCGGTGATCCTCCCCGACGCCGACGCGGCGAGCGCGGTGGCGGGCATCGTGCCGTTCGCCTGGATGATCAACGGCCAGGCGTGCGTGGCGCAGACCCGCATCCTCGTGCCCCGCACCCGCTACGACGAGTTCGCCGATGCCTTCTCCGCCGCCGCGTCCGCGCTGAAGGTCGGCGACCCCATGGACCCCGCCACCGAACTCGGGCCGCTCGTCGCCAGGCGTCAGCAGCAGCGCTCCCTGGACTACATCCGCATCGGCCAGGAGGAGGGCGCCAAGATCCTCGCGGGCGGCGGCCGCCCCGCCGGCCTCGACCAGGGCTGGTACGTCGAGCCGACCCTCTTCGGCGGCGTCGACAACTCGATGCGTATCGCCCGCGAGGAGATCTTCGGCCCCGTCATCTGCCTGCTGCCGTACGGCGACGAGACCGAGGCCGTACAGATCGCCAACGACTCCGACTACGGCCTCAGCGGCAGCGTCTGGACCGCCGACGTCGAGCGCGGCATCGACATCGCGCGCCGGGTGCGCACGGGCACGTACTCCGTGAACACCTTCAGCCTCGACATGCTCGGACCCTTCGGCGGCTACAAGAACTCCGGCCTGGGACGCGAGTTCGGGCCCGAGGGGTACGGCGAGTACTTCGAGCACAAGATGATCCACCTCCCGGCCGGCTACGAAGGGGCCGGTGCCTGATGGGCGACCGCTGGCACGTCGAGGTCGACCGGTCGGTCTGCATCGGCTCGGGCATGTGCGCGCTCACCGCGCCCGGCGGCTTCACGCTGGACACCGCCCGGCAGTCGCACCCCACCGTCCCCGAGGGCGACGCCAACGAGCAGGTGCTGGAAGCCGCCGAGGGCTGCCCGGTCGAGGCGATCACCATCACGCTGGCGCACAGCGGGGAGGTGGTCTTCCCACCGGAGGACTGAGGCACGGCGAACAGACGCCCGCGCCTTACGCCCGGGGGCCTGCCGTCAGATCGATGAGGCGGCAGACGGTCTCGATGTCGATCTTCACCTGGGCGATGGACGCCCGCCCCGACAGCCACGTGATCAGCGCCGAGTGCCAGGTGTGCTCGATGACCCGCACGGCGGAGAGCTGCCGGGCGGTCGGCGGCTCGGTCAGCCCCATCGCGTCCAGGATGATCGCCGTCGTCAGGCGCGAGACCGTGTCGACCTCCGGGCTCACCGAGCGGTCGGCGAAGGTCAGGGCCCGCACCATCGCGTCCGCCAGGTGCGGCTCGCGCTGCAGCGCGCGGAAGGCCCGCATCAGCGTCTCGGCGACCCGCTCCGCGGGCGTCTCGCCGGCCGGCGGGCGCTTGCGGATCGTCGTGTGCATGTGCTGGAGCTGGTCCTGCATGGTGGCGACCAGCAGATGCACCTTGGAGGGGAAGTAGCGGTAGAGCGTGCCGAGGGCGACCCCGGCGGCCTCGGCGACCTCGCGCATCTGCACCGCGTCGAAACCGCCGCGGCTGGCCAGTTGGGCGCTGGCGTGCAGGATGCGGCGGCGGCGCGCCTCCTGGCGCTCGGTGAGGGCCGGCGTCGCAGGGCTCGCCGCCTTGGCTTCCGCTGTCATGTAGATGCCCCTTTGGAAAACGCCTCACGAGATCGCACAGCATGGCAGGGAGCCCGTCGTGGCGCGAATCACCTGATCCGGGCCTTACACCTCGCCTACCTGCCGGTAGATTCAAAGCTCGTCCAGCGATCAAGTCTGAAACTTGTTCTAGATTACCGTCCCGGCGTAACCTCGCGGACAACTGCACGGAGAAGGGGGCCGAGAGTGACCGCTGAGGCCATGGAGGCGGGTCCCCGGAAGGGTTCCGACGCCGACGGCGACCGTCCGTTGCGCATCGCCCTCCTCACGTACAAGGGGAACCCGTTCTGCGGGGGACAGGGCGTCTACGTACGTCATCTCTCCCGCGAGCTCGCCCGGCTCGGCCACAGCGTCGAAGTGATCGGCTCCCAGCCCTACCCCGTCCTCGACGAGGGCGAGGGGCTCGAAGGCCTCAAGCTCACCGAGCTGCCGAGCCTGGACCTCTACCGCTCGCCGGACCCCTTCCGCACGCCGAGGCGCGACGAGTACCGCGACTGGGTCGACGCCCTCGAAGTGGCGACCATGTGGACCGGCGGCTTCCCGGAGCCCGCCACGTTCAGCCTGCGGGCCCGGCGCCATCTGCGTGCCCGGCGCGGAGACTTCGACGTCGTACACGACAACCAGACCCTCGGGTACGGCCTGTTGGGCGACCTCGGTGCACCCCTGGTCACCACGGTCCACCACCCCATCACCGTCGACCGGCAGCTGGAGCTGGACGCCGCGCCCGACTTCAAGCGCCGTATGTCCGTCCGCCGCTGGTACGCGTTCACGCGCATGCAGAAGCGCGTCGCGCGCCGCCTCCCGTCGGTCCTGACCGTCTCCGGCACCTCCCGCCAGGAGATCATCGACCACCTCGGGGTGCGCGCGGACCGCATCGACGTCGTCCACATCGGCGCCGACACCGGCCTCTTCTCACCCGACCCGGCCGTGCCCGAGGTGCCCGGCCGGATCGTCACGACGTCCAGCGCCGACGTGCCGCTCAAGGGCCTGGTCCACCTCGTCGAGGCGCTCGCCGAGGTCCGCGCCGAGCACCCCGGCGCCCACCTCGTCGTCGTCGGCAGGCGCGCCGAGGACGGGCCCGTCGCGCGGGCCATCGAGCGCCACGGCCTCGAAGGCTCCGTCGAGTTCGTCAAGGGCATCACCGACGCCGAGCTGGTCGACCTCGTCCGCTCGGCGCAGGTCGCCTGCGTCCCGTCGCTGTACGAGGGGTTCTCCCTTCCCGCGGCCGAGGCGATGGCGACGGGCACGCCGCTCCTCGCGACCACCGGCGGCGCGATCCCGGAGGTCGCGGGCCCCGACGGCGAGACCTGCCTCGCGGTGCCGCCGGGCGACGCGGGGGCGCTGGCGCTGGGCCTGAAGCGGCTCCTCGGCGACCGCGAGCTGCGGGCGCGCCTGGGCCACGCGGGCCGTGAGCGGGTACTGAGGAAGTTCACCTGGGCGCAGGCCGCCAAGGGAACGGCCGACCGCTACCGCGCCGCCATGGCCCGCGCCGCGGGCACGACTTCTGGCCGCGCTGCGGGCACGGCCTCCGGCCGCGCTGCGGGTGTGGCTCCCGGCCCTTCCGCGGGCACGGCCTCCGGCCGTTCTGCGGGTGTGGCTCCCGGCCCTTCCGCGGGCACGGCCTCCGGCCCTTCCGCGGGCACGGCCTCCGGCCCTTCCGCGGGCACGGCCTCCGGCCGCTCTGCGGGCACGGCCTCCGGCCGCTCTGCGGGCACGGCTCCCGACTCCCTCGCGGGCACGGCCTCCGGCCGCTCCGCGGGCACGCCCCCCGGCCCCTCCGCTGCCGGAACAACCGCCGCTCACGACCTCGAAGGCAGGGCCACGTGCTGACCGTCGACTTCACCCGCTTCCCGCTCGCCGCGGGCGACCGCGTCCTCGATCTGGGGTGCGGCGCGGGCCGGCACGCCTTCGAGTGTTACCGGCGTGGTGCCCAGGTGGTGGCCCTCGACCGGAACGCCGAGGAGATCCGCGAGGTCGCGAAGTGGTTCGCCGCGATGGAGGAGGCGGGCGAGGCCCCGGCGGGGGCCACGGCCACCGCCATGGAGGGCGACGCGCTCAACCTGCCCTTCCCCGACGCGTCGTTCGACGTCGTGATCATCTCCGAGGTCATGGAGCACATCCCCGACGACAAGGGCGTCCTCGCCGAGATGGTGCGCGTGCTGAAGCCCGGCGGCCGCATCGCCGTCACCGTCCCGCGCTACGGCCCCGAGAAGGTCTGCTGGGCCCTCTCCGACGCCTACCACGAGGTCGAGGGCGGCCACATCCGCATCTACAAGGCCGACGAACTCCTGGACAGGATGCGGGAGTCCGGCCTCAAACCGTACGGCACCCATCACGCGCACGCGCTGCACTCCCCGTACTGGTGGCTGAAGTGCGCGTTCGGCGTCGACAACGACAAGGCGCTGCCCGTGCGCGCCTACCACAAGCTGCTCGTCTGGGACATCATGAAGAAGCCCCGCGCCACCCGGGTGGCCGAGCGGCTGCTCAACCCCGTCGTCGGCAAGAGCTTCGTGGCGTACGCGACCAAGCCGCACCTCCCGAAGGCCACGGCCGACGCCACCGCCGACGCCGCGGTGGCCGCCAAGTGACGAGCCCGGAGCGGACCGAACACCTCGTCCTGCCCGGCGTCCTGACGGCCGATCAGGCCACGGCGACGGTACGCGGCATCCTCGCCGTCCAGCGCGAGGACGGCGCCATCCCGTGGTTCCGCGGCCACCACCTCGACCCGTGGGACCACACCGAGGCCGCCATGGCCCTGGACGCGGCGGGCGAGCACGCGGCCGCCGGGCGCGCCTACGACTGGCTGGCCCGGCACCAGAACCCGGACGGCTCCTGGTACGCGGCGTACGCCGACGGGGACCCGCACGACGTCACCGACCGCGGCCGCGAGACCAACTTCTGCGCGTACATCGCCGTCGGCGTCTGGCACCACTACCTCGCCACCGGCGACGAGGCGTTCCTGGACCGCATGTGGCCCACCGTGGTCGCCGCCGTCGAGTTCGTCCTCGCGCTCCAGCAGCCCGGCGGGCAGATCGGCTGGAAGCGGGAGCCCGACGGCACACCGGTCACCGACGCGCTGCTCACCGGCTCGTCCTCGATCCACCAGGCGCTGCGCTGCGCCCTCGCCGTCGCCGAGCAGCGCGGAGAGCCGCAGCCCGACTGGGAGCTGGCGGCCGGCGCCCTCGCGCACGCGGTCCGCCGCCACCCCGAGCGCTTCCTCGACAAGGGCCGCTACTCGATGGACTGGTACTACCCGGTCCTCGGCGGCGCGCTGAGCGGCGAGGAGGCCAAGGCCCGTATCGAGGAGGGCTGGGACCGCTTCGTGGTGCCGGACCTCGGCGTGCGCTGCGTGGTGCCCAACCCCTGGGTCACCGGCGGCGAGAGCGCCGAACTCGCCCTCGCCCTGTGGATGGTGGGGGAGTCGGACCGCGCCCTGGAGATCCTCCAGTCCATCCAGCACCTGCGCGATCCGCGCAGCGGCCTGTACTGGACGGGCTATGTCTTCGACGACAAGGCCGTGTGGCCCGAGGAGCTGACCACCTGGACGGCGGGCTCGCTGCTCCTGGCCGTGGCGGCGCTCGGCGGCGACGAGGCGACCTGCGCGGTCTTCTCCGGCGAGCACCTGCCGCGGGGCCTCGACCCCGAGTGCTGCGGGGCGCCGCGGTAGCGGCGGGGTGCGGCGGGCGCCTCAGTACCGGCGCAGGCGGCCCGCGACCGCGTGGCCGACGAGCAGGTACACGACCGCCGCGAGGCCGTAGCCCGCGACGACCCTGGCCCAGGCCGCGTCGAAGGTGAACAGGTCGTGGGACCACCCCGCGAGCCACCGGGCCACGTCATGGACGAACTGGACGAGGTCGTTGGCGCGATTGGCGTCCAAGAGGTACATCAGGATCCACAGCCCGAGGATCAGGGCCATGACATCCGCGATGACCATGATGATCTGCGCTGCGCTGTTGCCGCGTGTGCGTCGACCGGGGGACATGCCGGCCGGGTACCGGGCTCCCGGCCGGTGAAACCCGGACGGGCCCGCCCCGGTGGCGGCACCCGGCGGCCGGGGCGAGGCTGCCCGGAGGACCGCTCACCTCTGGAGGCCGCTGCCGTGCTCAGCTCCGTACCCGTCCGCCGTGCCGGAGTCTCCCTCACCCTGTGCTGCACCCTGCTCGTCGGCGCGACGGCCTGCGGCAACGACGGCAAGGAGACCAAGGCCGCCGCGCCGTCCCCCAGCAGCAGCGCCGAGAAGCAGAAGTTCGCCAAGACACGGTTCGTCGCGAACGCGGGGCTCGCCGCCGGGGCGACGTATCAGTGGATCGTGAAGCCGTTCCGCGAGGGCAAGTTCAAGAAGGGCGCGAGCGGCCGGAAGGTCGCCCTGGTCAAGGCGGGCCTCGCGGGCGCGTTCACGTACAACAGGCTGAAGGCGGCGACGAAGAACGCGAAGGGCGACCCGACGCTCTCCAAGGCCGTGGCGCCGCTCACGGCCGGCATCGACGCGCTGAAGGACCTGCCGTCCAAGCTCCGCAAGGGCGAGGGGACGGACTCGGTCGTGAACTCCTTCGAGGACATCATCAAGGACGTCAAGGGCGCGGGCAGCAGCGCGGGCGCGGAGGTCAAGGACAAGGTGCCCTCGGCGGGCGAACTGCGCAAGGGCTAGCCGGGGTCTAGGAGTTGAGTTCGGCTAGGACACGCAGGGTGTGCGGGTCCGGGGCGAGCACCAGGAGGTCGGTGACCGGGCCCGCGCGCCACAGCTCCAGGCGCTCGGCGATGCGCTCGCGCGGCCCCACCAGGGAGATCTCGTCGGCGAAGGCGTCGGGCACGGCGAGCACGGCCTCCTCCCTGCGCCCGGCGACGAACAGCTTCTGGATGTGGCGCGCCTCCTCCTCGTACCCCATGCGTGCCATCAGGTCGGCGTGGAAGTTGCGGGCGGAGTGCCCCATGCCGCCGATGTAGAAGCCGAGCATGGCCTTGACAGGCAGCAGACCTTCGGCGACGTCGTCGCAGACCCTGGCCCGCGCCATCGGGGCGATCGTGAAGTCGTCCCGCAGCCCGGTGAGCGAGGCGTCGTAGACGTCCGTGCGCGTCGGCGACCAGTACAGCGGCAGCCAGCCGTCCGCGATCCGGGTCGTCTGCGCGATGTTCCTGGGCCCCTCGGCGCCGAGCAGGACCGGCAGATCCGCCCGCAGCGGATGGGTGATCGGCTTGAGCGCCTTGCCGAGGCCGGTGCCGTCCTCGCCCCGGTAGGGGTGGGCGTGGAAGCGGCCGGTCAGCTCGACCGGGCCCTCGCGGCGCAGTACTTGGCGGACGACGTCGACGTACTCCCGTGTCGCGGTCAGCGGTGACTTCGGGAAGGGCCGCCCGTACCAGCCCTCCACCACCTGCGGCCCGGAAAGACCGAGGCCGAGCAGCATCCGGCCGCCGGAGAGATGGTCGAGCGTGAGCGCGTGCATGGCCGTGGTGACCGGCGAGCGCGCCGCCATCTGCGCGACGGCCGTGCCCAGCTTGATCCGTGAGGTGTGCGCGGCGATCCAGGTCAGCGGGGTGAAGGCGTCCGAGCCCCAGGCCTCGGCGGTCCACACCGAGTCGTAGCCGAGCCGCTCGGCCTCCTGGGCGAGGGCGAGATGCCCGGGGTCGGGGCCGCGCCCCCAGTAGCCGAGTGCGAGCCCGAGCCGCATGCGCCCTCCCAGACACCGGAGCGGAACTGACGGTACGTCAAGTGTTGGGTGACTGTACGACAACGGCCCCCCGCCCGGAAGGGCGAGGGGCCGCGAGGTGCCTTGAGGGATTAGCCGCGCTGGATCCCCGTGGTGTCCTGCAGCACGCCACGACGGCCGTCCTGCGTCTGGGCCACCAGGCCGGGGCCGCGCTGCTCTACGGCCAAGTACCAGGTGCCGGGCGCCAGTTCGGCGATCGGCGTGGGCGAGCCGTCCTCCGCGTACAGCGGACGCGGCACCGGCACGGCGAACCAGAACGGCGAGAAGTCACCGGCCGGCTGCGCCTGCGCGGGCGGCGGGGTCTGCCCAGCCTGCGGCTGCGGCTGACCGCCGAAGGACTGCCCCTGCGGCTGGCCGGGCTGGCCGCCGTAGGGAGCACCCGGCTGCGGCTGGCCCGCACCGGCGCCCGGGTAGCCGTAGCCACCCTGCGGCTGGCCGCCGTAGGGCTGCGGGGCGGCCGGACGCGGGGCGCCCATGAGCGGGGCCTTCAGCGCCGGGACGAGCTGCGTGGCGACCGCGGCGGCGGCGAGCACCAGGGCGGCGATCAGGCCGAGGATGAGGCCCACACCGGCGTCGGGGGAGTCACTGTTGCCGCCGACGATGTCGAAGTAGAAGCCGTACGACTGGTCGGTGTCGAAGATCGCGCCGAGCGAGCTGAGAGCGGCGGCGATGGTGAACGCCACACCGAGCTGGCCGAGGTCCAGGCCCGCGACCTTGCGCTGCTGCGGCAGCGCGCGGCCCATGACGATGAGCGCCGCGCCGATGATGCCGAGCAGATAGACGCTGATCAGCAGGTTGCCGTTCTCCCAGGCGTTGGGGAACTTGTCGCTGTCGGCGCCGTCGGGGTCCAGCGTGTTGAGGAACGAGGCGATGAAGAGCAACACCGCTGCTCCGATCACCACGCCGTCGCCTCGAGTGAGGGAGCGGAAATTCACTTCAGGTCCTTCGTCAGTCGTCTCGTCAGTGGAGGCGTCGCTGTCGCCGTAGTCGCGTTCGTGTCGCGGTGCGCGAAGCGCGGGGGTGGCCCCTCATCGTAGGGAGGACAATATCGTCCGTACACAGGGGGTGTCTGCTCGGGATAAAGACGTGCACGCCTTGATACGAGGACGTTCACGCGTTACCCCCGCAGGAATCCGCCGATTCCCTCAGAAATGCCCAGCGCCGCCTTCTGCCGCCACACGTCGCTCTTCAGGAGCGCCGCGTCCTTCGCGTCCCGCATGTTGCCGCACTCGATGAACACCTTGGGAACGGTGGACAGATTGAGGCCGCCGAGATCGCTGCGGACGTCGAGGCCGGTGCCGCCGCCGACGTAGTTGGAGGGGGCGCTTCCGGTCGCGCCCACGAAGGCTCCGGCGATGCGCTCGCCCAGCTCCTTGGAGGGCGCCACGATCGCGGAGGTGTCGGCCGCGCCGCCCTTCACCTTCGCGGGCAGGATCACGTGGTAGCCGCGGTTGCCCGCGCCCGACCCGTCGGCGTGGATGGAGACGACCGCGTCGGCCCTGGCCTCGTTGCCGATCCGGGCGCGCTCGTCGACGCACGGGCCCCAGGGGCGGTCGCCGTCCTGGGTGAACTTGACCGTGGCGCCCTGCTCCTCGAGCAGCGTGCGCAGGCGGCGGGCGACGTCCAGGGTGAACTTCGCCTCCGTGTAGCCGTCGTTGGTGGACGTGCCGGTGGTGTCGCACTCCTTGCGGTTCGTCCCGATGTCGACCTGGCGGTTGATCTCGCTGGCGTGGCTGAAGTTGCCGGTGTTGTGGCCGGGGTCGACGACGACGACCTTGCCCTTGAGGGGGCCGTTCGCGGCGGGCCGGTGCGTGGACGGCTTCGTACTCGAATCGTTGCCGTCGCCCTTGCCGTCCTTGCCGTCCTTGTCCTTTTCCTTCCCCTTCTCCTTCCCCTTGTTGGAGTCCGAGGAGGGGGAGTCGGCTCCGGAAGGGGTGGACCGCTCGGCGGAGGCGCTCGGGGACGCCGGCATGGATCTCGCCGGTTCGTTCCCGCCGGGGCCGTCCGCCGCCTGGTAGATCAGCCAGCCCGCAAGGAACGTGGGCACCAGCGCGGCCACCGTCACGGTCAGCGGGTGGCCGAGGCGGCGCTTGGGCGGCTGGGAGGGATCGAATTCCGGACCTACGTACGACACGAGAGCGAGCCTATCCGCGCGGTCCGATCCCCGCTCCCGTTCGCCGCAGCACGCGCAGCGAGTCGACCGCTGAGACCTCGGTGAACGCGCCGGACGCCAGAGCCCTGAGGTAGACGCGGTACGGCGCCTGACCAGTCATGATGTCGACGGGGTCCGGGAACACGTCGTGGATCACGAGCAGCCCGCCCTCGGCGATGTGCGGCGCCCAGCCCTCGTAGTCGGCGGTGGCGTGTTCGTCCGTATGGCCGCCGTCGACGAAGACCAGGCCGAGCGGACCGCCCCACGCCTTCGCCACCTGCGGCGAGCGGCCGACGACCGCGATCACGTGGTCCTCCAGGCCCGCCCGGTGCAGGGTGCGCCGGAAGGTGGGCAGCGTGTCCATCCGGCCGACCTCGGGATCGACCGTCTGGGGGTCGTGGTACTCCCAGCCCGGCTGCTGCTCCTCGCTGCCGCGGTGGTGGTCCACGGTGATCGCGATGCCCCCGGCCCGCCGGGCCGCGTCGGCGAGCAGGATCGTGGAGCGGCCGCAGTACGTGCCGACCTCCAGGAGCGGCAACCCAAGCGCGGCGGCCTCGGTCGCGGCCGCGTACAGCGCGAGCCCCTCGCCGCGCGGCATGAAGCCCTTGGCGGCCTCGAACGCGGCGAGGATCTCCGGCTCGGGCTCGGCGGCCATGGGTTCCTCCAGCTCGGTGGCCATGGGGTTCCTCCAGGTCGTACGCAGGTATGGGCGCCCATGATGCACGCCACCCCCGCCACCGGAGCGACGGGGGTGCGGAGAAGGGGGCGGACGTCAGGCCGGTACGTCGCCGCTGTCCCGGGAGCCGGACAGGGCGAGGTCGACCCGCACCGGCCGCTCGTCCCCGTGGTACGCCGCCGCCGAGGCGCGCGGCGTGTGGCCCGAGGCGGTGGCCGCGAGGACGTAGGAGCCGTCGGCGGGGACGGCCAGGGCGTAGCGGCCCTCGTCGTCGGTGAGGGCGGCGCCCGCCTGCTTGCCGCGGCGGTCGATCAGCGTCACCTTGGCGCGGACCAGCGGGGCGCCGTCGGCGCTGTGCACCTGTCCCTGGAAGCCGGCGAGGGCCTTGGTCGCGCGCTCCAGGTTGGCGTCCTCCTCGCTGCTCGCGCGCAGCTGCGTGGTGGTGGAGCGGCGCGCGGAGGGCAGCAGCAGGGCGAAGAGCAGACCGATGACGACCGCGCCGGTGGCGATGAGGAAGGAGACGCGGAAGCCGTGCATGGTGGGCACGGCGGCCCCGCCGACGTGGTCCGCGGTGTTGGCGAGGACCATGCCGATCACGGCGGACGACACCGAGGTGCCGATGGAGCGCATCAGGGTGTTGAGACCGTTGGCCGCGCCGGTCTCGGACGGGTCGACGGAGCCGATGATGAGCGCGGGCAGCGAGGAGTAGGCGAGGCCGATGCCCGCGCCGAGGACCACCGAGATGACGATGGTCTGCCAGGCGGCGCTCATCAGGCCGAGGCCCGCGCCGTAGCCGACCGCGATGATGACCATGCCGAGGATGAGGGTGGTCTTCGGGCCGTACTTGGCCGAGAGGCGGGCGTAGACGGGGGCCGTGAACATCATCGTCAGGCCGAGCGGCATCACGCACAGGCCCGCGACGACCATCGACTGGCCGAGGCCGTAGCCGGTCGCGGACGGCAGCTGGAGCAGCTGCGGCAGGACGAGCGAGACGGCGTAGAAGGCGACACCGACCATGATCGAGGCGAGGTTGGTGAAGAGCACCGGGCGGCGGGCCGTGGTGCGCAGGTCCACCAGCGGCGCCTTCACGCGCAGCTCCATCACGCCCCACAGGATCAGGACGACGGCCGCGGCGGCGAAGAGACCGAGCGTGGTGCCCGAGGTCCAGCCCCAGTCGCTGCCCTTGGTGATCGGCAGCAGGAACAGCACGAGCCCGGCGGAGAGGCCGAGCGCGCCCAGCACGTCGAAGGTGCCCTCGGCCCGCATCGGGCTCTCCGGCACGAAGACGACGGTCAGCAGCATCGCGAGGACACCGAGGCCCGCGGCGCCGAAGAACAGCGCGTGCCAGTCGGCGTGCTGCGCGGTGAGCGCGGCGAGCGGCAGCGCGAGGCCGCCGCCGACGCCGATGGAGGAGCTCATCAGGGCCATGGCCGAGCCGAGCTTCTCGCGGGGCAGCTCGTCACGCATCAGGCCGATGCCGAGCGGGATGGCGCCCATGGCGAAGCCCTGGAGCGCGCGGCCCACGATCATCACGATCAGATCGTCGGTGAAACCGCAGACCAGCGAGCCGACGACCATCACGGCAAGGCTGCTGAGGAGCATCTTCCGCTTGCCGAAGAGATCCCCGAGGCGGCCCATGATCGGCGTGGCGACGGCGCCCGCGAGCAGGGTCGACGTCATGACCCAGGTGGCGTTCGACGGGGTGGTGCCCAGCAGCGTCGGCAGATCCTTGATGACCGGCACGAGCAGTGTCTGCATCACCGCGACGACGATGCCGGAGAAGGCGAGTACGGGGACGACTCCGCGTATGCCGCGTGGGTGGGTCGTCGTCATCGACATTGCGTGGGGCCTCCGGGGCGGGATGCGGGCTCGGCGGGAGCGCGGGTGGTCGACAGGAGTACGTGTAGCTCGAACCTGTTTCCCTGGGCGACTATTCCGACGGGTGTCGTACGAGGGGAACTCTTGACCTTCTGTTAACCGATCCATCACCCGGGACGGTGCTCGCTCCCTGGCGCGTCCGCAAGGCGCCCCGTATCTGACCTTCCGTCAGTCTTCCATCGAATTGAAACGTGTTCTACTCTGTCGCGGTCCCGGCAGCTGCTACCGGCGAGGATGCGCATGGGGATCGCGATGGGGATCGGAATCACTCCGGAGCAACGGGAGTTGGCGTCGGCCGTGCGCGGCTGGATCGCGCGCGCCGCACCCCTGGAGGAGACACGCGAGCTGCTCGACGGACCCCGGGACGGCGGCGGCCGCCCCGCCCACTGGGACGGCCTCGCCGAGCAGGGGCTGCTCGGCGCGCACCTGCCGGAGGAGTGCGGCGGCGGGGGCGGTGATTGCCTCGATCTGGCGGTCGTCCTCGAAGAGGCGGCGCGGGCCGCGCTCCCCGGACCGCTCGTGGCCGGCTCGCTCGCCTCGCTGGTGCTGCGCCGCGCGGGCGCCCACGCGATGGCCGCCGAGCTGGCGGGTGGCGCCCGCGTCGGAGCCGTCGCCCTCGCCGAGGGCACGCTCACCGCCGTCTCCGTCGCCGGCGGGTACGTCGTGGACGGCACCGCGCCACCCGTACTCTCCGGCGCGGACGCCGACCTGCTGATCCTGGCCGCCGCCTCCGCCTCGGGCCCGGTGTGGCTCGCCGTCGACGCGGCCGCGCTGACCATACGTACGCACGACAGCGCCGACCCGACGCGCCCGACCGCCGAGGTGAGCGCACGGGCCGCGCGGGTGCCGGCGGACCGGGCGCTCGCCGTGGACAGCGCGGCGGTGCGCGACCTGGCCGCCGTCGTGCTGGCCGCGGACGCCTGCGGCACCGCGGCGTGGGCGCTGCACACCGCGGCCGAGCACGCCAAGGTGCGCGAACAGTTCGGGCGGCCCATCGGGCGGTTCCAGGGCGTCAAGCACCTCTGCGCCGACATGCTGGTCCGCGTCGAGCAGGCCCGCGCCCTGACCTGGGACGCGGCCCGCGCCGCCGACGAGCCCGGCCTGCCGGACGAGGTGCGCGGCCTGACCGCCGCGCTCGCCGCGGCCACCGCCCTGGACGCCGCGTACTCCTGCGCCAAGGACTGCGTACAGATCCTCGGCGGCACCGGCTTCACCTGGGAGCACGACGCCCACCTCTATCTGCGCAGGGCCGTCGTGGCGCGGCAGCTGCTCGGCGCGGGTGACGTGCACCGGCTACGGGCCGTGCGGCTCGCCGAGGGTGGCGCGCGGCGCGGGCTGCGCCTGGAACTGCCGGAGGAGGCGGGGGCGTACCGCGCCGAGGCCCGCCAGGTGATCGCGCGGGCCCACGGACTCGACCCGGCCGCGGCACGCAAGGCGCTCGCCCCCACCGGCTACGCGGCCCCGCACCTCCCCGAGCCGTACGGACTGGGCGCGGGCCCCGTCCAACAGCTCGCCATTCAGGAGGAGTCGCAGGCGGCCGGGGTGAAGCTCAGCGATCTCGGCATCGCGACCTGGGTGATCCCCTCCCTCATCGCGTACGGCACCGAGGCACAGCAGGAGCGCTACCTCGCGCCCACCCTGCGCGGCGAGCTGCTCTGGTGCCAGCTCTTCAGCGAGCCGGACGCGGGCTCCGACCTCGCGTCCCTGCGCACGAGGGCCGAGCGCGTCGACGGGGGATGGCTCGTCAACGGCCAGAAGGTGTGGACGAGCGCCGCCCAGTGGGCGGACCACGGCATCCTCCTCGCCCGTACGAACCCGTCGGCGCCCAAGCACAAGGGGCTGACGTACTTCCTCGTCGACATGACCGACACGCCCGGCATCGACATCCGCCCCCTCAAGGAGATCACCGGGGACTCCCTCTTCAACGAGGTGTACTTCGACGACGTACTCCTGCCCGAGGACGCGGTCGTCGGACAGGTCGACGACGGCTGGCGCGTGGCCCGCCACACACTCGGCAACGAACGCGTCCACATGGCCGACCAGCTCACCTTCGACACCGGGCTCGAAGCGCTCATCGCGCGCGCCGGCGGTCTCGACGGCGCGTACCGCGCCCGCGTCGGAGCGCTCGCCGCCGAGGCGCACGCGCTCGCCTGCATGGGGCTGCGCACCACCATCCAGCAGGTGGCGGGCGCGGAGCCGGGCGCGGGCGCCTCCGTCCGCAAACTCGTCCAGACCACGCACCAGCAGAAGGTCGCCGAACTGGCCCTGGAGCTGCTCGGCCCGGCGGGCGCGGTCCGCGAGGGCCCGGGGGAGCGGGCGCTGCACGGCTTCCTCATGTCGCGCTGTCTGACCATCGCGGGCGGCACCACCCAGGTGCAGCTCAACGTCGTCGCCGAGCGGATCCTCGGCCTGCCCAGGGACTGAAGGAGAGCCTTTCGTGAAGAGCTACATCGTCGGCGTCGGGATGACCAGGTTCGAGAAGCCCGAGACGCGGGAGTGGCAGTACTGGGACATGGCGAGAGAGGCGGGCACGAAGGCTCTGGACGACGCGGGAATCTCGTACGACGAGATCGAGCAGGTCCCTGTCGGCTACTGCTTCCAGCCCTCGACCGCCGGGCAGCGCGCCGTCTACGAACTCGGCCTGACCGGGGTCCCGGTCTACAACGTCAACAACAACTGCGCGACCGGGTCGACCGCGCTGATGATGGCGCGGCAGTTCGTCGAGGGCGGGCTCAACGACTGCGTGCTGGCGCTCGGCTTCGAGAAGATGGCACGCGGCTCGCTGGGCGGCGGCGGAGAAGGCGACTTCAGAATCTCTCCGGTCGCCCGCCACTACGGCATCATGGCCGCCCGGCACGGCTTCGAGACGACCCCGCCCACCGCGCAGATCTTCGGCAACGCGGCCCGCGAGCACATGGAGAAGTACGGCACGACGGAGGCGCAGCTCGCGGCGGTCGGCGCCAAGAACCACCGGCACTCCACGGCCAACCCCTACGCCCAGTTCCAGGACGCGTACACGGTCGACGAGGTCCTCGCCGCCAAGACCGTCCACCGGCCGCTCACCAGACTCCAGTGCTCACCGACGTCGGACGGCTCGGCGGCGGCGGTGGTCGCCTCCGAGCGCTTCGTGGAGCGCCACGGCCTGGAGGGGCGCGCGGTGGAGATCGCGGCCCAGGCCATGACGACCGACACCGGCGCGTCCTTCGCGTCCGGATCGTGCGTCGACGCCGTCGGGCAGCCGATGTCGCGGGAGGCGGCGCGCCAGGTGTACGAGGGCTCGGGGCTCGGCATCGAGGACGTGGACGTCATCGAGCTGCACGACTGCTTCTCCATCAACGAACTCCTGACGTACGAGGCGCTCGGCATGTGCGCGCCCGGCGAGTCCGGCAAGCTCGTCGAGAGCGGCGCGACGACGTACGGCGGCCGCTGGGTGGTCAACCCCTCCGGCGGCCTGATCTCCAAGGGCCACCCACTCGGCGCGACCGGCATCGCGCAGGTCGCGGAGCTGACCTGGCAACTGCGCGACGAGGCCGGCGCCCGCCAGGTGGCGAACGCGAGGGTGGGCCTCGCGCACAACATCGGCCTTGGCGGCGCGGCGGTGGTGACGGTGCTGCGGCGGTAGGGGGGATCCCCGCGATCAGCACCCTTACCGGGCCCCGCGTGGGGGCGGGGTCCCGTGGGCACTGTGGCCTAGGCCCTTCGGCCCAGGGGCGTGGCGCTAAATGCCGATGCATGCGGTGGCCGGGGCTTGAGAGGATTGCTGTCATGGTCCAGACGCCCTCCACCACTTACACCCCCGACTCCACCACCGCCCCGCCGAAGAGGTCCGCGCCGGTGTGGGCGGTCCTCCTCGCCGCCTGTGCGGGCCAGTTCCTGGTCGTCCTCGACGTGTCGGTGGTGAACACCGCACTGCCGTCGATGCGGGCCGACCTCGGCATGAGTGCCATCGGGCTCCAGTGGGTCGTCAACGCCTACTCCATCGCCTTCGCGGGCTTCATGCTGCTCGGCGGACGGGCCGGTGACCTCTTCGGACGCAAGCGGATGTTCCTGCTCGGGCTCGGCCTCTTCACCGTCGCCTCGCTCGGCGGCGGACTCGCGCAGGCCGAGTGGCAGCTCCTGGCGGCGCGCGCCGTGCAGGGCCTCGGCGCCGCCGTCCTCGCGCCTTCCACCCTGACGATCCTCACCTCCGCGGTGCCCGAGGGGCCGGCGCGGATACGGGTGATCGGCGTCTGGTCGGCGGTCGGCGCGGGCGGCGGCGCGGCCGGCGGTCTTGTCGGCGGGGTCCTCACCGACCTGCTCTCCTGGCGCTGGGTGCTCCTGATCAACGTACCGATCGGAGCCCTCGTGATCGTCGCGGGCATGGCCTGGCTCACCGAGAGCAGGGCCGGGCAGGCGCGCCGCCTCGACGTACCGGGCGCGGTGCTCGTCACGGCCGGGCTCGCCACCCTCGCGTACGGCATCGTGCAGACCGAGGAGAAGGGCTGGACGGCGGCCGCGACCCTGGTACCGCTGGCGGCCGGACTCGCGCTGCTCGCGGCCTTCCTCGTGGTCGAGGCGCGTACGAAGGTGCCGCTGATGCCGCTCAAGCTGTTCAAGGTGCGGTCGGTGTCGGCGGCGAACGCGGCGATGTTCGTGTGCGGCGGCGGCATGTTCGCCATGTGGATGTTCATGACCCTGTACGCCCAGAACGTCCTCGGCTACTCCCCGCTGAAGGCGGGCCTCGCCCTCATACCGTCCTCCCTCACCATCGTCCTCGGCTCGATGCTGGCGCCCCGCGTGATGCCGGTGATCGGCGCCAAGAACGTCTCCGTGCTGGGCATCGTGGTGGCCGCCGCGGGCTTCGGCTGGCAGTCGACGATGACCGTCGACGGGGCGTACGTCACCTCGATCATGCTGCCCGGCATCGTGATGATGTTCGGCGCGGGCCTCGCCACGACCCCGCTCGCCTCGCTGGCCACGTCCGGGGCGCGGCCCGGTGACGCCGGGCTCGTCTCGGGCCTGATCAACACCTCCCGCACGATGGGCGGCGCGCTCGGCCTCGCGGTGCTCTCCACGGTGGCGGCCGCGCGGATGAACGGCTCGGCGTCACGCCAGGCGCTGACCGACGGCTACGCGATGGCGTTCCGCACAAGCGGGTTCATCCTGCTGGCGGGCGTGGTGGTGCTGCTCCTGTGGATGCCGGGCCGGAGGACGGACCCGTCCGGCGAAGGATGAGCCCGTCCGGCGATCGAGGACCAACGAACCCGTCACTGGCCCACCCTCCCGTCCACGCACTCGCGCAACAGGTCGGCGTGACCGCAGTGACGGGCGTACTCCTCGATCCTGTGCACCATCAGCTCCCGCACCGAGATCCCTTCCTTCCCCAGTCGCACGCCCAGGTCCGGATGCTCGGCGAGCGCGGCGTCGAGCGCGGCCTGCTCGCGCGCCAGATCGGCGTACGCGGCGTCGACGACGGCCTGCTCGGCGACGGCTCCGTGGAAGTCCGTGTCCTTCTTGCCGTACAGCCTCGGCAGCGGGTCACCGTCGTCGATCCAGTTGCGCCAGTCGCGTTCCGTCTCGGCGAGGTGCCGCACCAGGCCCAGCAGCGACATCGTCGACGGCGGAACCGACCGGCGGGCCAGCTGCTCCGCGTCCAGGCCCTCGCACTTCATCCGCAGGGTCATGCGGTAGCCCGACAGGAAGTCCTGGAGCGTCGCCAGCTCCCCGTCCGGGCTGCCCCCTTCGCTGTTGCGGGGGTCGTCGTCGGGGTCGGCCCACATGTCGGGATAGACGGTCGCCTGGGTCCACCGCTCGGGTTGGTCGCTCATGCGGCCCATAGTCGGCCGCGAGGACCGCGGCCCGCTACTTCTTTACCCGGCTTCTCCACCCGGCCCTCTGTGGTCACCACCCGGCCCTCTGTGGTCACCGCCACCCAGAGCTGACGCGCTGTCAGTAGGGCTTCACAACTCCCCGGCCCTCGGCTATACATGGGACGCCGGACTGGAACGCGTTCTAGAACGGCCCTGTTGCGACCTCGGTGCGGTCGACGGTGCGGACGGCCGCACCGAGGTCTTCTGCCGCCGGCCCAAGGCCCAAGGAGCCGCCACCCATGCCCATTGACGCCGCGAAGGCCATGGCCGCCGAACCCCGGTCCACCGAGATCGCCTGGGACCACAAGGACGTCCAGCTCTACCACCTGGGTCTCGGCGCGGGCCGGCCCGCCACCGACCCCGCCGAACTGCGCTACACCCTGGAGTCCGGGCTGCACGTCCTGCCCAGCTTCGCCACCGTCGCGGGCGCCGGCATGGGTGTCGTCGGCGGCCTCTCGGCCCCCGGCATCGAGGTGGACCTGGCCGCGGTGCTGCACGGCGGCCAGACCATCACGCTGCACCGCCCCATCCCCGTCGCGGGCAAGGCCGTCAACACGTCCAAGGTCGCCGCGGTGTACGACAAGGGCAAGGCCGCCGTCCTCGTCCTGCGCTCCGAGGCCGCCGACGACCAGGGCCCGCTGTGGACGAGCGACGCCCAGATCTTCGTACGCGGCGAAGGCGGATTCGGCGGCGACCGCGGCCCCTCCGCGCGCCTGCCCGCCCCCGAGGGCGACCCCGACCTGGAGGTCGAGCGCCCCGTCCGCGAGGACCAGGCGCTGCTGTACCGCCTCTCCGGCGACTGGAACCCGCTGCACGCCGACCCCGGGTTCGCGAAGCTCGCCGGTTTCGACCGACCGATCCTGCACGGCCTGTGCACGTACGGGATGACGCTCAAGGCCGTCGTCGACACCCAGCTCGGCGGCGACGTGTCCCGGGTGCGGAGCTACGGCACGCGCTTCGCGGGGATCGTCTTCCCCGGCGAGACCCTGCGGATCCGCATGTGGCGCACCGAGGGCCGCGTCCGGGCCACGGTCACGGCGGTCGAACGGGACGACGCGCCGGTCCTCGCCGACACCGTCGTCGACCACGCCTGAGCCGCTCCGACCGCCGCGCCCGAAGCCTCGTAAGCCGATTTCGTAAGCCGATTCCGTACGCCCGATTTGGTCCGGTTCGTACGCCGAGAGGAGCCGTACGCCATGCGCGCAGCCGTACTGCACGAGATAGGCCAGGACAAGCTCGAAGTCCTCGACGACGTCGAGGCGTTGGGCTTCGGTCCGGGCAAGGTGAGGATCCGGGTCCGGGCCACCGGCCTGTGCCACTCCGACGTCTCCGCGATGAACGGCGTGCTGCCGCAGCCCGCCCCCTTCGTCCCGGGCCACGAGGGCGCCGGCGAGATCGTCGACGTCGGCGACGGTGTGACCGGCGTGACGCGAGGTGATCGGGTACTGATCTGCTGGCTCCCCGCGTGCGGGACCTGTCCCGCCTGCAAGCGCGGCCAGACCCAGCTCTGCCTCGCCGGTTTCCTGAACGCGGGCACCCCCAACTTCCGGCGCGCCGGCGGCGACGTCTTCGGCTTCGCGGGTACGGGGACCTTCACCGAGGAGGTCGTGGTCGACGCCGGGTGCGCCGTGCCGATCCCGGACGAGGTGCCCTTCGACATCGCGGCGCTGATCGGCTGCGGGGTGACCACGGGGCTCGGCGCGGCCATCAACACCGCCGACGTGGCGGCCGGTTCGTCGGTCGCCGTCATCGGCTGCGGCGGCGTCGGCATCTCCGCGATCCAGGGCGCCCGGCTCAAGGGCGCGGCGCAGATCGTCGCCGTCGACCCGGTCACCTCGCGCCGCGAGGCCGCCCTGGGTTTCGGCGCGACGGAGGCCGTCGCCCCCGACGAACTGGCCGACGCCAAACAGCGGATCACGGCGGGCGAGGGGTTCGACTACGTCTTCGAGGTCGTCGGCAAATCGGTCACGGCCCGCACGGCGTACGAGGCGACGCGGCGCGGCGGCACGCTCTGCGTCGTCGGCGCCGGGGCCATGGACGACCACCTCCGGCTCAACATGTTCGAGCTGTTCTTCGACGAGAAGCGGATCCTGCCCTCCATGTACGGCGGGGGCGACGTCCTCCAGTCGTACGAGAGGGCCATCGCGCTCTGGCAGGCGGGCCGCATCGACCTGGAGAACATGATCACGCACCGTGTGCGGCTGGCCGGGATCAACGAGGCCCTGGACCAGATGCGCACCGGGACCGCCCTGCGTACGTGCATCGAGATCTGAGAGGACATTGATGTCACTGCCACTTGAGGGCCTGGCCGCGATCGTCACCGGCGCGGGCCGCGGGCTCGGCCGCGCCGAGGCGCTGGAACTGGCCCGGCTCGGCGCGAGCGTCGTCGTCAACGACTTCGGGCAGCCGGGGCGCGACGGCTCCGGCGAGGCGTCGGCGGCGCCCGCGGAGGAGGTGGCCGCCGAGATCCGGGCCGCGGGCGGACAGGCCGTCGCGCACACCGGTGACGTCGCCGACCATGAACAGGCGCGCGAGTTGGTCGGTCTTGCCATCGATACGTACGGAAAGCTCGATGTCCTGGTCAACAACGCGGGCATCCTGCGGGACCGGATGATCTTCTCGATGAGCGAGAGCGAGTGGGACTCGGTCATCCACGTCCACCTCAAGGGCCACTTCAACACCACCCACTTCGCGTCCGTCCACTGGCGCGAGCGCTCCAAGGCGGCGGGCGGCCCGGTGTACGGCAGGATCGTGAACACCTCGTCGGAGGCCTTCCTCGCCGGGTCCGCCGGCCAGCCCAACTACGCGGCGGCGAAGGGCGGCGTCGTCGGCCTGACGACGTCGACGGCGCTGGCACTCGCCAAGTACGGCGTGACGGCCAACGCGATCTGCCCGCGCGCGCGTACGCGGATGACCGAGGACGTCTTCCAGGGCTTCCAGGAGCCGTCCGACGGCCGCCTCGACCCGCTCTCGCCCGAACATGTCTCACCGCTGGTCGGCTACCTGGCCTCGCCCGCCGCCGCCCAGGTCAACGGGCAGCTGCTCGTGGTGCACGGAGGCATGGTCGCGATCGTGGAACGCCCCAAGGTGGCGGCGAAGTTCGACTCGGCGAAGGAGGCGTTCACGTACGACGAGCTGGACGAGCTGATCTCGCCGTACTACGCGGACCGCCCGCCGGGGGAGACGTTCGCGGCGTCCGAGGTGCTCGGCCTGAAGAGGGGATAGCGGGGCGGCAGGGTGGTGCATCGAGGCATCGAGGCGGCACGGCGGCACAGAAAAGCCCCGCCGATACGCCGCTTTTGGCGGCCTGTCGGCGGGACTCTTCCGTGATGTGCGTCGCGTCGCGTCAGGAGTTCGACGCCTGCTTGCGGTGGCGGCCCCGCGGCGCCGTGGCCTCGTCGTGCTCGGCCACCGGCCCCCGGTGCTTACCGGCGCCGCGTGACTGCGCGGTCGCGCTCGCGGTCGCCGCTTGCCACGGCTCGGTGTCCCACCGCGTCTCCGTACTGGTCTCGGTCGACATCTCGCTACTCACCCCGTAATGAAGATCCTTCGTACAGCCGAGCGATTCTAACCGGCCGTCACCCGCCCGGCGAGAGGCGCCTGCTGCAACGGAACGGGCCGGGTCGCGCCGGGCGGGGACGGGTCGGTCCGAGGCGGCTCCGGAAGGTCCCGCACGGGCGCCGGTACGCGTGCGACACCGCAGGGCACCGTGCCCGTCGCGTACGGAAGGCGCAGGACGCCCTCCCTCGTCCAGCACCCCGAACCGGCCAACCAGCCGTCCGGCGCCCGCAGTTGCCGCATGCGCCGCTCGGCGGGCCGCCAGACGCCGAGCCAGGTGCCCGCCGCGCCGTCGATCCGCAGCGCCACCGCGCAGCTCTCGGGGAGCAGCGTCTGCCCCGGCTGGATCGCGAACGGCGTGACCGCGCAGTCCGCGAGCCGCAGCGACTCGGGGAAGCGCAGGGGGAGGGCGCTGCCGAGCACGCCCCAGCCGAGCCGGTCGTGGCCCGGCGCGTTCGAGCGGATGAGGAGCAGGCCGCTGTCCGCGTCGGCGAGCAGCAGCCTGTCGTCGCTCTCCTCCGTGATCTGCAGCAGCGGCGAGACCTCGCCGCCGCGCTCCAAATCGACCGCGACCGTCTTGACGCGGCCGCCCGACTCCCGGTCGAGGGCCAGTATCCGGCCCCCGCCGTCCAGCCAGACCCCGCCCGAGCAGCGCCCCGGCACCTCCGCCACATGCTCGGGCCCGAAGGAGCCGCCCGCCACCAGCCACACGTCCGACGAGTGGACCCCGGTTGCGAGGGCGTAGGCGCGGGTGCCGTCCGGCGCGGGCGGCAGCAGCCGCAGGGTGCCCCGGCACTCCACGGTGCCCAGTGGGATCTCGCCGGTCCCCGGGCCCGTCGGGTAGAGCAGCGCGAAGGCGTGCCGCCCGTTGATCAGACGGTGGATGAGGACGCGTCCGTCGCTCATCGGCAGCACTTCCGTACCGGGCTCCTCGGGCTGGTGGCCGGCGAGCGGCACCACGTAGGGCTCGGGGGAGTCGAGCGTCCAGCGCTCGGGGAGCAAAGACGCGCCCCGCCTGGCGAGCCTGGCCGCGTAGGAACCGTCCACCGTGATCGTTACCGCTGTCATCGTCGGTGCCACCTCCGGCCCCGAAGCTAGTTTTCGTACGCACTGGCGTGGGTTGCATGGCTGTCCGCTTCACACAGAAGGGTGGAGATGTCCCGGTTGGCCTGAGAAGTCGGGGGCGGTTGTGCTGCGCGAGGCGGCTCTGCTTAAAGTAAGGCGAACCTAAGTCCGGTCGGGCTCTCGCCTCGGTCGAGCCGGGCAGCGCACCCCTGGAGTCCCGATGTCCCTGTCCTCACGGCCCGCACGATCCGTACGGCCCTCCCGGCGCGGTCGCCGCCGCGGCACCGTCGCGGTCGCCCTCGCCGTGACGGCCGCGCTCACGCTCGCGGCCTGCGGGTCGGGCGACGACGGCTCCGCGAGGTCCGACAACGGCAGCGGCAGCAAGGCCGTCGCCCAGGGCGGTGACGACTTCGCCGAGGCCGCCGAGCAGACGGCGAGGATGGGCACCGCGGCGAAGCCGGGCGAGTTCCCGCGCACCATCACGCACGCCCGCGGCAGGACCGAGCTGAAGAAGCGGCCCCAGCGCGTCGTGGTGCTCGACGTGGGGGAGCTGGACAACGTGGTCTCCCTCGGCGTCAAGCCCGTCGGCTACGCCCCCACCGAGGGCGACGACGGCGTCCCCGGCTACCTCAAGAAGGCGGCCGGCGGCCCCAAGGACGTCGGCACGATCAACTCCCTCAACCTGGAAGCCATCGCGAACCTCGAGCCGGACCTGATCCTCGGCAGTGAGCTGCGCGCCGCCAAGCTCTACCCGCAGCTCGCCAAGATCGCCCCGACGGTCTTCTCCATCCGCCCCGGCTTCACGTGGAAGGAGAACTACCTCCTGAACGCGGCCGCGCTCGACAGGACCGCCAAGGCCAAGGAGGAGCTGGCCGCGTACGGGAAGAGGGCGCGGCGGCTCGGCGAGGAGATCGGCGCCGCCCACGGCGGCAAGAAGCCGAGCATCACGATGCTCCGCTATATGCCGGACCGCGTCCGCCTCTACGCCAAGGCCTCCTTCATCGGCACGATCCTCGACGACGCCGGCCTGCCGCGGCCCAAGAACCAGCAGGTCAATGACCTCGCCACCGAGATCAGCCCCGAGAAGATCGACCAGGCCGACGCCGACTGGATCTTCACCGGCGTCTACGGCGACGCGACGAAGACCGGCCGCTCCGAGGCCGAGAAGAACCCCCTGTGGAAGAAGCTCGGCGCGGTGAAGGAGGGGCAGGCCAAGGACGTCCCGGACGAGACCTGGTACCTCGGCCTCGGCGTGACGGCGGCGGACTCGGTCCTGGACGACCTCCGGGGCTACCTGGCCACGTGAGGAAACCCATGACGGAGATCACCACGACCGTCGATCGAGGAACCCCGGCGCCGCTCGGCCAGGTCCGCGAGAGCGGCGCCGGTTCAGCTGCACGAGAGCGGCAGGTAGCCTTTCCCCGTGCCCCGTCTGTCTGAAGTCATCGCCGCCCTCGACGCCCTGTGGCCCGCCGGTCTGGCCGAGAGCTGGGACGCGGTCGGCACGGTCTGCGGAGACCCCGACGCGGAGGTCTCCCGCGTCCTCTTCGCCGTCGACCCGGTCCGGGAGATCGCCGACGAGGCGGTGCGGCTCGGAGCCCAGCTCCTGGTCACCCACCACCCCCTCTATCTGCGCGGTACGACGACGGTCGCGGCGTCCACCTTCAAGGGCCGCGTCGTCCACGACCTGATCAAGAACGACATCGCGCTGCATGTCGCGCACACCAACGCCGACCGCGCCGACCCGGGCGTCTCCGACGCGCTCGCGGGCGCCCTCGACCTGCGGGTCGTACGTCCCCTCGTACCGGACCCCGCCGACCAGCGAGGCCGTCGCGGCCTCGGCCGGATCTGCGAACTCGAACACCCCCTCACCCTCGCCGAGCTGGCCGAGCGCGCGGCGAAGCGGCTGCCCGCCACCGCGCAGGGCATCCGGGCCGCAGGCGACCCGGACGCGCTGATCAGGACCATCGCGGTGAGCGGCGGCTCCGGCGACAGCCTCTTCGACGACGTACGCGCCGCCGGTGTGGACGCCTTCCTCACCGCGGACCTGCGCCACCACCCGGCGTCCGAGGCCCGCGAACGCACGCCGCTCGCGCTGCTCGACGCCGCGCACTGGGCCACCGAGTGGCCGTGGTGCGAGCTGGCCGCAGCCCAGCTCGACGAGATCTCCGACCGGAACGGATGGGGACTTCGCGTCCACGTCTCGCACACGGTCACCGACCCCTGGACCGCCCACGCGGCCTCTACTCACGACACACCTGGAGCCCCCAACTGAACGCCGCGCCCGCCGACCAGATCCGACTGCTCGACGTCCAGGCCCTGGACACCCGCCTCCAGCAGCTCGCGCACAAGAAGAAGTCCCTGCCCGAGCACGCCGAGATCGAGTCGCTGACCAAGGACCTCACGCAGCTGCGCGACCTGCTCGTCGCCTCGACGACCGAGGAGAGCGACTGCGCCCGCGAGCAGACCAAGGCGGAGCAGGACGTGGACCAGGTCCGCCAGCGCGCGGTCCGCGACCAGCAGCGCCTGGACTCCGGCGCCGTCTCCTCCCCCAAGGACCTGGAGAACCTCCAGAAGGAGATCGCCTCGCTCGCCAAGCGCCAGGGCGACCTGGAGGACGTGGTCCTGGAGGTCATGGAGCGCCGCGAGTCCGCGCAGGAGCGGGTCACCGAGCTGACCGGACGGGTCTCCTCGGTCCAGTCGAAGATCGACGACGCGACGGCCCGGCGGAACGCCGCGTTCGAGGAGATCGACGGGGAGGCGGCCACGGTCACCAAGGAGCGCGAGGTCGTGGCGGCCTCGGTCCCGGCCGACCTGCTGAAGCTCTACGACAAGCTGCGCGAGAAGGAGGGCGGCGTCGGAGCCGCCAAGCTCTACCAGCGGCGCTGCGAGGGCTGCCGCCTGGAGCTGAACATCACCGAGGTCAACGAAGTGAAGGCGGCCTCCCCGGACACCGTCCTGCGGTGCGAGAACTGCCGCCGCATCCTGATCCGGACGTCCGAGTCCGGCCTGTAGTCCCGGTTGTCCTGGTCATCCCGGTTGCCCCGATAAGGACCCTCTGCATGCGCGAGTTCATCGTCGAGGCCGATGGCGGCTCCCGGGGCAACCCGGGGCCCGCGGGCTACGGCTCGGTGGTCATCGACGCGGCCACGGGGGAGACCCTGATGGAGGCCGCGGAGTACATCGGCGTCGCGACGAACAACGTCGCGGAGTACAAGGGCCTGGTGGCCGGTCTGAAGGCGGCGCACCAGCTCGACCCGGCCGCCTCGGTCCATGTCCGCATGGACTCCAAGCTCGTCGTCGAGCAGATGTCGGGCCGCTGGAAGATCAAGCACCCCGACATGAAGCCGCTCGCGGCCGAGGCCGCGCGGGTCTTCCCGTCGTCCCAGGTGACGTACGAGTGGATCCCGCGCGAGAAGAACAAGCACGCGGACCGGCTCGCGAACGAGGCGATGGACGCGGGCAAGCGGGGTGAACGGTGGTCGCCGTCGGCGTCCACCGCGGAGCTGGACGCGCGGGCCGCGCGGTCGGCCGCCGCCCTTGCCCCCGCCCCCGAGCCCTTGGGCCCGCCGGGGGACGCGGCGGCGGGCGCGGCGAGGGCGCGGGCGGCGCTGGCGTCCTCCACGGCGGCTGCGGCGTCCACGGCTCCTGCGGCGCCTGCGGCGTCCACGGCTCCTGCGGCGGCCTCCGCGGCCTCCGCGGCGGCCCCCGCGGCCTCCTCGCGCGGCGGGGCGGTGGAGGGCGGCTCGGCGGGGACCGCCGATGCCCGCGCCGCGCACAGCGTGTCCGCACCGCCCGTCGGCTGGGCGGCGCCGGCGGATCTGGGGGCACCCGCGACGTTCGTACTGCTGAGGCACGGTGAGACCGCGCTCACGCCCGAGAAACGCTTCTCCGGAAGCGGCGGCGGCGACCCGTCGCTCTCCGGCGTGGGGCGAGAGCAGGCCGAGCGCGTTGCGGCCGCCTTCGCCGCGCGGGGCACGATCCAGGCGGTCGTCTCCTCGCCGCTCAAGCGCTGCCAGGAGACCGCGCACACCGTCGCCGCCCGGCTCGGACTCGACGTCCACCTCGAAGAGGGCCTGCGCGAAACGGACTTCGGGGCCTGGGAGGGGCTGACCTTCGGCGAGGTGCGCGAGCGTCACCCCGAGGAGCTGAACGCCTGGCTGGCCTCGCCGAAGGCGGCGCCGCCGGGCGGTGAGTCGTTCGCGACGGTCTCCCGCCGGGTCGCGGCCGCCCGCGACCGCCTGACCGCGGCGTACGCGGGCCGCACGGTCCTGCTCGTCACACACGTCACGCCCATCAAAACGCTGGTGCGCCTCGCGCTCGGCGCCCCGCCGGAGTCCCTGTTCCGCATGGAACTCGCGGCGGCCTCCGTCTCGGCGGTGGCGTACTACGCCGACGGCAACGCCTCGGTGCGCCTCCTGAACGACACGTCACACCTGCGCTAGCCCCCTCTTCGCGGGGTCAGCGCAGGGATGCCGCTTCGCGGGCGAGGGCCTCCACCCGGGCCCAGTCCTTGGCCGCGACGGCGTCGGCGGGAAGCATCCAGCTGCCACCGACGCAGCCGACGTTCTTCAGCGCGAGGTACGAAGGCGCGGAGCCGGAGGTGATCCCGCCGGTCGGGCAGAAGCGGACCTGGGGGAGCGGCCCGCCGAGGGACTTCAGATAGGCGGTCCCGCCGGCGGCCTCCGCCGGGAAGAACTTCATCTCGCTGACGCCGCGCTCGAGCAGCGCCACGACCTCCGAGGCCGTCGAGACCCCCGGCAGGAACGGCACGCCGGACCCCCGCATCGCCTCCAGCAACGCGTCCGTCCAGCCCGGACTGACGAGGAAACGGGCACCGGCCGCCACGGAGTCGGCGACGTTCCGCGCGGAGATCACGGTCCCGGCACCGACGACGGCGCCCGGCACCTCGGCGGCGATGACCGAAATCGCGTCGAGCGCGACGGGCGTCCGCAGAGTCACCTCGATCGCGGGCAGCCCCCCGGCGACCAGGGCCCGCGCCATCGGCACGGCGTCACCGAGATCGTCGACGACCACTACCGGGACGACGGGCGCGAGATCGAGAACGGAGGAGGGGGCGGCGGGGGCGGCGGGGGGCTCAGGAACCATGGGGGCATAGTGCCTGCGAATGTGCAGCACGCGCAAAGGGCGTTGCGCACACTGCAATCCACATGCTCATGTACGGGTATGCCGCAGGGGTTCCTGAGCCTTTCCATGCGGGGCGAACGGACGGGTGGGTGGGAGACATCCGCCGCGAAGCGGCGGTCCAGCCTCCGGGGCCGCCCGCAGCCGCCAAAGGCCCAGGGGCCAGTCTCAGTGGAGGTCGCGCACCACCACGTCCAGCCCCCACACCTTCCCCGCCTTCGCCGGAGCCGCCACCTCCACTACGTGGCCGAGATCCCGCAGCGCCTCGACCAGCTCGGCGGGGTCCTTCGGCTGGGCGGCCGCGGTCAGCAGGGAGCGTACGATCCGGCCCTTCGTCGCCTTGTTGAAGTGCGAGACCACGGACCGCTTCTCGACCCCGTCGACCAGCTGCGCGTGCAGCACCCGCACGGTCGCCGTCCGCCCGGCCACCTCGCCCTTCGGCTTCCACGCCGCCGCGTACGCCGACGACCGCAGGTCCAGGACGAGCCCGTCGCCCGCCGCCTCGGGCATGACGGAGGCCATCGGCGTACGCCAGTAGGCCCCGAGGGCGCCGAGGCCCGGCAGCTTCACGCCCATCGAGCAGCGGTAGGAGGGGATCCTGTCGTTCACGCCGACGGCGCCCCACAGTCCGGAGAAGACGAGCAGCGAGCGCGCGGCGCGGCGCTTGGCGGCGGCGTCGAGCGAGGCCAGGTCCAGGGCGTCGTACAGGACGCCCGTGTAGATCTCCCCGGCGGGACGCGCGCCCGCCGTGCGCAGGCCGGTGTTCTTGGCGACCTCGCCGCGCAGCCCTTCGCTCAGCCCGAGCACGACCCGCGCCTTCTCCTCGTCGGCGGCGCACAGCTCGACCAGCTCGTCGAGCACCGCCTGCCGCGCCTCGGCGAGCCCCGGCAGCGACAGGCTCTCGGGCTTGAGCGGGGCACCCTGCCCGGACGAGGCCTTGCCTTCGGACGGCGGCAACAGGACGAGCACGATCGGACTCCTTAGGCGGTACGAGGGAGGGGTGCGGCCCCTGGGAAAAGGTTACGGGGGCGAAAGCGGCGGACGGTCCCGCGGGCGAGCCCTGCCCTGAGGGGGCGCCTCTGGGGCGTCGTCTGGGACAGACCTCGGGCAGCACCTAGGACGGCGCCTCCAGGACGGCCTTTCTCGCGCGGCGCCGGGCGCGGCCTCGGATCGGCGGTCAGGAGCGCCAGGCGTGCCGACCCGGGTTGGCGGTCAGGAGCGCCAGGCGCGCGGTCCCGGGTTGGCGGTCAGGAGCGCCAGGCGCGCGGTCCCGGGTTGGCGGTCAGGAGCGCCAGGCGCGCGGTCCCGGATCGGCGGTCAGGAACACCAGGCGGGCGGACCCGGATCGGCGGTCAGGAGCGCCAGGCGCGCGGTCCCGGATCGGCGGTCAGGAGCGCCAGGCGCGCGGTCCCGGGTTGGCGGTCAGGAGCGCCAGGCGCACCGGACCGGCGGCCAGGAGCACCGGGCGTGGCGGCCGGTGGCGGCGTCGCCGGGACCCGCGCGGCAGGGCCGTCTCACGGGGTGCCAAGGCCCCGGGCGCGCCCTACGCTCGGGGCATGCCCCGCCGTCAGCTCCACGTGACCGGCGCAGCGGAGGCTCCGTTGCGGGCCGCGCTGCGTGAACTGCGTACGACACTCGACGTGCCCGACGCCTTCCCGGCCGACGTCCTCGCCGACGCGGAGCGGGCCGCCGCCTCGCCCCGTCTCCCGGAGCATGACGCCACGGACATCCCCCTCTTCACCATCGACCCGCCCACCTCCGTCGACCTGGACCAGGCCATGCACCTGGCGCGCCGCGAGGGCGGCGGCTACCGCGTGCGGTACGCGATCGCCGACGTCGCCGCGTACGTCACACCGGGCGGCCCGACCGACGCCGAGGCCCACCGCCGCGTCACGACCCTCTACTTCCCCGACGGGAAGGTCCCGCTGCACCCCACCGCCCTGAGCGAGGGCGCCGCCAGCCTGCTGCCCGGCCAGAGCCGCCCGGCCGTGCTGTGGACGCTCGACCTGGATGACGACGGCCGCACCGAACGCGTCGACGTGCGCCGTGCCCTCGTACGCAGCCGGGCGAAGCTCGACTACGGGGGCGTACAGCGGGCCATCGACGACGGCACCGCGGAGGAGCCGGTCGCGCTGCTGCGGGACATCGGGACGCTGCGCGAGCGGCTGGAAGTGGAGCGCGGCGGCATCTCCCTCAACGTGCCCGAGCAGGAGATCGTCGAGCGCGACGGCACGTACGAACCCGCCTACCGCGCGCCCCTGCCCGCCGACGGCTGGAACGCCCAGATCTCCCTGCTCACCGGCATGGCCGCCGCCCAGCTCATGATCGGCTCGGGCACGGGCATCCTGCGCACCCTGCCGACCGCGCCGGACGGCGCCGTAGGACGCCTGCGCCGCACCGCCAAGGCGCTGCGCATCGACTGGCCGCACCACGTCCCGTACGCGGAACTCGTGCGCTCCCTCGACCCCCGCCAGTCGCACCACGCCGCCTTCCTCCAGGAGTGCACGACGCTGCTGCGCGGCGCGGGCTACACGGCGTTCACCGGCGGCGAGATCCCCGCCCTCACCCTGCACGCCGCGGTCGCCGCCCCCTACGCCCACTGCACGGCCCCCCTGCGCCGCCTCGTCGACCGCTACGCCTCCGAGCTCTGCCTCGCCGCCTGCGCGGGAGCGGGCGTCCCGCAGTGGGTCCTCGCCGCCCTGCACGGTTTGCCCAAGGAGATGGCGGACGGTGCCCGGCGCGGCAACACCGTGGAGCGGGAGTGCGTGGACATCGTCGAGGCCGCCCTGCTCAAGGACCGCGTCGGCGAGATCTTCGACGCGGTGGTGGTGGACGTGAAGGACCGCGACCCGGCCGTCGGCACCGTGCAGCTGGCCGCCCCGGCGATCGTGGCCCGCATCGAGGGCGGCCCGACGGCACTCCCCTTGGGCGAGCACCTGCGGGTCCGCCTCACACAGGCGGACCCGACGGCATCAAAGGTTCAGTTCGCCCCGGCGTAAGGCACGGTCGGTCAGATCCGCCTGACCCGCGTGATCCGTCTGACCCGCCCTGAGCGGCGTACGCCTTGACGGCTAACGTCATTAGCCATACTTTGTGGCTAACGACGTTAGCTCGGCTTGCGAGGGAGACCCATGAGCACCGCCACCGCCACCGCCAATGCCAACGCCCTCACCGTCGCGCGGCGCATCGGCTGGCTGGCGAACGCCCTCTTCTGGTCCGGCTTCGCCGTGCTCGAAGCCGTCAACCACGGCTGGCTCGCGGGGCTCCTCGCCTTCCTCTTCCTCATCGCTCCCGACCTGACGTTCCTCGTCGGCCTCCGCGACGCACCCCACATGGCCCACGGCCAACTCCCGCCCCGCGCCGTCCCCTTCTACAACGCCGCCCACCGCGCCCTGGTCCCCGTCGCCCTCATCGCCCTCTACACCGTCACGCCGATCGTCTGGGCGCCCGCCTTCGCGGCCCTGTGCGGCTGGCTCGCCCACATCTCGTACGATCGCGCCTTCGGCTACGGCCTGCGTACGAAGGAAGGTTTCCAGCGTGGCTGACCAGCACGGGACGCACCCCCGCCCGACCTGGGGCGAGCACCTCACCCCCCGCGCCAGGGAGATCGTCGCCGCGGCCCGGGAGCTCCTGGAGGAGGCCGGCGCCGAGAAGCTCACGATGCGTTCGCTCGCCGACCGGCTCGGCATCAAGGCGCCCTCCCTCTACAAGCACTTCCCCGACAAGGCCGCCGTGGAGGTGCAGTTGGTCGCGCAGATGCTGGACGAGTCCGCGACCGTCTCCGAGGCGGCCGAGGCACGGGCCCCCGGCTCCCTCGACGCCCTCACCGACGCCTACCGCGCGTACGCCCTGTGCCACCCCCACCTCTACCGCCTCGCCACCGAACGCCCCCTGCCACGCCACGCCCTCCCCGAGGGCCTGGAGGAGCGGGCCGCGGCGCCCCTGATGCGGGCCTGCGCCGGAGACGTCGACCTGGCCCGCGCCGCCTGGGCGTTCGCGCACGGCATGGTGATCCTGGAGATCCACGGACGTTTCCCGGACGGCGTCGACCTCGGCGCGGCATGGAAGAAGGGCACGCGGGCGTTGCACCCGTGACAGGTCTCGCGGGTGCCGGCCCCGCGTGGCGCACCACGGGGAGCAGGGGGCGACACATGAACGACCAGGCGGCAGAGGCCGAGGCGGGACGCCCCCGCGAGCAGGCGCTCTGGGCCAGGGCGCCCCTCGGCCCCGACGGCGAGAGCCTCGACCTGCTGACCGCCCACACCGAACTGAGCGCCCACGCCGACCCGTTGGAGGCCGAATCCCGCCTCCCGTGGCTGCTCACCGCCCTCACTCGCAGACACGGCGTCGGGGGCCCCCGGGCCGGCGGTGCCCCCTTCGCCGACCGCGTCCCCGGCGCCGACCACATCGCCCGCGCCGTGCGCAGCCGCCTCATCGACGAACTCCTGACCCCACCCACCCTCACCGAACTCGCCGCCCCGCTCGGCCTGTCCCGCTACCAACTCCTGCGCGCCTTCCGTACGTCGACGGGGATGCCGCCCTACGCCTGGCTCGCCCAGCACCGTGTGACGCTCGCCCGCGCGCACCTGGAGGCGGGCCTGCGCCCCGCCGAGGCGGCCTCCCTGGTGGGCTTCGCCGACCAGGCGCACCTCACGCGCTGGTTCCGCCGGGTGCTGGGGGTGACTCCGGCGGCGTACCGCAACAGCGTTCAAGACACCCGGCGGTGAGGCGGCCGAGACTGCCCGCATGACGGCACGCGGCTGGTTTCTCTTCTCGCTCATGGGAGTCCTGTGGGGCATCCCGTATTTCATGATCAAGGTGGCGGTGGACAGCGACCTGTCCCCGTCGATGGTGGTCTTCACACGCTGCGCGCTCGGCGCGGCGCTCCTGCTTCCCTTCGCCGTACGACAGGGCGGACTGCCCCGCGTACTCAAGGCGCACTGGCGCCCCATGCTGGCCTTCGCCTGCGTGGAGATCCTCGGCCCGTGGTGGACCCTCACCGACGCCGAGCGGCGCATCTCCAGCTCCACGGCCGGGCTCCTCATCGCCGCCGTCCCGATCATCGGCGCACTCCTCGCCCGCTTCTTCGGCGACACGGAGCGCCTCGGTCCGCGCCGCCTCACCGGTCTCGGGCTCGGCCTCGCGGGCGTCGCGGCGCTGACCGTGCCGCACCTGACGGGCGGCGACGCGTGGTCCCTCACGGAGGTCATGCTGACCGCGCTCGGCTACGCCGTCGCCCCGCTGATCGTGGCCCGCCACCTCCGCGAGGTCCCCACCCTCCAGCTGATCGCGCCCTGCCTGGTCCTCGCCGCCCTCGTCTACGCCCCCGCGGCGGCGGCCACCTGGCCGCAGACGATGCCGGACGACAAGACGCTCGCGTCCCTCGCGGGCCTCGGCGTCGTCTGCACGGCCCTGGCCTTCGTGGTCTTCCTGGAACTGATCCGGGAGGCGGGCCCGACCCGGGCGGTCGTCTTCACGTACGTCAATCCGGCCGTGGCGGTGGCGGCGGGCGTCACCTTCCTCTCCGAGCCGCTGACGGCCGATGTCGCGGCGGCCTTCACACTGATCCTCGCGGGCTCCTTCCTGGCGACGGCGGCCACGGCGCCGACCTCGGGGACCCGGCGGGTAACATGGTCGGCACGGCAGACGAGCCGGGCGGACGGCCGCGTGAAGACCCCTTCGGGGGACCTTCCCGAGGAACGTCCGGGCTCCACAGGGCAGGGTGATGGCTAACGGCCACCCGGGGTGACCCGCGGGACAGTGCCACAGAAAACAAACCGCCGGGGACTTCGGCCCTCGGTAAGGGTGAAACGGTGGTGTAAGAGACCACCAGCGCCTGAGGTGACTCAGGCGGCTAGGTAAACCCCACCCGGAGCAAGGTCAAAAGGAAGCCTTTCCTGGGACACGGAAAGGGTTCTGCGCGGACGATCGAGGGCTGCCCGCCCGAGTCCGCGGGTAGACCGCACGAGGCCGGCAGCAATGCCGGCCCTAGATGGATGGCCGTCACCGCGACGTCCGCGAGGACCCGCGGTACAGAACCCGGCGTACAGCCCGACTCGTCTGCCATTACGGCCCTGCCCTGGGTGGATGCCCGGGACGGGCCGTTTGGCATGGGATGGGGCCTGCTGCCCCCGCAGACGGCTTCACAGGCCGCTCCCCGCGGAGGATGCTGTCCCTTGAGCAGCCCCGCGTCGTCATCGAAAGCCCCTATGACCTGCCTATGACCTGGCGGCCGGGCTCGGCCGGCCGGGCCTGCTACGTGCCGTTCTGCTGGGCGCCGAAAGAAGTGCGTCGGCGCAGACATCGGCACCACCCGACTCATGGCGCCGCGCTACTTGATGTGCATCCGACCGGTGGCCGCGTGGCCGCCGAGCTCCGGCTTCAGCTGCGGTCCCCGTCGGCTTGGGTGTATCACGGTCGTATCGCCAGTTGGTAGAACCGTGCCCGGCCGTACGGGCATGAGGAGTCGCATGCCCGACCAGCCACAGTCCTCCGACGCGCCGGCCGCCGTCGGTCCGTCCGAAAGCGGTGCGTCACGGTGGATCTGGGCGGTGGTGGCGGTGCTCACCGCCGCGCTGCCTTCCGCGCTGCTGGCGGTGGAGGAGATGGGCACGGGGCTGGGGCGCGTATCTACGGTCTTCGTGTTGGTGGGGTTGGCGCTGGCTCTCGCTCTGACGGTTCGGATGACTCTTCGGGAGAGCTTCCCGGACAGCTCACGCCGTACGAGGGTGCTCTTCGGCCTGCTGTCGTGCGGGATGTTCGTCGCCGGAGTGGTCGTGCTGTACGTGTTCCGTGAACCGGAAGCGCCGCTCGCCCGCATGAAGGGAGCCCGCGATGTGGCGGTCGTCGGCTTCACCGGGCCGGCCGACGCCGAGGGCGAACAGGTGCTCGACGACGTGTCCCGCGCCTTCGCCACCTCGCTCCGGAAGGCGCTGCCCGACACCGCCGGGGTACGCAGCTACGCGACCGGGACCACGCTGCCGCTGGACACGCTGAGGCGCCCCGGCCATGACGACCTCGACGAGCAGACCCGGCAGTTCGTCGACCGGACAGGCGCGGAGATCCTCATCGGCGGCACCGTCGCCGCGGCGCCCGGCGGGCAGACCCACGTCCGGCCCGCCGTGTACGTACGGGCCGACCAGGTCCCCGACGCGCCGGAACTCGTCGGCTGGTATCTCAGCGAGCCGATCACCATGGAACAGGGATGGCAGTCGGCGCGCAGCCGCGAGCAGGTCGTCACCGAACTCGTACGACGCTCACAGCACCTGGCGGCGTTCATCGACGCCTTGGACGCCTGGCGCACGGGCAGAGCCACGGACTCAAGTCGGATCTTGGGAGAACTGCTTCCTGGAAACGCCGGGAACGCCGGGAACGCCGGGAACGCCGGGAACGCCGGGAACGCCGGGAACGCCGGGAACGCCGGGAACACCGGGGACGCCGGGAACGACCGGCCGAGCCAGAAGAAGCAGCGGGGCGACGCGGGCGCGCCGGACAGCGGGTTCGTCACCTCCGACATCGTCCGGCTCTTCCGTGGCCACGCACTGGAGCAACGGGCAGCCGCCGCATCGGGCCCTGCCCGGCAGAGACTTCTGAAGGCCGCCCGGGCCGACTACCGGGCCGTCGCCTCCGGTTCCCCGGTCGGCCTGCGGGCAGAGCTGAGTCTGGCGGGCAACGGCTACCGGCTGGCACTGGGCAGCAAACCGAGCTGTCGCCCCGGCACCGTCCGGGCGACGGCGCTCGCGCGGGCCTCGGGCACGCTGCGCCGCCTGGCCGGCGACGAGGCGTTCACCGATCTCGGCCGGCTGAAGGCCAAGGTCAACCTGGCACAGCTGGAGCAGTGCCGCGTCACGGCAGGGCTCATCACCGACGACGGCACGGTCGAACGGCTCGTGGCCTCCGTACGCACGGCCGAAGGAGACGGGCCGGTCAGGGAACTGCGCTCGCTGGCCACATCCATCGCCGCCGTGCACGCGGCGGGGCAGGGTGATCTGGAGGAGGCGTCCGACCTCATCGAGGAGGCCCTCGCTCTTCAGCCCCGCTTCCTCCAACGCGGCCTGTGGAAAGGTCTGTTGGCCTCCTGGGAACTGGCCCGCTGCGATATGGCGGCGGCACGGGCGGCTCAGGAGGACTCGCTGCGCCAGCTCCGCGAAGCCGTACGTGCCGAGCAGGCAGACCCCGAGCTGCCCGACAAGTACCGGATCGCTTTCGAACAGGAGGTGTCCGCCGCTCGCAGGGGGTGCGCCTGAGCGCGCCTGAGCCCTTAGGAAGACCCATCAGTAACTAGTCACACCTACAGCTCAAAGAAGACGAGGGCAGCGATGAGAGTGGCCATGACCGGAGCGACCGCGGCAGTGGCCGTGCCCGCGGCTCTGCTCTGCGCGATCACAGCCGGATGCACCTCGCCGAACGGCACCGGCAAGGACGCGTCGGGGCCCGGAACTACCGCGTCCTCACCGGGCAAGGAGCACTCCCGGTCGGCCTCCACGGCCCAGCCCGACGGCACTGCGAGTCCCAAGACCGCGGGCCCTGGTCGGAGCGGCTCGTCCTCGTCCGGCACCGATCTGCTGCTCTCGCGGCAGATCGACCTGCTGGCCGCGGGAAACGGAGCGACAGCGGATTGCGCCGAAGACCTCAAGGAACTGCCCGGCCACCGGGCCGACAGCCCCGCGGCCTGGGTGAGCAGCAGCATCGACGGCTCCAAGAGCCTACGCATCCCGCAGCATGTCTCGCTCTGCCTCGCCGGCTTCCCTCCTGGCGACCCTGGCGACCCTGGCGACGTCGACATCACGGTCTCCGTGAACGGCCACGCGTACCCCACGACCACGGTGCCCGCCGAGGGAAGCGTCACCTTCCAGCGCCTTGAGCCGTCCAGCACCCTCTTCCGAGGCGGCCGACTCCGGCTGTACGACGTGGGAAAGGGCGTCCAGCAGAGCGAGATGTGGTCCTTCGTCCCTCCCGGCGCGGCCCGGGAGCGACTGGCCGACGCGGGAGAGCTGACCGTCAGCGCACGATCGGGCGGGGCATCGGCGACCCGTGACCAAGCCGTCGAACTCCCGTCGGTGCCCGACCGCGGCTGGCTGGACAGCGACACCCGGCGGCTCCTCGTCTTCGGCTTCGAGCCGGGCAGCCGGGTGCCGGTGGGGCTCTACCGAACCCGGCCGGGAGGCGAAACAGCGGTGCTCGTGCGCACGATCGGCACGGTCCTGATCCCCCAGTCCCGTACCGCCGTCTTCCCGGTCCCCGCGGGAATCCGAGCCCTCGCCGACGACAGCGCGGAGTACCGCGTCACCGTCCCCTTGAGCGAGCAGTACAACACCCCGGTTCTCTGAGGTCGCGCAGCGCTCGGTGACCCAGTTCACACCCGGCCCCTGTCAGGAATCGCCGCGCTGTCCCGCTCAAGGGGCAAGCGATCCAGACAGGAGCCCCACCATGAAGCACCGCATCCTCGTCCTCGGCGCCGGTTACGCCGGGGCCTTCGCCGCCGGGAGCCTGGCCCGCCGCCTCTCGCCCGCCGACACCGAGATCACCGTCGTCAACGCCGAGCCGGTCTTCGTCGAGCGGATGCGCATGCACCAGCTCGCGGCGGGCCGGGAACTCACGACCCGGCGGCTCGCCGACGTGTTCGCGGGCACCGGGGTACGGCTGCGCGTGGCGCGGGTCACCGCGGTCGACCCCGAGCGCAGGACCGTCGCCGTGACCGGCGAGGACGGTGACGGCGAACTCGCCTACGACACGCTGCTGTACACGCTCGGCAGCCGCGCCGCCGACCACGGTGTCCCCGGTGTGGCCGAGTACGCCTTCGACGTCGCGGGACGGCCGTCGGCGCTGCGGCTGCGCGCGCGCCTGGACGCTCTGGGCGGAGCCGGCACCGTACTGGTCGTCGGCGAGGGACTGACCGGCATCGAGACCGCCACCGAGATCGCCGAAGCGCGTCCCGGTCTCTCCGTGGCCCTCGCCGCCCGCGGCGAGCTGGGAGCCTGGCTCTCCCCGGGGGCCCGGCTCCACCTGCGCGAGGCCTTCGACCGGCTGGGCATCACCGTCCACGAGCACACCCGCGTAGAAGCGGTCGGGGCCACATACGCGGTCGGCGCCGACGGCACCTCCTTCCCGGCCGACGCGACCGTGTGGACCGCCGGGTTCGCCGTCGGCCCCATCGCGGCCGCCGCCGGTCTCGCGGTCACCGACGGCGGCCGGATCGTCGTCGACGACACCATGCGCTCGGCCTCGCACCCGGACGTCTACGCCGCCGGCGACAGCGCGTACGCGATCGGCGTGAACGGCCGGCCGCTGCCGATGTCCTGCGCCTCGGCAGGACTTACCAACATGCAGGCGACGGACGCGATCGTGGGACGGCTGACCGGACGCCGGGTCCCGAGCGTCAAGAAGAACTACGTCGGCAACCACATCAGCCTCGGGCGTCACGACGCGATCTTCCAGATGGTCGACGGCGACGTACGGGCCAAGTCCTGGTTCCTGGGCGGCCGGAAGGCCATGCGGCTCAAGGCGGGCATCCTCAGGATCAGCCTGTGGAGCATCTCGCACCCGACCTTCGGCATGCCGAAGCGCAAGCGTCACCTGGCCGCCGCCACGACGGCTGTCGGCGCCAGGGCGACTGCCACCGCGGCCAACAAGGCCGTCGCATAAGGTCCTTCGCATAAGGTCCGTCGCATGGAGAGCACCGCCGCTGATCGCTTCGAGGCCGGCCGGGCACGGCTGGCCTCGCTCGCGTACCGTCTGCTCGGCTCGGCAGCCGACGCCGAGGACGCCGTGCAGGACGCGTACCTGCGCTGGCACGCCGCCGACCGGGAGCGGATCGAGGTGCCGGAGGCGTGGCTGACCAAGGTCGTCACCAATCTGTGCCTGGACCGGCTCCGCTCGGCACAGGTACGCCGCGAACGCGCGTCCGGCGTCTGGATGCCCGAGCCGCTTCTCGACGGCGACCCGATGCTCGGCCCGGCCGACACCTTCGAGCAGCGCGAATCGGTGTCGCTCGCCGTCCTGACCCTGATGGAGCGGCTCTCACCGGTCGAACGGGCCGTCTATGTCCTGCGCGAGGTGTTCTCCTACCCCCACTCCGAGATCGCCGGGATCCTCGACATCTCGGAGTCCGCGAGCCAGCAGCACGCGCACCGGGCCCGGCACCGGGTCGCGGCCGCGCGCCGCGGCGGCGGTGAGGTCGACCCGGCGTCCGCGCGCAAGGTCCTGGAGGAGTTCCTCGCCGCCGCGTCCTCGGGCCGTACGGAACGTCTGGTGGCGCTCCTCACCGACGACGCGACCGCGGTCTCCGACGGCGCGGGCCTCGCCAGGACGCTGTGGCGCTACGAGACGCCCGAGCGCGTCGCCGCCATGATGCGGACCGCCTTCAGACCCACTCCCGCGAAGCGGCGCCTGGCCGGTGGCTCGCCCGCCTTCCACATCGGGCAGGTCAACGGCTGGCCCGCCGTGCTCGCCGTGCTGGAGGACCGGATCGTGGGCGCAGTGGCGTTCGAGATCAGCGACGGCAAGGTGGCGGCGCTGCACGGCTTCGCCGCCGCGGGACGGCTCGCCCGCCTCACAGGGGAGTGGCGGCAGCACGGACCCGACGCCCCGCCCATCGGCCAGTGGTGACCGGGGCGCTCCCTTTCATGGAGTGCCGTCCGATCCCGGCAGCTCCCCTGCCGGTCAACCTTGCCGGTCAACGCTGGGGCGTGGGGTGTGGCGTTCGGGTGGGAAGACCTGTCCGACTGGATTTCTATTAATCCCAACGAGTGGCTCGAATTCAGATTGTCGGCGGCGGCCCACAAGAATGACGAACCTCACGGCCATTGGAGGTCTCGTGTCCCGCTCCGCCTTGTCCCCGCCGAACATGACCACCCTGGGGTGTGCCCTCTTCGCGACCCGTTGGCTCCAAGCGCCCCTGTATTTCGGCCTGGTGGCCGCGCAGGGCGTCTACGTCTACAAGTTCTTCAACGAGTTGTGGCACCTCGTCCACCACGTCATCAGCGGGCACGCGGACGAGACGCACGTCATGCTCGCCGTCCTCAAGCTCGTCGACGTGGTGATGATCGCCAATCTGCTGATCATGGTGATCGTCGGGGGGTACGAGACGTTCGTCTCGCGGATCGGTCTGCAGGGCCACCGGGACCAGCCCGAGTGGCTGTCGCACGTCAATTCCAACGTGCTGAAGGTCAAGCTGGCCACCGCCATCGTGGGGATCTCTTCGGTGCATCTGCTCCAGATGTTCGTCGACGTCCACCACACGCCCCGGCACGACCTGCTGTGGGGGACGGTCATCCACATGGCGTTCATCGCCTCCGCGGCCATCCTCGCCTACATGTCCGGGCCCATGGCGGCGCACGAGGTCCGAGCGCGCACCGTGAAGGAGGACCCGCAGCCCGCCGTGGTCATTCCCGCCCAGCGGGACGGCAGGGCGGCCGAGGAGCGCATCGAGGCGGCGGAGCCGGGGGGCGAGGCCGAGGAGCGTATCGAGGCCGCCGGGTTCCCGGCCAGGAAGGTCCTTGAGATGTTCGACGAGGGGCATCTGCGGGCGCCCGAGCCGCATGTGATCACCCGGCTCGGGAAGGTCGACTTCGTCACCCGCAGGGCGAACGTGGTGCTGCTCGGCGGCCCCGGCACCGGCAAGACGCATCTGGCGGTCGCTCTCGGCGTACGGGCCTGTCAGGCCGGCCACCAGGTGCTGTTCGCGACCGCCGCCGAGTGGGGCACCCGGCTCGCGGACGCCAAGGCCGCGGGGCGGCTGCGCAAGGAGCTGGCCCGCCTTGACGCGTACCCGGTGCTCGTCGTGGACGAGGTCGGCTACGTGCCCTTCGACTCCGAGGTCGCCCACCTCCTCTTCCAGCTCGTCTCGCACCGCTACGAGCGGGCCTCGCTGATCGTCACCGGCAACCGGCCGCTGGGCCGCTGGGACGAGGTGTTCGGCGACAGCGCGACGGCCTCCGCGACGGTGGACCGTCTGGCCCACCACGCGGAGGTCATCACCCTCGACGCCGACAGCTACCGCACGCGCCGCCTGGAGGGCGCGCCGGTCGCGGCCCGCCAGGGATCCGGACCGGTCTTCTGAGGGCCTGCGGGAAGCCGGGCGGGCGGCCGATCCGGGCTGCTCAGCCGTCGGCGCGGCGCACGTGCCGGTGGCCGTCGGCCGGGTCAGGCCCGTCGGGCCGCCGCCGTCGGCGCCTCTGCCGGTGCGCCGCGGTGTGCCTCCACGAGCGCGCTGACGTCGTCCTCGCACCAGGGGCGCAGGGTGAGGGGAAGGGCGATGACGGCTTCGGGTTCATCCATGCCGTTCACCATCGGCTCTCCACCCACGTTCCCACCGGCTGGCGAAGGGGAAGAAGGAGTCGAAGAACGTCTGGAGTTCGGCCGTGACCCGTTCCTGGTCGGCCGCCGGGGTGTCGACGTCGTTCAGGCACAGGAAGTCGTACTTGTGCCCGGGGCCGAACTCCGCGAGAGCTTCCCGCGTGCCCGCCTTCCCGATGTCCACGTAACGCTGCCTGTACCTGCCGGGCACGGCACGGCCCGTGAGGTACGCGTGGTGGTGGTGCAGGGCGGTCGTCATCGCGATGTCCGTGACGGAGCGGAAACGGGAGCGGCTCGTGCGCGTCACGTCCTCCGCGAACAGCTGCTCCAACTCGGCCATCACGGAGCGGAGCTGGGGCTGCGGGGCGTGCTTGAACTTGCTCACCGTCAGACGGCCGCGGGTGTCCAGGAACAGCCTCCGCGCGTTCTTCCCGGCGGAGTTGGGCGCCGGCTCGTCGGGGTGCGGTTCGCCCAGGCCGAGCTGGAAGGAGGAGAAGGGCAGCTTGGCGATGCCGTTGCCGTGGAAGAAGTGCCCGGCGGTGACCGGTCCGGCGAAGAAGAAGTCGTCGTTGAGGTAGAGGTAGTGCTCCGACAGGCCCGGTATGTGGTGCAGTTGGGTCTCTATGGCGTGGGAGTTGAAGACGGGAAGCACCGAGGGGTCGGTGAAGATGTCCTTGTGGTCCACGACGTGGATGCCCGGGGCGCTCGTGTTCAGCCAGGCGGGGGTCTGCCCGTCGGTCACGAGGTAGACGTTCCGTACGAACGGCGCGTACATCTCGACCGAACGCAAGGAGTACTTCAGCTCGTCGCGGCTGGTGTAGCGGGAGGCTCCGGTCTCGCGTGCGTGAATGCGGGCCGTGTGCGAGTCGTCGCGGCAGGACTCGCGGCGGGCCCGCAGTTCGGGGTCCGCGCCGTCCACCCAGGTGTAGACGAGGTCGACGGGGAAGTCGACGGCGTCGATGCGGGGGAGCGAGAACGCCTCGTAGGTCGGGTAGTCGCGGCTCCCGACGGTGCGGCGGGAGGGATCACGGGCCTGGAGCGGAAGCGTGTCCGTCACGGCGTTGGGGCGGGGGGCGACGAGAGCGTCGGTGAGCACGGCGGGCGGTGCCTGCGTACGCAGGGCGTCGACGCGCTCGGTCTCCCGCTCGTCGTCGAGCAGGCGGCCTCCGTCGCGCCAGAACTCGACGTCGCACCCGTAGGACAGGTCGGCGAGTATCCGGCCGGACGGGCCGAGCAGGATCTCCCCGAAGCGGATGACGTCCTGGCGCTTCAGCGCGGTGGGCAGGGAGCCGTCCGCGTACAGCACCGCGTCGGAAGGCAGCGGGACGGTGCCGGGTTTCACGGCGTACAGCGCGGTGGCCCCGTACATCGCGCGCAGCTCGTCCAGCAGCCTCTTGCGGTCGGCGAAGCGGATGGCGACGACATGGCGGGTCTGCGAGCGGCCCGGGACCAGGAAGTAGTCGACGCCCGCGCGCTCCAGGGCGTCGGCCACCAGGCCGAGGTTGCGGGCGGAGGCGCCGGTGGCCGTGAAGTGGTCGACGGTGCGCCCGTAGTACGTACGTCCTTCGAAGCGGACTTCTCGGACCTCGGGGTCCGACTCGAGAAGGGCGAGCCGCCGGGCCGCGATCTTCTCCTGCCGCTTCTGTTCCGCTGCCGCGGCCTGCGCCGCCTTGTTCTCTCGGGCCAGTTCCTCGCTCTGTCGGGCCCGTTCTTCGCGGACGCGGGCGGGCAGCAGACGTTCGGTGAGTCTCTTGGTGCGTGACATCTTCGTGTTCAAAGTGAAGAAACTATGAAGGTGGTACTGACATTTCGTCAAGCGAGGAGTCTTTTTCTGGACCGCCTGGCCTGAAAGTCCCGAGCTGTCTCAGGACACCGGCCGGGGGCCCGGCGTGGGTGTCGCGTTCTCCGCGAGGCTCAGGTGGATCAGATGGGCCACCGTCGGCGCCGTGCGCTTGGTGCGGATACGGCGCAGATATGTGCTCACCGTGTGCACGCTGATGCCCAGCCGCCTGGCCACCTGCTTGTGGGAGAGGCCCTCCGCGATGTGCGCCAGCACTTGACGTTCTCTGTGGGACAACGCCGGTGGGGTCTGCGGGCGGCTGATTGCTGGCATGTTCCCTCCGGGAGGGACTGGCGACTTCTACGAGGCTGTGAGCGCGACTTGATCTAACCATGGCCATGCGGAAACAGAAAGCGCATGACGTTGTCAAGTCACCAACTCGGGTGACTTTAGGCGCGCTTCGGAGCGCGTGAGTGTGAAGCCGTCTCGGCTGAGCACAGCCGTGCATGGCCGATGAGTGACAGCAACAGATCAGCACAGATCAGCACAGATCAGCACAGAGGCGGACCGGGGGGAACGTGAGGCACTTTCGCCTGCTCGTCGTGGGTAACGGCGTCTCGGCGTACGGCAGCTACCTGAACATGGTCGCCCTGAACGTCTTCATCTACGAGGTGACCGACAGTGCCCTGGCCGCCGGGCTCTTCATGGCCGTGCGGTTGCTGACCAGCGTCGTATCCGGCTTTGTGAGCGGACGGCTGGTCTCGGCGTACGACCGCAAGAGGTTGATGGTCGGCGCCGATCTCACACAGTGCCTCGCCATGGTAGCGCTGCTGATCGCTCCTGCGGGCGGACGGGCCGGGCTTCTGTACGTCCTCGCCGTCGTCACCGGGTTCTGCTCGACCCTCTCGGGCGTCGCCCTGCGCAGCAGCATCCCGGAGATCGTCGGCGGTGAGCTGCGCGTTCGTGCCAACTCGCTGCTGGCCACCGGGCGTTCGCTGGCGATGATCGCCGGGTTCGCCTCGGCGGGTGTCATCGTCGCGGAGCTCGGGTACGTCGCCGCCATCTCCCTCGACGCCGCCTCCTTCGCGGTGTCGGCGAGCGTGCTGCTCGCGCTGCCGATCCGTACGAAGGAGCAGACGTCCGGGGAGGTATCCGGGAAGGCATCCGGGGAGACATCCGGCGAGGTTTCCGGAGGGGCGGCGGGCTCGGGCCAGAAGGCCGGGCGTGGGGCGCGTGGTGTCGGGGCGTTGGTGTTGTTGCGTGCCGCGCCCGTCCTCGCCGTGATGATCGCGGTCCGGGCCGCCGACGGCCTCGGGTCGTCGTCGCACAACGTGGCCCTGCCCGTCTACTCCAGCGCCCTCGATCCGTCCCATCCCGCCACGTTCGTCAGCCAGTTCTGGGCCACGTGGGCCATCGGCAGCATCGTCATGCAGCAGGTGTGCGGGCGCTGGGCGGGGCGCGGCGGGCGGCAGGGGCCGGGGGAGCGGGCCTTCGCGATCGGGGCCTGTGTGATGTCGGCCGCGTTCATCATGGTCTTCGCCGGGCTGCCGACGGGCGTGGCCGTCGTGGCCGCCCTGGTGGCGGGCATGGCGGACGGCCTCACCGAGATCGCCTACGTCAGCCGGCTCCAGGCGGCCCCCGACGAGCAGCGCGGCCGGCTCTTCGGCCTGTCCGCCTCCGTCGAGAACACCGGCTTCGGCCTCGGGATGCTGGTCAGCGGCGCGCTTCTGGATCGGTTCAGCCCGCTTCAAGTGGTCGGTCTGCTGCACGGTCTTGCGATCACGCTGTGCCTCGGGATGTTCGTCGTCCTTGTGAGGTACGGCCGCCGAAGGGACAGGGGCTCGCCCGCCGCGCCCGACGCGCCCACCGCGCCCGACCCGGCGGACCGTGACGTGCCGCCCGTCGAGAGTGAGGCCCGATGAGCGCCGCCGCCCGTGACGCCGTCGCCGTCGTCGGGATGTCCTTCCGGCTGCCCGGCGCGGACACCCCCGAGGAGTACTGGCGCACCATCCACGACGGCGCCGACCGCGTCCGCCGTTTCACCGAGGCCGAACTCGCCGCCGCGGGTGTGCCCGAGGAGCGGTACCGCGCCGACGACTTCGTCGGAGCGAGCGGCGTACTGGAGGGCATCGCCGGTTTCGACGCGGGCTTCTTCGGGATGAGCGCGCACGAGGCCCGCATCACCGACCCCCAGCACCGGCTGTTCCTGGAGTGCGTGCACCACGCCCTGGAGAACGCCGGGTACGCGGGCGGACAGGGCGGCAACGGGGCCGGTGGCGGCGGCCCCGAGGTCGGCGTCTATGCCAGCACCGGCTACCACCTCTACTCCCTCCAGACCTACCTCCAGAACAACGTCCTGCCGGAGGGCGTCACGGACTGGGTCGCCGGGCTCCAGATCACCGTCGGCAACTTCACCGACTTCACCGCCAACCGCGTCGCCTACCGCCTCGGCCTGACCGGCCCGGCCGTCAACGTCCAGACGGCGTGCTCCAGTTCGCTGACGGCCGTGTACCTCGCCGCGCAGTCCGTGGCCTACGGCGAGTGCGACATCGCGGTGGCGGGCGCCACCGCCATCCATGTGCCGCAGGTCCTCGGATACCAGTACGTCAAGGGCTCCATTCTCTCCAGGAGCGGCTCTCTGCGGCCCTTCGACGCCGACGCGGACGGCACCGTCGGCGGCACCGGTGTCGCGGCCGTCGTACTCAAGCGCCTCGACCGGGCCATCGCCGACGGCGACCACATCCACGGTGTCATCCGGGGCTGGGGCGCCAACAACGACGGCGCGGACAAGCGGGCGTTCACCGCCCCCAGCGCCGACGGCCAGCGGGGTGCCATCCGGCGCGCCCTGGAGCGGGCGGGCGTCGACGCGGGCACCGTCGGCTATCTGGAGACGCACGGGACCGGCACGTTCAAGGGCGACCCGATCGAGTTCGAGGGCGCCACCGCCGCGTTCCGCGCCGACACCGACCGCACCGGCTACTGCGCGCTCGGCTCGGTCAAGGCCAACATCGGGCACCTGGACGTGTGCTCGGGGCTCGCGAGCCTGATCAAGGCGCTGCTCGTGCTGCGGCACGGCGTCATCCCGCCGATGGCCAACTTCCGCCGCCCCAACCCCGCCCTCGACCTCGCGGCCAGCCCCTTCTACATCCCCGACTCCGCACGGCCCTGGCCGCGCGGCGACGGTCCGCGCCGGGCCTGCGTCAGCTCGTTCGGCGTCGGCGGCACCAACGTCCACGTCGTCCTGGAAGAGGCCCCCGAGCCCGCGCCCCGCCCCGCCGGCGACACTCCACCGCCCCCGGGCGTCCTGGTCGTCGCGGGCCACACCGAGGCCGCGCTCGCCGACAACGCCCTCGCCGTCCGCGACCACCTGCGCGCCCACCCCGGCACGCACCCCGCCGACCTCGTGACGACGCTGGCGCTCGGCCGCGCCCACCGCAGGCACCGCCTGGCGGTACGGGGCGACACCGTCGCCGCGCTCACCGGCGCCCTCGACGCCTGGCTCGCGGACCCGCGGCCGGGTGCGAGCGGCACGGACGCGGTCGACACCGGGTTCCTCTTCACGGGGCAGGGCAGCCTCCACCGCGGCACGGCACGCCTCCTCCACGGGCGTTTCACCGTCGTACGAGAGGTCCTGGACGCATGCGAACGGCAGTACGCCGCACTCACCGGTGGCGACAGCCTGCTGGCCCCGCTGCTCGGGGCGGGGCCTGAGCCCGGTACCGAGCCCGTCTGGCCCACCGAGGTGGCGCAGCCCGCGCTCTTCGCCCTGCAGTGCGCCCTCGTCCGCCTGTGGGACGCGGCCGGGATCGCGCCGCGCGTGGTGGCGGGGCACAGCGTGGGGGAGTACGCGGCGCTGTACGCGGCCGGAGCGCTCTCCGTGGAGGACGGGCTCCGCCTGACCGCCGGGCGCGGCACGCTGATGCGCCGCCACTGCGCGCCCGGCGCGATGGTCGCGGTGCCGGTCGAAGAGCGGGTGGCGCGGGAACTGGCCGCCGAGGTGCCCGGCATCGAGATCGCCGTCACCAACGGCGTCCGCAGCCAGGTGCTCGCGGGCCCGGTCGCGGCCGTGGAGACCCTCACGGCTCTGCTGGACGGGCGCGGGATTCCGGCGCGGGAGCTGCCGGTGCGGCACGCGTTCCACACCGCCCTGATGGACCCCGTGCTCGACGGGCTGCGCGAGCTGTGCGCCGAGGTGGGGTTCAGGCCGTGCGAGGTGCCGTTCGTGAGCGGCCTCGACGGGCGCACCCGGCCGCCCGGCTGGCTCCCGGACGCCGACTACCTCGTACGACAGGCGCGTGAACCGGTGCGGTTCGCCGAGGCCCTGCGAGAGATCGGCACGTCGCACGCGGGCGTCGGCGCGCTCCTTGAGCTGGGCCCGCACACCACGCTCAGCGGGCTCGCGCGGCGCGAGCTGCCGGACCGGGCCGCGTATCCGACGCTGCGGCGCGGCGCCGGACTCGGACCGCTCTGGGACGCGGCCGCCGGCCTCTACCGGGGCGGGGCGCCGGTCGACTGGCGGACTTTCATGGGCGGGGCGGGCCGCAGAATCCCCCTGCCCGGCTACCGATTCCAGCACAAGGACTACTGGACAGGGCCGGAGAACCACCTTCTCCGGTCCGCACAACCGGCAAGGGATGGGGCCGAAGTGGCACAGGACGAGGCAGGGGCAGCGGTCGAGCGTGTGCTCCAGCACATCATCAAGGTCACCGCGAAGCACCTCAGCTACGACACGAGCGAGATAGCCGAGGACGCGTCCTTCTTCGACCTCGGCGCGGACTCGCTGCAGATGATCGGCGTGCTGCGCGAGTTGGAGGAGGAGCACCGGGTCAAGGTGTCGATGCGGGAGCTCTTCGAGGAGGCGGGCTCGGCGAAGGGGCTCGCGCTGATCATCGTACGGAAGATGGGGGGTGCGGGCGCGGCGGTGACCGCGCAGAGCGCGTCATCGGCCCCGGCACCGCCTGTGTCGTTCGCGCCCGCGCCGGTCGTCCCGACGCCCTCCGTGCCTGAGCCGCTCGCGCCCGCTGTGGCCGCCCCCGCCCCGGTCACCGCCCCCTCCCCGGCCGAGTACGCCACTCGCCGCGAAGTCGAGGACCTCGTACGCCAGGTCCATCAGCTCTCCCAGATGCAGCTCCAACTGATGGGCCAGCTCTCTCAACTGCTGGCGGCACAGACGGCCCAGGCCACCCAGACCACCCGGACCGACCGATGAGCGGCGGCGCCCGGAGTTCCGTCTCCGCGGCGGTCGACCAGGACCTCGCCGCGATGGCCCAGCTCTCGCAGCGCATCGCCCGCCAGATGGGGGCCCCGGCGGCACCCGAGGAGGAGCGGCCCGCGGCCCGGCCCGCCCAGCACGGGCCCCGCCTGGAGGTGCCCCGCGCCTCCGGCATGGTCCGCGGCGGCTCGCCCGAGACCCAGCGGGCCCACCTCGACGACCTCGTGCGCCGCTACACCGCCAAGACGCCGACGTCGAAGCGGATCGCCCAGCGCTACCGCCGGGTGCTCGCCGACAGCCGGGCGGCGGTCGGGTTCCGCAGCAGCACGAAGGAGATGCTGTACCCCATCGCGGGCCGGCGTGCGCGCGGCTCGTGGCTGGAGGACATCGACGGCAACCGCTACGTCGACATCACCATGGGCTTCGGCGTACTGCTCTTCGGCCACGAGCCCGCCTTCGTCTCCGAAGCGGTACGCGAGCACCTCTCGCGCGGCATCCAGCTCGGCCCCCGCAACGTCGAGACCGGCGAGGCCGCCGAACTGCTCGCCGAGCTGACCGGCATGGAGCGCGTCGCCTTCGCCAACTCCGGCACGGAGGCGAACTCCGCCGCCATCCGCCTCGCCCGCGCCGCCACCGGCCGCTCCCGGATCATCACCTTCGAGGGCGCCTACCACGGCCACAACGACAACGTCCTCGGCCGCTCCCCGCGCACCGGCGGCGAGGGCCTCACCACCGTCCCGATGTCCGCGGGCGTCCCGCACAACGCCGTCGCCGACCTGCTCGTCCTGCCGTACGGCAGCGAGGAGAGCCTCGCCGTCATCGAGCAGCAGGCGGGCGACATCGCGGCGGTCGTCGTCGAGCCGGTGCAGAGCCGACACCCCTCGCTGCGGCCCGCCGAGTTCGTACGGCGGCTGCGCGAGGTCACCCGGCGGCACGGCATCGTGCTGCTCTTCGACGAGATGCTGACCGGCTTCCGCCCCGCGCCGCGCGGCGCCCAGGAGCTCTACGGCGTCACCCCCGACCTCGCCACCTACGGCAAACTGCTCGGCGGCGGCTTCCCCATCGGGGCCATCGCCGGGCGCGCCGACATCATGGACGGCATCGACGGCGGCCACTGGAGCTACGGGGACGACAGCTATCCGGCGGCCGACACGACGTTCTTCGGCGGTACGTACATCCAGCACCCCGTGTCGATGGTCGCCACGCGCGCCGTGCTCGCCCACCTCAAGGAGCACAGCCCACGGCTCCAGGAGCGGCTGAACGCCCGCACCGACGAGCTGGCGGGCACGCTCAACGCCTTCTTCGAGGCGGAGGAGTTCGCCCTGAGCATGAGCCACTTCGGCTCGATGTTCCGGTTCGAGCACCGCGCGGACATGGAGCTGCTCTACCACCATCTGATGCTGCGCGGCGTCCATGTGTGGGAGTGGCGCAACTTCTTCCTCTCCACCGAACACTCCGACGGTGACGTCGAGTTCATCGTGGACGCGGTGAAGGGCTCCCTGCGGGAGCTGCGCGACGCGGGCTTCTTCCGTACGGCGACGAAGGGGTCCCCAGTCACCACAGCACCGAAGCCGGAGCCGGAGCCGAAGCCGGAGCCGAGGCCCAAGCCCCAGGCCATGGCCTGGAACGGCGCCGCTGCCGCCGCCGCCCCGCGAGCCGAGGTGAAGGCCCCGCCGCCCCCCACCCGCCCCCTCGACTTCGGCGTCTACTTCTTCGGCGACTACCCGCAGGAAGAGGAGACGGCCGCCGGGCACGGCAAGTACGACCACCTCGTGGAGACCGCCCGTTTCGCCGACCGCAACGGCTTCCACTCCCTGTGGATCCCCGAGCGGCACTTCCACTCCTTCGGCGGCCTCTTCCCCAACCCGGTCGTGCTCGCCGCCGCGCTCGCCCGCGAGACCGGCCGCATCCGCATCAACGCGGGCTCCGTCGTGCTCCCGCTGCACGACCCGATCCGCGTGGCCGAGGAGTGGTCGATGGTCGACAACCTCTCCGGAGGCCGGATCGGCATCGGCTGCGCCAGCGGCTGGCACTCCAACGACTTCGTCTTCTTCCCCGAACGCTTCGGCTCCCACAAGGAGACGATGTACGAACAGGTCGAAGAGGTGCGGAAGCTGTGGCGCGGCGACGCCGTGCGCCGTACCACCGGTGACGGGGAGAGCGACCTGCGCCTGTTCCCGCGCCCCGTCCAGGACGCCCCGCCCATGTACACGGCCGTCGTCGGCAACCCGGCCTCGTACGAGCTGGCCGCACGCCACGACCTCGGCATCGTCACCAACCTCATGACGCAGGGCGTCGACCAGCTCCGGGAGAACATCGCGCTCTACCGCCGTACGCGCGCCGAGCACGGCCTGGACCCGGACGCGGGGCACGTGGCCGTGCTCCTGCACACCTACCTCGCCGAGGACCACGCGGCGGCGCGCGCCGAGGCCCGCGAGCCGCTGTCGCGGTACATGCGGGCGTCCCTGTCCCTGTTCGGCGGCGTCGCGAACAGCCTGGGTCAGCAGGTCGACCTGTCGGCGATGACGGAGGACGACCTGGACGTCGTATTCCGCCGCGCCTACGACCGCTACTGCGACCACCGCGCCCTCATCGGCAGCCCCGAGAGCGTGCGGCCGGTCGTGGAGGAGGTGCGTGGCGCGGGCGCCGACGAGGTCGTCGCGCTGGTCGACTTCGGTGTGGAGCCGGCCGCGATGCGCGCGGGCCTCGTCCACCTCGACGCGCTGCGCCGCTCCTGCACGGAGGCCACGCCCGCACCGGCCCCGGCTCCCGGCCCCGGCGCGCCCCTGTCGCCCGGCCAGCAGCGGATCTGGTTCCTGGAGCGGATGCTCCCCGGCCGTACCGCGTACAACGAGGTCAAGGCCATCGAGCTGGAAGGCCCGGTCGACGTCGACGCGCTGCGGTCCTCCCTGTGCGCGCTGACCGCGCGGCACGAGCAGCTGCGTACGGTCTTCCGCGAGGTGGCGGGCGAGGCGCGGCAGTTCGCTCAGGCGCCGGGTGAGGTGGACTTCGCGGTCGTCGACGGCACGGCGGGTGGTGGCGGAGCGGTCGCCGACACCCTCAAGGCGGAGAGCGAGCGCCGCTTCGACCTGGCGGACGGGCCCCTGTTCGTCACCCGCCTCGTCATGCTGGGCGCCGAGCGGCACGTCCTGGTCCTGTCCCTGCACCACATCGTGATGGACGCGGCGTCGGCCGCCGTACTCGCCCGCGACGTCTCCGCCCTCTACCGGGCGCGGCTCACGGGCGCCCCGGCCGCCGACCTCCCCGACCTCACCCATACGTACGCCGATCACGCCCGCCGCCGGCTCGACTCCCTCGCCGACCTCGCCGACACGAAGGCGGCGGAGGATCTCGCGTACTGGAAGAAGGCGCTCGACGGCGACCTCCCCGTCCTCGGCCTGCCCACCGACCGGCCGAGGCCCGCCGTGATGACGTCGAACGGCCGCGCCCTGTTCCGCACGCTCACCCCCGAACTGACGGCGGCGGTGAAGAAGTACAGCCGCGAGCGGCGCAGCACCCTCTTCATGACACTGCTCGCCGGATACGCGGCCGCGCTGCGCCGCGTCACCGGCCAGGACGACCTCGTCATCGGCACCCCCATGTCCGACCGCAGGCCCCCGTACGAGGACGTCGTCGGGTTCTTCGTGAACACCCTGGCGCTGCGGATCGACCTCTCCGGGGACCCGGACTTCGGCACGCTCCTCGACCGGGTGCGCGCGGTCGCCCTGGACGCGTACGACCATGCCGACGTGCCCTTCGAAGCGGTCGTCCGGGAGCTGGCGCCCGCGCGGGCACTCGACCGGACCCCCGTCTTCCAGACGCTCGCCGAGTTCGAGACCGGCGACCCCTTCCGCTTCGACCTGCCCGGGGTGCGGGCGACCCCGCTGGACTCAGGTCCCGACAAGGCGCTGACCGACCTCAGCGTGTACTTCACCGATCAGCCGGACGGCGTCCGCTGCCACCTGGAGTACAACTCGGACCTGTTCGACGAGGCGACGGTCGACGCGCTCTTCGGTACGTTCCGCGACGTCCTCGCGGAGGCGGTGGGCGGCGGCGGCACGGTGCCCGACGCGTGGCGGCGCGGGCCCGTACGGCAGCGGACCCGCGCCACCGTGCACTCCCTGGTGTCGCGGTGGGCCGAGGTGGCCCCGGGCCGCACCGCCGTGATCAGTGGCGAACAGACGCTGACGTACCGCGAGTTGGACGAGCGCGCCGAGCGGCTCGCGGCCGTCCTGCGCGGATCGGCCGGGAGCGGAGCACCGGTCGCCCTGTGGCTGCCGCGCGGCATCGACCTGATCGTCGCCATGCTCGCCGCCCTCAAGTCCGGCCGCGGCTACGTGCCGTTGGACCCCGGCCAGGGCCGGGCCCGCGCCGAGGCGATCCTCGCGGAGAGCGGCGCCCGGGTCCTGGTGGTCAACGGTGACGGGCGGGCGGACGAGCGGCCGGTGCCGCCGGAGGGCACCGCGGTGGTGGATGTCGGCGCCGTGTCGCCCGCCTCCGCGGAGGTCCTGGCGGACGACCCCGACCCCGGCTCCCTCTGCCTCGCCATCTACACCTCCGGCAGCACCGGGGCCCCCAAGGGCGTGGCCATCCCGCACCGGGCCGTCGTGGACCTGTGCCAGTGGCACCACGAGCGCTTCGGGTTCACCGCGGACGACCGCGCCGCGGCCGTCTGCGGTCAGGGCTTCGACGCCGCCGTGCTGGAGATCTGGCCCGCGCTGACCGCCGGCGCCACGGTCGTCGTCGCCGACGAGACGGTCCGCAAGGACCCGGCCGCGCTGGCCCGCTGGTACGCGGACCACCGGATCACCTTCTCCATCGTGCCGACCGCGCTCGGCGAGGCGGTCCTCGCGCTGCCGGACGACCGGCAGCCCCCGCTGCGGTACCTGCTGCTCGGCGGCGACGTGCTGCGCACCCGGCCGCGCCGCGGCGCTCCGTACGAGACGGTGAACGTGTACGGCCCCACCGAGGCGACGGTGCTCTGCACGGCCCACACGGTGGAGCCCTCCGGCACCTCCCGTACTCACGGCGACTCCGAGGCTCATGGCACCTCCGAGGCCCCGGACCCGATCCCGATCGGCCGGCCCGTGGACAACGTCACGCTGCGGGTGCTCGACGCCGGCGGCCGTGAGGTGCCCGCCGGGGAGGTGGGGGAGCTGTACGTCGGCGGGCCCGGCGTGGCCACCGGCTATCTGGGCCGGCCCGACCTGACGGCCGAGCGCTTCGTCCGCGATCCGCTGGGCGGCGCCGAGCCGATGTACCGCACCGGTGACCTGGTGCGCTGGGACGAGGCGGGGGTCCTGGAGTTCCGGGGCCGCTCCGACGACCAGGTGAAGATACGGGGCTTCCGCGTCGAGCCCGAGGAGGTCGCGCGGGCCCTCAACGGTCTGCCGGGGGTCGCAGAAGCGGTCGTCCTGTCCCGCCGCGACCGGCGGGGCGACGCCCGGCTCGTCGCCTATGTCGTCCCGGTGGGGGCGACGGTGGCGGTGGCGGCGCGGTCTCAGGAGCTGGCCGACCGGCTCACGGCGGAACTGGCCGTACGGCTGCCCGACCACCTGGTGCCGCGCGCCTGGGCCGTACTGCCCGCGCTCCCGCTGTCCGCCAACGGCAAGCTGGACCGGTCCGCGCTGCCCGCGCCCTCCCTGACTACCTCACCCCCGATCACCTCACCCCCGGCCACCTCGCCCGTCGCCCCCACGCGTCCCGCTCGGCGGCAGGACGTCGAAGCGCGGCTGCGGCAGCTGTGGGCCGAGGAGTTCGAGACCGAGGCGGAGGCAGTCGGCGCCGATGCCTCGTTCTTCGAGCTGGGCGGTCACTCCATCACGGCCATCCGCCTCGCCAACAGCGTGCGGGAGGAGTTCGGCGTCGAGTACCCCGTCGCCCGGTTCTACGAGGAGCCCACGCTGCGCGCGATGGCGGCGTACCTTTCGGGCGGTGCGGCGGGCGAAGGCCCGAGCGACGACGTGATCGGCGCCGCCCCCGTCACCGCCCAGCAGAGCGCCTTCATCACCCGGCACCTGACCCACCCCCGCCCGCAGATCTACAACGTGGCGATGCGCCTGACCCTCACTGGGGCGCTGGACGTACCGGCCCTGCGCACCGCGCTGACCCAACTGGTCGCCCGGCACGAGGGGTTGCGCACCCGTCTCGTGGAGGACGAGGACGCGGGGGAGTGGCGGCAGCAGACCTTGCGCCCCCGGCCGGTCGAGCTGCCGGAGGAGGACCTGCTCGCGCGCCACGGCTCGGTGGGCGAGGCGGAGGCGGAGGCGGAGCGCCTGGCGGCGGAGACGGCGGCGGTCCCGTTCGACATACGGGCGGAACTCGCCCCCGTCTTCCGCCTGTTGCGCACCGACCGCGACCGCTGGGTGCTGCTCTTCGTCCTGCACCACGCGGCCTGCGACGGCTGGTCGGTCAGCATCCTGCTGCGCGAACTGGCCGCGCTGTACCGGGCGGCGGCCACCGGAGAGCCGCACGGTCTGGCGGACGGCGTACCGCAGCCCGGCGAGTACGCGCGCTGGCAGCGCGAGCGCGGCCGGACCCAGGACAAGGGCCGCCTGGTCGACTACTGGGCACGGCAGCTGGCGGGCGCCCCCTTCGCGCTCCCGCTGCCGCTGGACCGGCCCCGCCCGAAGGAGCTGAGCGGGGCGGGTGACGTGGTGCTGTTCACGGTGGAGCGGTCCGTGCGGGCGGGCGTGGAGGCGGTGGCGCGACGGCACCGTACGACGCCCTTCGTGGTGACGGCGGCGGCCATGGCACGCATGGTCGCGAAGGTGGCGGACGAGCCGGACGTCGTCCTCGCCATCTCCTACGCCAACCGCGAGCGGCGGGAGTTCGAGGCGCTCGCTGCCTGCACGGTGTCATCCTTCACGCTGCGGATTCGCGGCGGCGACGCCGACTCGTTCGGCGCGCTGGTGGACCAGGTGGCGCGCAGCGCGGTCGAGGCCATCGACCATGCCGCGCCGATCCGGGTCGTGGCGCAGGAGCTGGGGGAAGCGCTGGGCACCGAGATACCCGACCGGCTGCCGCTCGGCTTCCAGTACCAGAGCTCGCTGGAGACGGACATCGAACTGCCGGGTCTGACCACGGGGGTGGAGGATCTCGCGGTGCCCGGCGCGCGCTCCGAGTTCAACTTCGGTCTGATCCCGACGGGCGACGTCCTCTCCGGCTACCTGGAGTACTCGACCGACCTGTGGGACCGGGACACGGTCGAAGCGTGGACCACGGCGTACGTCGAACTCTTGGCGGAAGGCGTCGCGGAAGCGGGGGAGGGGGAAGGCGAGGGCTGAGCGGCTGGGTTTCATGGGCGGCGGTGCCGGGACCGTCGCCGAAAGCCGGTCGCCGCGGGCTTCGCCGGACACTACGGTGCCGGTCATGCTGCCCGAGGTGAACACCGACGAAGAATTTGACCGTGTCATCCCTGACGAAGCGGTCATGCGCCCCGGGGCCGAGGACCTGTGCGCGAGGCTGGGGCTGGCCGGCGCGCCCCTGACGCGCTACCCGGAGGGCTCCATGCCCGTCTACGCGGTCGGCGACCGGCATGTCCTGAAGCTCTTCCCCGCGGTGGACGCCGACGACGCCACCACCGAGGCCCGCGTGCTGAGCCACGTCCAGGGCAGGCTGCCGGTCCCCACCCCGCAGATGCGCGACGCCGGCGCGTACGAGAACGGCTGGCGCTACGTCCTGATGTCCCGCCTGCCCGGCGAGGGCCTCGCCACCGCCTGGCCGGACATCCCGCGCGCCGACCGGGAGCGGATCGTCGCCGACGCGGCGGAGGCCCTCGCGGCGCTGCACGCCCTGGACCCCGAGCCGCTCTCCGACGTCCTCGGGCCGGGCGACTGGGACGCCTTCCTCGCCGGACAGCGTGTCGGCGCGGTGGACCGCCAGCGCAAGCGCGCGCTGCCGGAGAGCTGGCTGGAGCAGATCCCCGACTTCCTGGACTCCGTGCCGCTGCCCGCCGACGGGCGCGGTGGGCGCTCCCTGCTGCACACCGAGTTCATGCGCCAGCACCTGGTCGTCGACCGGGCCGACCACTGGCGGCTCACCGGCCTCTTCGACTTCGAGCCCGCGATGATCGGCGACCCGGCGTACGACTTCGTGGGCGTCGGAGTCTTCGTCACCCGGGCCGAGCCGGGACTCCTGCCGCGCTTCATGAAGGAGTACGGCACGACGTACGATCCGCGCCAACTCCTCGCGTACACGCTGCTCCACGTGTACAGCCACCTGCCCTGGTACATGCGGGAACTGCCCGCTCCGCCCGAGCCGACGCTGGAGGCGCTCGCCGAGACGTGGTTCGGGCAGGGGCTCTGGCCCGGCTCCGGAGAGCGGTGCCTCAGACCGTCTTCAGAGGACGGTGCGGGCCATCCGGGAGGACGACCTCGACCGCGTCGCCGGGGCGGATCTCACCGCCCTGCCGGACCACGCTCATGACGCCCGACTTGTGGGCGACGGCGCCGTCCGTGCCGCGTCCGACGACCTTCTTCATCAGCCCGGCCCGGAAGTCGTCGATCTGGCGGCAGGGGTTGCGCAGCCCCGTGACCTCCACGACGGCGGACCCGCCGATGCGCAGGAGCGCGCCCGTGGGCAGGCCGAGGAGGTCGACGCCGCGCGTGGTGATGTTCTCGCCCAGCTCACCAGGCGCCACGGCGAAGCCGTCCGCCGCCAGCTCGTCGAAGAGCTCCTCGTGGATGAGGTGGACCTGGCGCAGGTTGGGCTGGTCGGGGTTCTGCCGTACGCGGAAGCGGTGCTTGACCTTCTCCCCGGCGTGCACGTCCCCCTCGACGCCGAGCCCGGCGAGCAGCGTGACGCTCTCGCGGTTCGGCTTGCTGAAGGAGTACGTCGCGTTGCTGCTGACCGCCGTGACCCTCGCGCCCATCGTGCGTGGCCCTCTTCTTTCCGTGACTGCCGTGACTGCCGTGACTGCCGTGACTGCCGTGACTGCCGTGACCGCCGTGGCTTTTCGTGACTTTCCGTGCCGCCGTTACCGCGCGACCCTAACCCGCCTCAGCCGACCGGGGCCAAGGTCAGATACGTGATCCCGAGCACGGTGCGGTAGCCGCGCAGCCAGGCGGAGCGCTGTACGTCGACGCTCGTCCGTGTCGCGGCCGCCGACGGGTGGTCCGGGTGTGCGGCGAGCCACTCCTCGGCGTCACAGCGGTAGCCGGACTCGAACTCCTCCCACTCCTCCTCGCTCGCCGTCTCCACCCACAGCGGGCGGAACCCCGCCTCGATCGCCGCGTCCACCAGATCGCCGAGGAGCAGATGCTCGTCGGCGCGGGCGTCCGGCCACATCGCGGCGAGCTGGTCCTCGGTGGGCGTGCGCTGCCAGAAGCCCTCGCCGAGGACCACCCGGCCGCCGGGATTCACCAGGCCGCGCAGCGCGTGCAGGGCCTCGACCGTCGCCACGCGGGGCAGCGCGGCGGCGCTGAGTGCCTGCGTCGCGCCGAGGCAGAGCACGATGTCGGCCGGGCCGCGCGTGGTGTCCGTCGCCGACTCCTCGGCGAAGACGGTCCGTCCGTCGAGGCCGCGCTCCTTGGCGGCGACGCGACCGCGCGCCAGGTCCTCGGCCTTGATGTCCACGCCGACGCCGGTGGCGTCCGGCGCGGCTTCGAGGACACGGAGCAGCAGCTCGCCCCAGCCGCAGCCGAGGTCGAGGACCGTACGGGGCCCTGTCGCCGCGAGCCGTTCCACGATGCGCCGCGCGCGGGCCTCGGAGAGGGGGCCGTGGAAGGAGAGACGGGTGAGCCGCGGCGTAAGTCCGGAGTCAGTGGTCATGGCGGGCGACGCTAGCCCTGCAACAGCCCTTCCGTACAAGGATTTTCGACCGCACGGCGCTCTCAGCTCGCCCCGGTGCGCTCGGCGACGCGGCGCAGACGCGCGGCGAACACGGCCTCCGCGTCCGGGGTGAGGGTGCGCAGCGCGACCATGGCCGTCACGACGACGTCGCAGAGTTCGGCCTGGACGTCGTCCCAGGTGTGGGTGGTGCCCTTGCGCGGGTTCTGGCCGGTCGCGCCGATGACGGCCTGCGCGACCTCGCCGACCTCCTCGGAGAGCTTCAACACGCGGAGCAGGAGCGCCTCTTGAGGCGCGCGGTCATTGTGGGACTCCAGCCAGTCGTGCAGACGGCCGATGGTGTCCCACAGCTCGGGGGAGTCGTTCATGGCCCGCAGCCTGCCACGGCGGCCGGGCCGTGTCCGCCCTAGCCCTCGGACGAGACGCCCTCGCCCTGCTCGCGGACGTTCTTGTTCCTGGCGCCCAGCGTCGCCAGCACCCCCACCGCCGTCCCGCCGAGCGCGGCCGGCACCATCCAGCCGCGGTTGAGGGAGTGGCCGAGCGCGTGGTCGGCGGAGTAGCGGCCGGGGCCCGTGACGGCGAGGGCCGCGGAGACCATGCCGAGGAACGCCGGGTACTCGTAGCCACCGCCCTGGCTGAAGAAGCCGTTCGGCGTGTGCACGGCGGAGGCGCCCGCCATCGCGCCCGCCGCCGCGGAGCCGGCCGCGGGCGTGGCGAGGCCGAGGGCGAGCAGTGTGCCGCCGCCCGCTTCGGCGACCCCCGCGATCACGGCGTTCACCTTGCCGGGCACGTATCCGATGGACTCCATCCAGGCGCCCGTGCCCCGGAGACCGCCGCCGCCGAACCAGCCGAACAGCTTCTGGGCGCCGTGCGCGGCGAGCACGCCTCCGGTCCCCACGCGCAGCAGCAGCAGTCCGAGGTCGCGCCGGTCCAGGCATGAGCAGGTCATCAGGGCTCCCAGGTCGGTGGGTCGGCTCGCGCCGTACGGTCCTCTCCCACCGTCCGCCGGACCGGCGCCGGGCACCCGGCCCGCGCGGCCGTCCGGGTGAGGGCCCCCGCGCCCCCGGCCTTCCCGGTGGCGGGGCGTTCGGCCCGGTGTGACCGTGGGCCCATGAGCATCCAGGTAAACCGGCTCGGCGACCCCACGGTCCGAGCCTTCGTCGCCGCGGTGAACGCCCACGACAAGGACGCCTTCGAGGCGCTGCTCGCTCCCGGCGCGACCATGTCCGACGACGGCTCCGACCGGAACATCGCCGAGTGGACCGACCGCGAGATCTTCTCCTCCAACGGCCACATGGACGTCGAATCGGAGTCCGACGCCGGCCGCACCCTCCTCGTCAGCTACCGCAACGACACATGGGGCGAGATGCGGACGAAGTGGTACTTCACGATCGACGACGCAGGCAGGATCGCCCGCTTCGAAACGGGCCAGGCCTGACGGTGGCGCTCACCACGGGATCCGCGTCGCCGTCCCGCTCACCCGTACCCGCTCGTCCCCGGCCCGCAGCGTCACCGTCAGTACGCCGGGGCGGCCCATGTCCTCGCCCTGGTGGAGAGTGAGGACCGATTCGTTGGGGACCAGGGCGAGTTCGCGGGCGTACGCGCCGAAGGCCGCCGCTGCCGCGCCCGTGGCCGGGTCCTCCACGGCGCCGCCCACCGGGAACGGGTCGCGTGCGTGGAAGACGAGCTGCGAGGCCCGCCACACCAGCTGTACGGTCGTGAGGTCGAGGCGCCGCATCAGCGTCTCCAGGCGGGTGAAGTCGTAGTCGAGGTCGGCGAGCCGCGCGCGGGTCGCCGCCGCGAGGACCAGATGGCGGGCGCCCGCGAACGCGACGCGCGGCGGCAGCCCGGCGTCCAGTTCGCCGGCGCCCCAGCCGAGCGCGGCGAGCGCCTCGGTCACGTCGTCCGGCGCGGCCTCCTCGACGTACGGCGCGACACCGGTGAGCGTCGCGCGCACCGTCCCGCCCTCGGCGGAGACGGTCACGGGCACCGTGCCCGCCCGCGTCCCGAAGACGAAGTCACCCGCCCCGTCCCGTTCGGCGAGGGCCACCGCGGCGGCGACGGTGGCGTGCCCGCAGAACGGGACCTCGGTTCTGGGGCTGAAGTAGCGGACCGTATAAGGGCCTTCGGCGCGGGCGTCGGCGGGCCTGGTGAGGAACGCCGTCTCGCTGTACCCGAGCCGCGCCGCGATCGCGAGCATCGCCCCGTCGTCGAGCCCGGCCGCGTCGAGGACGACCCCCGCCGGATTGCCGCCCGCGGGATCGCTCGCGAACGCCGTGTAGCGCAGCACCTCGGGAGTGGGAGCGGCAGAGGGGGCGGGGGAGGCGTCGGCGGGGCTCTTCGTCGTCATGTCGCAGGGCAACCGTTCCGCGGCCCGGGTCATTCCCGCGGCCCCAACCGCGGGCCCGTCCACCGCGGAGCGGTCACCCTGCCTCCCCCTCGGCGGTGGTCAGTGGCAGTTCTTGGTCCCGCGGTCGCTCCGCGTCCAGGAGCAGGAGTCCTGGAGCGAGCCGCTCGGCCTGACCAGGCGGGCCTTGTCGGAGGTGTTGTTCCAGACGTAGCTGCCGCGGCCCCAGTAGCGCACGCCGGAGGCGTTGGTGCCCTTGCCCGTGCGGACCTTGACGGTCTTGCCGGCGCCGATCCTGTAGCTGCCGAAGGTGTAGGTGTAGCCGGTGTTGTCCTTGAGCTTGTAGCCCTTGAGCTGGACCGCGGACCGGCCGCTGTTGTGGATGTTCACCCACTCCGCGTTCAGCGAGGAGTTCGAACGGGTGTCCCGGCCCGGACTGTCGTACTGGATGTAGCCGAGGTGCAGCCCGCCCTGGTGGCGCGCCGTCGCCGCCGAGGCGGGCGACGCGGCGAGCAGGGACACCGACAGGGCGGTCGTGGCGAGGATCGCGGGGGCCATGGTGCGTATGCGCAAGGAGTGCTCCAAGTGTGAATTTCGCGTGGAGAGGAGCTGAGCATACGGCGCGCACTGCCCTGGATTGAGGCGGTACTTCCTATTCCACTTGTGGAGATCTCACCCTTGGCCTCACCCTTGGCCTCACCCTTGGCCTCACCCTTGACCGCGCCCTTGGCCTCGCCCTCGACCTCGCCCTCCCTCCGGCGTCAGCCCCGCCCGACATACGGCATGTTCGTCGCCAGCACCGTCGCGAACTGGACGTTCGCCTCCAACGGCAGCTCCGCCATGTGCCGCACCGTGCGCGCCACGTCCGCGACGTCCATCACCGGCTCGCTCGCCAGCCGGCCGTCGGCCTGGAGGATCCCGGACTGCATGCGCTCGGTCATGTCGGTCGCGGCGTTGCCGATGTCGATCTGCCCGACGGCGATCCGGTACGGGCGCCCGTCCAGGGAGAGGGACTTCGTCAGGCCGGTCAGAGCGTGCTTGGTCGCCGTGTACGCCACCGAGTTCGGGCGCGGGGTGTGGGCCGAGATGGACCCGTTGTTGATGATCCGGCCGCCCTGCGGGACCTGCTCCTTCATCTGCCGGAAGGCCGCCTGCGCGCACAGGAACGCGCCGTTGAGGTTGGTGTCGACGACGTGGCGCCACGCGTCGTAGGGCAGCTCCTCGACCGGGACGCCACCGGGACCGAACGTACCGGCGTTGTTGAAGAGCAGGTCCAGGCGCCCGAAGCGCTCGCGTACGGCCGTGAAGAGCGCGGCCACGTCGTCCGGCCACGACACGTCGGTCCGTACGCACAGGACGGCGCCGTCCTTCGCGGAGGCGAGGGAGGCCGTCTCCTCCAGGGTCTCCACGCGGCGGCCCGCGAGCGCCACCGACCAGCCCGCGGCCAGCAGTTCGACGGCGACGGAGCGGCCGATCCCGGAGCCGGCTCCGGTGATCACGGCGGTCTTCGCGACGGTTCCCGGCGCGTCGGATGAGGCAGTTCGCTCAGCGTTCATGGCCCCGCAGCGTACGGGAGGGCCGTCCACGCGGACATCATCCGACCGCCATGCGGCTGTTGTGTACGTGACAGGCGGACGTCGTCCCCCGCCACTTACATGCCCCTGACACCAATCGTCAGGGGAGGGCCACATGACACTCGCAGCCCAGCAGCACTCGCCCGAGCTAAGGGCCGCCGCCCGCCACTTGGGGCGCCGCCGTTTCCTCACCGTCACGGGCGCCGCCGCCGCGCTCGCCTTCGCCACCGAACTGCCCACCGCGGGCGTCGCCGGCGCCGCCGAGCTGGACACCCGCCGCATCAAGGACGACCCCTTCACTCTCGGCGTCGCCTCCGGTGACCCGCTGCCCTCCTCGGTCCTGCTCTGGACCCGGCTCGCCCCCGCCCCCTACGAGCCGGGCGGCGGCCTGCCCAAAAAGCGCGTCCCCGTCCACTGGGAGCTGGCCCACGACGCCCGCTTCCGGCGGATCGCCAGACGAGGCGTGACCACCGCGCACCCCGAGTTCAACCACACCGCGCACGTCGAGGTCGACCACCTGGAGGCGGGCCGCGGCTACTACTTCCGCTTCCGTACGGGCCGCTGGGTCAGCGGGACGGGCCGCACCCGCACCGCGCCCGCGCCGGGCAGCCGCACCGGCGCCCTCACCCTCGCCGCCGTCTCCTGCCAGGCGTACCACGACGGCTACTTCACCGCGTACAAGCACCTGGCGCAGGACGACGTCGACGTCGTCTTCCACCTCGGCGACTACCTCTACGAGTACGCGGTCAACGCGGCCGGCGGCGCCCGCGGCTACACCGACCGGACGCTGCCCGCCCACTACAACAAGGAGACGCAGACCCTGGAGGACTACCGTCTGCGGTACGCGCTCTACAAGTCCGACCCCGACCTGCGCGCCGCACACGCCGCGCACCCCTTCGTCGTCACCTGGGACGACCACGAGGCCGAGAACAACTACGCCGACGACATCGACGAGAACGGCAACCCGCCCGCCGAGTTCCTGCTGCGCCGCGCCGCCGCCTACCGCGCCTACTGGGAGAACCTGCCGCTGCGCCGCCCGCAGCAGCCGAAGGGCCCCGACGCGCAGCTCTACCGGCGCCTGACGTGGGGCCGCCTCGCCCAGTTCGACATCCTCGACACCCGGCAGTACCGCTCCGACCAGGCGTACGGCGACAAGGCGCACGCCCCAGGACCCGAGTCGGACGACCCGAAGCGCACCATCACCGGCGCCACGCAGGAGCGCTGGCTCATCGACGGCTGGCGCCGCTCGCGCGCCCTGTGGAACGTGGTCCCGCAGCAGGTCACCTTCTCCCAGCGCAAGCTGGACCTCACCGCGAACGCGAAGCTCTCCATGGACGCCTGGGACGGCTACCGCGCCTCCCGGCGGCGGGTCCTCGCGGGCGCGAAGGCCGCGGGCCTGGAGAACCTCATGGTCCTCACCGGCGACGTGCACGTCGGCTACGCCTTCGACATCAAGGCCGACTTCGACGACCCGTCGTCCAGGACCGTCGGCACGGAGATCGTCGCGACATCCATCGCGAGCGGCAAGGACGGCGCGGACAAGCCGGCCAACTGGGACACGTACACCAAGGCCAACCCGCATCTGAAGTTCTACAACGGGCGACGCGGATACGTGACGGTCGCGCTCGGCGCCGACGCGGCACGGGCGGACTTCAAGACGGTCTCGGCGGTCACGACGCCGGGTGCCCCCCTCAAGACGGCGGCGTCCTTCGTGACGGAGGCGGGCGACCCGGGGCTGCGGCCCGCGTAGCCGCCGGTCCGGCCGCTGAGCGCCTCGGCGGCCGGATACACGTCGGTGCTCTCCACCCACCCGGACCTGCGACCATGGACGGCGTATCCGATCAACCGGGAGGGGCGCGATGCCTGAGCGCGGGCAGACCACGGAAGAGCACCTGATAGCGAAGGCGGCGGAGCCCGAGCGTTCCGCCGCCCTCCGCCGCACCGGGGCCCTGGTCACCCTCGTGCTCGGCGGCCTCACCGCCGTCCCCCCGCTCTCCATGGACATGTACCTCCCGGCCCTGCCGGAGGTCACCGACGCCCTGCACGCCCCCGCCGCGACCGTGCAGCTGACCCTGACCGCCTGCCTGATGGGCATGGCCCTCGGCCAGCTCGTCGTCGGCCCCATGAGCGACAAGTGGGGACGGCGCCGCCCGCTCCTCATCGGCCTGCTCGTCTACATCGCCGCCACCGCGATCTGCGCCTTCGCGCCCACCGCCGAACTCCTCATCGGCTTCCGCCTCCTCCAGGGCCTCGCGGGCGCGGCCGGCATCGTCATCGCCCGCGCCGTCGTCCGCGACCTGTACGACGGCGTGGAGATGGCCCGCTTCTTCTCCACCCTCATGCTGATCTCCGGCGTCGCCCCGGTCGTCGCGCCCCTCATCGGCGGCCAGGTCCTGCGCTTCACCGACTGGCGCGGCATCTTCGTCGTCCTCACCGGCGTCGGCATCGCGCTGACCCTCCTGGTGTGGCGGTGCCTGCCCGAGACCCTCGCCCCCGAGAAGCGGCACAGCGGCGGCACCGTCGAGGCGCTGCGCACCATGAGGACGCTCCTCGCCGACCGCGTCTTCACCGGCTACATGATCGCGGGCGGCTTCGCGTTCGCCGCGCTCTTCGCGTACATCTCCGCCTCGCCCTTCGTGATCCAGGAGATCTACGGCGCGTCCCCGCAGACCTTCAGCCTCCTCTTCGGCGTCAACTCCATCGGCCTGATCGCCGTCGGCCAGCTCAACGGCAAGATCCTCGTCGGCCGTGTCAGCCTGAACAAGGTGCTCGCGTTCGGCCTGACGGCCATCGCCGTCGCCGCGACGGCACTGCTGCTCATGACGGCCGGCGTCTTCGGCGACGCCGGCCTGTTCCCCGTCGCCGCCGGGCTCTTCGTCCTGATGTCGGCGATGGGCCTTGCGATGCCCAACACCCAGTCGCTCGCCCTCACCCGCACCCCGCACGCCGCCGGTTCCGCTTCCGCGCTCCTCGGTACGTCCTCCTTCCTCATCGGCGCCATCGCCTCGCCGCTCGTCGGCATCGCGGGCGAGGACACCGCCGTCCCGATGGCCGTCGTCCAGCTGGTCTGCGCGCTGGCGGCCATCGCCTGCTTCGTGGGACTGTGCCGCCCCTGGCAGCACACGCCCACGGAGGAGGCGGACCACTGAGCGCACCCAGACTTCTGCGCCCCGGCACCCCCGAGCGCGCGGGCCTCGACCCGGACGAGATCGACGGCCTGGTCGCTGAGGTGCGCGGCCTGACGAGCGGGCCGCGCCCCTGGTGCGCGGGCGCCGTGGTGATCGCGGGCCGCGGGCCGGTCATCGCCGCCGAGGAGGCCGTGGGCTGGGCGGTGCGGTACGCCTCCTACGACGCCGAGAGCGACGCCGGTGTCGAGCTGCCCCGCGAATGGCGCGTCCCGACGCGCACGGACACGCCCTTCGACCTGGCCTCGCTCACCAAGCTCTTCACGACCGTCGCCGCCGTGCAGCAGCTGGAGCGGGGCACGCTCGGCATCGACGCGCTCGTCGGGGCGTACGTCCCCGAGTTCAGGGCCGCCGCCGAGCACGGCATCACGGTCCGCCAGCTGCTCACGCACACCTCCGGGCTACGGCCCGAGCTGCCGCTGTACGACTGCCCGGACGACGCCTCGCGCCTCGCGGCCCTGCGCGCCCAGGCGCCGGTCACCGAGCCCGGCGAGTACGTCTACTCCGACCTGAACATGCTGCTGCTCCAGCACGTCCTTGAGCGCGTCACCCGCCTGCCCCTCGACGTCCTCGTACGCGAGGGCATCACCCGCCCCCTCGGCATGGCCGACACCGGCTTCGGTCCCCGCCCGGACGCCGCCGCCACGGAGGACCAGCGCAAGCCGTGGGCGAAGGCCGACCGCGGGATGCTGCGGGGTGTCGTGCACGACGAGAACGCCTGGGCGCTGGGTGGCGTGGCCGGGCACGCGGGCCTCTTCTCCACCGCGCGTGACCTCGCGGTGTTCTGCCGGACGCTGCTGTGCGGCGGCTCGTACGGCAGGGCCCGCGTCCTCGGCCCCGACTTCGTCGAGCTGATGCTGATGGACGACGGCCTCGGCTTCGGCATCGACCAGCCGTGGTTCATGGGCGAGCTGGCGGGGCGGGGTGCGGCGGGCCACACGGGCTTCACGGGGACGTCACTCGTCCTCGACCCCGCCACGGATACGTTCCTGGTGCTGCTGGCCAACACGGTGCATCCCCGGCGGCGGCCCGGGGACAGCTCTCCTCGTGCGAGGGCGGCCACGCGGTTGGCTCGCGGGGCGCGGATTTAAGGGGCCTGGCGTGACGCGCCCTCTGGCAGACGCGGTCGCGCCGTAGGGGCGCGGGTCTGGGGCGACCGCGGGTGCGTCGTGGTTGCTCGCGCAGTTCCCCGCGCCCCTGACGGGGCCCGGCCCCCGTAGACTCGCTGGGTGAACGACCTGAACTCCCCGGCCGATACCCTGCGCGGCGCCCTCGCAGGGCTGCTCGACGGGATGCCGCCCACGCAGGCCTCGCAGGCCGTGGCGCGGCTGATCGAGAACTACCGGGGGCGGACCCCGACCGACGCCCCGATCCTGCGGGACCGCGCGGACGTCGCCGCATACGCGGCCTACCGCATGCCCGCGACCTTCGAAGCGGTGCGCTCCGCGCTGGGCGCGCTCGCGGACGCGGCGCCCGAGGGGTGGGCGCCGGGCAGCCAGGCCGACGTGGGCGGCGGAACCGGCGCGGCGGTCTGGGCGGCCGCGGCGACCTGGGAGGGCGAGCGCCCGGTCACGGTCCTCGACTGGGCGGAGCCCGCCCTCGCGCTGGGGCGTGAACTGGCGGCCGCCGCGCCGCAGTTGCGCTCCGTGCGGTGGCGGCGGGAGCGTATCGGCGCGTCGCTCGCCGTCGACGGCGCCGACCTCGTCACCGTCTCGTACGTCCTCAAGGAGCTGACGGAGGCCGACCGGCGCTCGGTCGTCGACGCGGCGGCCGACGCGGCCACGCAGGCCGTCGTCATCGTCGAGCCGGGCACCCCCGACGGCTACACCCGCGTCCTTCAGGCGCGCGACCGGCTGATCGCGGCGGGCTTTTGGGTCGCCGCGCCCTGCCCGCACAGCGCGGCCTGCCCCATCGAGCCCGGCACGGACTGGTGTCACTTCTCCGCGCGCGTCAGCCGGTCGTCCCTGCACCGCCAGGTCAAGGGCGGCTCACTGGCGTACGAGGACGAGAAGTTCAGCTACGTCGCGGCGACCCGCTTCGAGCCGGCCCTGCCGCGGGACCGGGTGGTGCGCCGGCCCCAGATCCGCAAGGGCCAGGTGCTCCTCGACCTGTGCGGGGCCGAGGAGCAGCTGCGCCGGCAGACCGTGACCAAGCGCCACGGCGCGCTCTACCGCGCGGCGCGGGACGCGGACTGGGGCGACGCGTGGCCGCCCCCGTCCGCGTCCGAGGAGTGACTCAGGCGCCCCAGGTGCCCTGGTCGACGGAGCAGTTCCAGCCGTTGCCGCGCACGCTGAACTTCACCTTGTACGACCTGGTGTTCAGCAGGTGCGTGCGCACCTTGACGCCGAGCTTGGCCTTGCCCGCGAGGCTCTTGTCGTAGACGGTGACGGTCTTCGACGTCTTGCGGGTGACCTTGCCGCCCTTCGGCGTGGCCTTGCCGAAGCGGATGTTCTTGACGTTGGTCACCGTGAAGCTGACCTTCTTGAAACTCTTGGTGCTCTTGTTCTTCAGCCCGAAGTACAGGCCCCCGTTGGTCACCCAGCCGTTCCGGTCGATCTGGAAACGGGAGGTGTAGACGATGTCGATCGGGCAGCCGGAGCTCCGCGGAGCGGCGCTCGGAGCGGCCGACGCGGCTCGCGGCGTCGGCTTCGGCGACGCGGACGCGGCCCCCGCCGTGCCGAGCTGAGCGGCGGTGAGTGCCCCTGCGGTGGCCAGGACTGCGACGGACGTGCGCATGCGGTTCACTGCGCTGATACCTCTTCTTCCCCCTGGGCCCGGGTGGGCCCACTGTTCGGTTGTCGTGGTGCGACGCAAGGGAGCCGTCTGCGGTTCCCGTGCGCCCGTATTGGTACCACGAGGACCACCGGTAAGTGGAGTTGACGCGCTTCTTACAAGCTTCTTAAGTGATGTGACTATTCACATCCCTATGACAACCAAGATCAGCTCCCCCGGCCACGCCCGCAGGCGGTCGGAGAGCCGTTTCCTCGCCCTCTCCGTCGCCCTGGCCCTCGCCGCGGCCGGAGCCACCACCTACGCCTTCACCGCCGGGGCCGAGCCCCCGCACGGCAAGCGGGTCGAACTGGCCGTCACCGGCGGCACGGCCGTCGTCGACACCGCGTCGCTCGCCGTACGCGCCCACACCCGCGACGGCCGCGACGTCACCCTCTCCGACGCCTCCGGCACCGACCTCGGCCGACCGGGCCCGGTGACGCGCACCGGCAAGGGGCGGGCCCGCTGGAGCTACCCCGAGCGCGGCATCGACGTCACCGCCCGCACCGACCACGGCCGCCTCTCCATGAGCCTGAAGGCGCACCGCGACACCTCCGTCAGCTGGCCCGTCACCGGCACCGACACCACCGCCTCGTCCCTCCAACTCCCGAGGGGGGAAGGTATGGACATCCCCGTCAAGGACGCCTTCTGGACCACCGGCAAGGGCGCCCTCGCGGGCAGCACCGTCGACGTCGGCGCCGACCTGACGCTGCCGCTGTGGGGCTACTCCCTCGGCAGGCGCACCGGCGTCAGCTACCTCACTCCCACCGACATCGGCACCACCCTCGGCCTCACCGCCCCCGGAGGCCGGCTGCGCGCCACCGCCGAGCACGCCTTCGACGGCGGCGAAGGCACCCGCGACTACTCCGTCACCTTCGCCCTGACCGACGGCGACCCGGTCGCGCCCGCCGCCGACTACCGCTCCTACCTCGCCGAGCGCGGCCGGCTCGGCAGCCTGAAGCGGAAGATCGCGAAGAACCCCGCCACCGGCCGCCTCCTCGGCGCCTTCCACGCCTACACCTGGGGCGACGCCCGCAAGGCCCCCGCCGTCGAACAGCTCCGCAAGCTCGGCGTCGACCGGATGTGGCTCGGCTACGACGGGGAGCCGTACCCGGACAAGGCGGCGGTGGGCGCCACGAAGAAGGCCGGGTACCTCGTCGGCCCCTACGACTCCTTCGCCAACGGCCAGGACCCGAAGGCCGCCGACGCCCCGAACGCCGTCTGGCCGGGCACCGTCTACCCGGACTTCTGCGTACGGGACGCCAAGGGCGGCCCCGAGACCGGCTTCGGCGGGCGCGGCTGCTACCTCAGCTCGCAGGCCTTCGAACAGGCGGAGAAGAAGCACCACTACCTCGCCGACCGCACCCGCGCGATGGTCGCCAACGGCGCCGACAGCTACTTCCTCGACGTCGACGCCACCGGCGAACTCTTCCGCGACCACGGCAAGGGCCACCGGATGACCAAGGCCGAGGGCCGCGAGAACCGCCTCGCGCGGATGCGGCGCATCGCGGACCAGGGCCTCGTCCTCGGCTCGGAGACCGCACAGGCGTGGGCGAACAAGGCGCTGGCCTTCGACCACGGCGGGGCGACACCGGTCGCCGACGGCATGTGGAAGCTCCAGAAGGACCGCGAGAAGTGGGGCGGCTACTACCCGGAGAACGCCCCGGGCGTCTTCTTCAAGCCGGTCGGCCTCCCCGCCGATCTGGCGAAGGCGATGTACGACCCCCGCTACCGCGTCCCGCTCTACGAGACCGCGCTGCACGGCTCCCTCGTCAACACCGAACGCTGGGAACTCTCGTACGAGAAGCTCCCCGCGCAGAAGACCACCCGCGCCCTGCTCGCGATGCTCTACAACACCCCCCTCAACTACGTTCTGGACGGCCCGTCGCTGAAGAAGCACGGCGCCGAACTCGCCGCGCTCCAGAAGTACTTCTCGCCCCTGCACAAGGCGGCCGGCACCGAACAGCTCACCTCCTTCCGGCAGTTGACGAAGGACCGCACCGTCCAGCGCACGGTCTTCGGCAAGGGCACGCTGAAGGTGACGGCCAACTTCGGGGACAAGGCGTACGAGGGACTGCCGGGCGGCTGCGTCGACGCCCGCCTCAAGGGCGACGACGCGCCGCGCCGGCTCTGCCCGGCGGAACTCCACAAGGACTAGCCGGCCCAACTGGCCGGCCCCGCAGCTCCTGCGTGCAGCACTTCACGCTGCCGCCGCCTTTGAGCAGCTCGCTCAGGTCCATCCCGATGGGCTCGTAGCCGCGCGCCCTCAGCGGCTCGAAGAGGCCCAACGCGGCCTGGGGGAGCAGCACATGGAGCCCGTCGGAGACGGCGTTGAGCCCGAGCGCCTCGGCGTCGGGCTCCTCGGCGATCACCGCGTCGGGGAACAGGCGGCGCAGGACCGCCCGGCTGCCGGGCGAGAAGGCGGGCGGGTAGTACATGACGTCGTCCGCCGCGTCGTCCAGGACGGCGAGCGCGGTGTCCAGGTGGTAGTAGCGGGGGTCGATGAGGTCGAGCCCGATCACCGGGCGGCCGAAGAACTCCTGCGCCTCGCCGTGCGAGAGCGGGCTGGCCCGGAAGCCGCGCCCGGCCAGGACGTAGGAGGAGGTGACGGCGAAGTCGCCCTCGCCCTCGTTGATGTGGGCGGGTTCGTGGATCTCGGTGAAGCCGTGGGCGCGGAACCACTCCAGGTGGGCCGCCGCCTCGCCCTCGCGCTCCCGGTAGGCGAAGCGCGCGCCGAGCACGCGCCCCTCGACGACGGTCGCGCCGTTCGCCGCGTAGACCATGTCGGGCAGTTCGCGGCGGGGGGTCAGCTCCTCGACGGTGTGGCCGAGGGAGCGGTAGCGGTCACGCAGGTCCTCCCACTGGGCGACGGCGAGCGGGACGTCGACGGGCTTGGCGGGATCCATCCAGGGGTTGATGGAGTACGTGACCTTGAAGTGTGCCGGTGGGCACATCAGATAGCGCCGGGGTGTGGCGCGCCGAGGAGAGCGAGGAAAACGGGACAACGAAGGCTCCTCACGTACCGCAGGGTCAGATGCTGCCCCGGGTGGGTCAGCTGCAGCCCATGGTGGAGCAGTCGCCGTCCCCCGTGGGGGAGGTTGCCGCGGGAGCCACCGACACCCGGCGACTTTGAGCGAGACGCCACGTATTGCCAAGACGGTACGTATCGGTTCGGTCGCTGCTACATTCGACGGCATGGCCCAGAAGACCGCCCCTGACTCCACGCGCCGCAGCGAACGCTCGCGCCGCGCGATCTACGACGCCGCCCTCGCCCTCGTCGGCGAGGTCGGCTATGCCAAGCTGACGATCGAGGCCATCGCGGCCCGCGCCGGCGTCGGCAAGCAGACGATCTACCGCTGGTGGCCGTCCAAGGGCGCCGTGCTGCTCGACGCCTTCCTCGACCTCGGCGAGCAGGCGGCCGAGGCCGCGAGCGAACAGGCGGGCGAGGGCGTCACCCAGACCGAGATCACGAATTCGGGGGACCTGGAGGCCGACCTCAAGTTCGTGATGCGGGCCACCGTCGACGAGTTCAACGACCCCAAGTACGACGCCCCCTACCGCGCCCTCGCCGCCGAGGGCCTGCTCAACCCCGACCTGGGCGCGGAGTTCGTGGAGAAGCTCCTCGAACCGCAGCTCCAGCTCTTCGTGAAGCGGGTCCGCCAGGCCCAGGACGCGGGGCACGTCCGCCCCGACGTCGACCCCCGCGTCGCCCTGGAGCTGTGGGCCGGCCCGCTCGCCCAGCGCTGGCTGATGCGCTCGGGCCCCCTCACCCACGACTACGTGGACAAGCTCGTCGAGTACGCCCTCCACGGCATCACCCCGCGCCCCTAGGCGTACGCGACAGAAGTCCCGGAGCGTCCGTGATGACGCCGTTGCAGCCGAGCCGCAGCACCCGGTCGCGCTGCCGCGGCGTGGTCACCGTGTGTGCCCACACCCGGGGGACGCCGGAGTTCACCGCGCGCAGCAGATCGCTGTCGCGCGCCTTGTAGTCCACGTCCAGGACGTCCACGTACGCGGCCCAGCGCTCGGGCCGGTCGGTGCGCATCTGTGCCTTGGAGCGCCACAGCTGCGTGAGCATGCCCAGCTCGTGGGCGCGGCGCGCGATGTCGGGCCGGTTGGAGTTCACGAAGACCGAGCGGGCCAGACGACGGGCGCGGATCATCTCGGCGAGCTTCGTGACGCTCGACGGGTCCTTGGCCTCCAGTATCAGCATGATCCGTCCGCCGAACCGGTCAAGGACCTCCTCGACCGTCGGTGGCCGCTCCGGGCGCCACCGGCCGGGCACGGAGGTGTCCGGCCGCAGCAGGACGCGGTGCCACTCGTGCCGGTCGAGCAGCCGCACCGGGCCCGCCGCGTAGGTGGTGCGGTCCAGCGTCCGGTCGTGCATGACCACCAGCGTGCCGTCGCGCAGTATCCGCGTATCGAAGTCGATGACCTGGGCGGTGCCGCGCTCGTACGCCGCCAGGAGCCCCGCCATGCTGTTCTCCGGCACCTCCAGGGCGCCGCCGCGGTGCGCGGTGTAGACGACGCGCGGAAGCGCGTCCAGGGTCAGGGGGTCGCGGCCCCACTCGATCGGGCCGAGAAAGCCGTACGGCGCGGTGAGGGTCAGCGCCGTGAGGCCTGTCAGCGCAGTCCTAATGGCCATGGCGACACCGTAGGGGGGTAAGGGGCAGACCACCACTTAGGGGGAAATGAGGAGCAATATCCCCCAGTGGTCGGCATCACCCGGGCCACCCCGGATGTGGGCTCCGGCCCCCTGAGGCGCAGGATGGTGGGACCATGGGTCATGCGTTTCGGCACAACGGCGAGGTGAGGGGCTAGATGGGCGCGGAGTTCGGCAGCCGGTCCGGCGGGCAGGGCAGGATTTCCCAGTGGCTTCGACGTCGTCCCAAGGACACGGCGGCCGATGACCGGGCCCGCGAGGACCTGCTGACCGCCGCCGCGGGCGCCGGGCTGCCGCTCGCCCCGGCCGCGTATCCCTCGGGGTACCGATGTTCCTGCGACCGCATCGGCTGCCCCACCCCCGCCCGCCACCCCGTCTCCTTCGCCTGGCAGACGCAGTCCACGACCGACCGCGGCCAGATCGAGCGCTGGGCCCGCCACCAGCCGCAGGCGAACTTCATCACCGCGACCGGCATGGTCCACGACGTCCTGGACGTGCCCATGGACGCCGGGCGCGAGGCCCTGCGGCGGCTGCTCGCGGCCGGCATCGACGTCGGCCCCGTCGCCGAGTCCGGCGACGACCGGATGCTCTTCTACACCGCCACCCGGGGCACCCCCGAGGACGAGGACGAGTGGTGGCCCTGCGAGCTGGACTGCCACCCCGAGACGATGGACGAGCACCCGGGCCTGCGCTGGCACTGCCGCGGCTCCTATGTCCTGGTGCCGCCCGCCAAGCTCCCCGGTGACCTGGACGTGCGCTGGGTGCGCGGCCCCGAGCACCCGCTGCCGGACCCGTTGACGCTCCTGGAGACCCTCACCGACGAATGCGCCCGCGTCGCGGGGGAGCCCCACCACGACATCGCCGCCTGGCCGTCGCGGGGCTAGGGACCCCCTAGTCGTCGCCCTTGGCTCCCGTGAGCCCCTGGATGCGGCCCAGGAAGGCGACCTTGTCGCCGCCGGACTTCGCCGGGTCGAGGACCACCTGGTTCGAGACGCGCTCCAGCGTCACCGACTGCTTCGCGTCGCCCTTCAGGAGCGCTTTCACGTCCGGGTCGAGGTTGAGGTCGATCCCCTTCGCGGCCGTCTGCTTCTCGTAGTGGTGCGTGGCGAAGAAGACCATCGCCCCGCCGTCCCGCGTCCGCAGCCCCACGGGCGCGAACGTACCGGAGTTCTGCGGATAGTCCAGATACTGCACGCCCACACCGAGCCGCTTGGTGTTCCGGTCGCGCAGCGCCTTCCACTTCGTGGTGTGGTCACCCGGCGCGAACGTGTCGCCGCCCGCCTTCAGGAACGCCGTGTACGTCCTGCCCAGATCCTTGGGCGCCACGGCCAGATCCGCCGCGCCGGCCTCGACGGGCACCGCCCAGCCGTCCTTGTCCTTCTTCAGCTCGGGCACTTTGGAGGGCGCCACCAGGTTCAGATAGGAGGCCTGCCACGACTGGTCGGGGCCGCCCTTGGTGAAGACCCAGAGCCAGCGCGTGTCGACGCCGACCTTCCGGTTCGCCTTGGTGTCGGCGACGAACCAGCGCGGCCAGCCGGCCTTCCTGGGTATCGCGTACGTCACGTCCGTGAGCTTCAGCGGCGTCGCCCTCGGGTTGCCGCCCGGGTGCTGGATCTGCCGTGACCTCAGGCCCGCCTGGTTGATGGCGCCGAGCGGGCCGGTGACCCGGGCGGCGTCCGCGGCCGGGTCGTACGTCTTCTCCGCCTTGTTGTACGCGGCCAGGAAGTCCTTCAGCGCCTTGGCCGCCTCGGCCTCCGTCGCCGCGGGAACGACCTCACGCTCGCCGTGCACCGTCACGCAACCGGCCGCCGTCATCGACAAGGCGGTCACCGCTGCCGCCGCCGCGACCGGACGGCTGAGACCGGGAAGCCTGCGCACCTTACTCATGGGGTCCCTTCACCTACGCCCTTACCGGGCCCGAACCCTACCGGGGCCTCTCACGGCGTCGTCGGCGGCCTTCGGGGACCGCGTCGGGGCGAAGAAGAACACCAGCGTCGGGACCAGGTACAGCAGCCAGACGACGACCTGGACGACCGTCGGGTCCGGCTGGAAGTTGAAGACGCCCTTCAGGAGCGTGCCGTACCAGCTGTCCGGCGGGATCGTCGCGCTGATGTCGAACGCCTTGTCCCGCAGCCCGCCGACGAACTCCGCCTCCTGGAGGTCGTGCACGCCGTACGCGAGGACGCCCGCCGCCACGACGACCAGCATCGCGCCGGTCCAGGTGAAGAACCTCGCGAGGTTGATGCGGACCGCGCCCTTGTAGAACAGCCAGCCCAGGGCGACCGCGGTGAGCAGCCCCAGGACCACGCCGGTCAGCGGGCCGTGCGAGCCGTCGTTCGACGCCCGCACCGAGGCCCAGACGAACAGCGCGGTCTCCAGGCCCTCGCGCCCCACCGCGAGGAACGCGGTCGCGACCAGCGCGGCCGTGCCCATTTGCAGCGCCGCGTCCAGCTTGCCGTGCAGCTCCGCCTTCAAGTGCCGCGCCGTGCGCCGCATCCAGAAGACCATCCACGTCACCAGGCCCACGGCGACGATCGACAGCGAGCCGCCGAGCGCCTCCTGCGCCTGGAACGTCAGCTCCTGCGAGCCGAACGTCAGCGCGCAGCCGAAGCCGAGCGCCAGCGCCACCGCGACGCCGATGCCGATCCAGATGGGCGCCAGCGCGTCCCGCCGCTCCGTCTTCACCAGGTACGCGATGAGGATGCAGACGACCAAACTGGCCTCCAGGCCCTCGCGCAGGCCGATCAGATAGTTGCCGAACATCGGCTACGCCTCCCCGGTGAACAGGCCCCTGCCCCACCAGTCGTCCTTGTCGCGGACGCCCGGCGGGACCGCGAAGACCGCGGAACCCACGTGCTGGATGTATTCGTTGAGCGCGTCGGAGCGCGCCAGATTTCGCTGGACCGGGATGAAACCGGTGCGCACGTCCCGCTGGTAGGCGAGGAAGAAAAGACCGGCGTCCAGGCGGCCGAGACCGTCGGTGCCGTCCGTGAAGGAGTAGCCGCGGCGCAGGATCGTCGCCCCGCCGTTCGCGTCGGGGTGCGCGAGCCGCACGTGCGCGTCGGGCTTCATCGCCTTCAGGAACGGCTCGTCGTGCTCCTTGGCCCTGCCGACCGGGGCGCCCTCGCCCTTGTCGCGCCCGAACACGTCCTCCTGCTCGCCGAGCGAAGTGCGGTCCCACGTCTCGACGTTCATCCGGATGCGGCGCGCCACGAGGTAGGAGCCGCCCGCCATCCAGGCGGGCCCGTCCTTCCCGCCGACCCACACGTGCTCGGCGAGCGCCGCGCCGTCCTGCCCGGAGACGTTGCGCGTGCCGTCCTTGAAACCGAAGAGGTTACGAGGGGTCTGCGCGTCCGGCGTCGTCGACGAGGTCTTGCCGAAGCCGAGCTGCGACCAGCGCACGGCGACCTTGCCGAAGCCGATGCGGGCGAGATTGCGGATGGCGTGCACCGCGACCTGCGGGTCGTCCGCGCAGGCCTGCACGCACAGGTCGCCGCCGCTGCGGGCCTTGTCGAGGTTGTCGCCGGGGAACCTCGGCAGCTCCACCAGGGCCTCGGGGCGCCTGCCGGACAGGTCGAACCTCTCGAAGAGCGAGGGCCCGAAACCGATCGTCAGCGTCAGCCGCGACGGCTTGAGGCCGAGCGCCTCACCGGTGTCGTCCGGCGGCGCCTCGGCGAGCCCGCCGTACGCGCCCTCGCCGACCGTGTGCCCCGCCGTCATGCGCGCGGCGGCATTCGTCCAGTCCTTGAGGAGCTGGACGAACTCCTCGCGGTCGTCCGTCTTCACGTCGAACGCCGCGAAGTGCAGCCGGTCCTGCACGGCGGTCGCGATGCCGGCCTGGTGCGCGCCGTGGAAGGGCACGGCGGCCCCAGCGTCCCCGGCGGGCGCCGCCTCGTCGCCGGAGCGGGCCATCGCCACCGCGCCGCCCGCCGCCGCCGCGCCGAGCGCGATCCCGGCGCCGCCCCAGCCGAGCAGCGAACGCCGGGACGGCGGACGGGCGTTGTCGTCGTCAGCCATCGTTGCCCCTTGCCGCTACTTGGCCGTCACGACGGCCGCGGCGAGCTTCGACAGCGGCTCCGCGAGCGCGTTCACACCGTCGGACAGCTGCTTGCGGTCCGCCTTGCCGACCTTGTCGTAGGAGGTGAAGTCGTAGGAGTCCTCGCCACCTTCGCGGTACTTCTCCAGAAGCTCGTCCAAGGCCGCGAACTGCTTGTCTAGCTCCTTCGCCAGCTTCGGGTCGTTCTCGGCGGCGACGGGCTTCAGCAGCTCGTACGACTTCTCGGCGCCCTCGACGTTGGCCTTGAAGTCGACCAGGTCGGTGTGGGAGTAGCGCTCCTCCTCACCGGTGACCTTGCCGGTGGCGACCTCGTCGAGCAGCTCCTTGGCGCCGTTGGCCATGGACGTCGGGGTGATCACGGCCTTGCCGACCCGGTTCTGCCAGTCCTTGAGGTCCTTGTCGAGAAGGGTGGCCAGCTCCTTCTCCCGCTTGCCGATCTTCTTGTCCTTCCACAGGGCCCGCTCCAGACGGTGCCAGCCCGTCCAGTCCTTCTCCGTGTCCTGACCGCTCTCCAGGCCGTCCTCGCGGACGTCGACCTTCGGATCGATGTCACCGAAGGACTCGGCGACCGGCTCGGTGCGCTCCCAGCCGATGCGGGAGTCGGCGTACGCCTTCTTCGCGGCCTCCAGGTCACCCGCGCGCACGGCGTCGGTGAAGGTCTCCGTCTTCGGCAGCGTCTCGTCGGCCTGGGCCTGGACGTAGGCGCGGTAGGCGGCGACGGCCTTGTCCAGGCGCGGGTCGCGCTTCGCGGACTTGCCGCCGCCGGTGACCGTGATCTTCTGGCGGATGCCGTCGCCCTTCATGCCGGGCTTGCAGGCGATCTCGTACGAACCGGCCTTCACCTCGGCGGTGAGCTTCTGCTTCGTGCCCGGGCCGATGTTCTCGCGCTCGCTGACGATGCGGTCGTCGGGGAAGAGGATGTAGACCTCGGTGACCTTGGAACCCTTGTTCTCGATGGCCAGCTCGACGTGCCCGGCGGTCAGCTCCTTCTTGGAGATTTCGCACGTGTCGTCGGTGGCGGTCACGCTCACGCTGTTCGCGCCGCCGCCCTTGGCGTCGCTCTTCTCCGTGCAGCCCGTGACGGCGGTCAGGGCCGCCGCGGTGGCGACAGCGGTGACGACGGACAGGCGGGCAGGTCGCACGGGTCGCATAGAGGGCTCCAAGACGGGTCACTGACGAGCATCGAACCCCACACAGCCCGGTGAGGCGGACCTAACTTAACCGACCCTTACCTCGGCGATACCCGCCCGTTCCGTGATTCAGCTCTCAAGCGGCGCCACCGCTCACGGACCGATCACGGGCGGCTGATGGACCGCCCATGACCAGGTAAAGCGCCGGTCAAGCAGGGTGTGCGGCACAGGCGCGCCCCTGAGCGGAGCGACCACAGGCGCCCCGGTACGCGGATGCGGGAAGACCTCCACCGGCTGCCGGTACACCTCCGAAAGCAGCCCCTCCTCGAACACGTCACCGGGGGCGCCCTCCGCCGCGAGGACCCCGCCCCGCAGCACCGCGACCCGGTCCGCGTACGCCGCCGCGAGGCCCAGGTCGTGCAGGACCACCACGACCGCGTCACCGGCGGCGGCCCGCTCCCGGCAGATCCGCAGGACCAGCTCCTGGTGGCGCAGGTCGAGCGCGGCCGTCGGCTCGTCGAGCAGCAGCAGCGGGGCACGCTGGGCGAGGACGCGGGCCAGCGCGACCCGGGCCCGCTCGCCACCGCTGAGCGCCGAGAAGGGACGTACGGCGAACCCGCTCACCTCGGTGGCCGCCATCGACTCGCGCACCACCCGGTCGTCGTCGTCCGCCAGGCGCGTCCCCGCCCAGGGCGCGCGGCCCATCCGTACGACGTCCTCGACCGGGAAGGGAAAGGACAGCGCCGCGGACTGCGGCAACACCGCCCGGCGCAGGGCCAGGTCGGGCGCCGGCCAGTCGGCTGCCGGGCGGCCGCAGACGCGTACGACGCCCGCGTCGGCCGGCAGATCCGCGGCGAGCGCCGCAAGCAGCGTCGACTTCCCCGCTCCGTTCGGCCCGACCAGGGCCAGCACCTCGCCCGCGCGGGCCGCCACCGACACGCCCGCGAGAACCTCCCGCCCGCCGAGCCGCACCCGCAGCTCCTCGGCCTCGGCGAGCACGTCACCGGCGGCGCTCGGCCCCGGCACCACCCGCTCGCGCCCCGCGAAGAGCCTCCTGCCGACCTGCCCGATCACGCTCACGCCCAACCACCTTGCCTACGACGGGTCCTGCGCAGCAGCCAGAAGAAGAACGGGCTGCCGAAGAGAGCGGTGAGCACACCCAGCGGCAGCTCGGCGGGCGCGGCCACCGTACGCGCGGCCAGGTCGGCCGCGACCAGCACCAGCGCCCCGCCGAGCGCGCTGCCGGGCACCAGGAAGCGGTGCCCGGGGCCCGCGGCCATCCGCAGCAGATGCGGCACGAGAAGGCCTACGAAAGTGATGATCCCGGCGACGGCCACGGCGGCCGCCGTCAGCAGCGCCACCACGAGAACGAGCATCAGCCGCAGCCGCTCCACGTCCACGCCCAGATGCCGGGCGGGCCGCTCACCGAGGGCGAGGAGGTCCAACTTCCGTGAGTGGAAGGGCGCGACGGCCAGGCCCAGCAGCGCGCACGGCAGCACCGCGAGCACCTTCGGCCAGGTCGCCCCCGCGAGCGAACCCAGCTGCCAGAAGGTGATCTGGCTGATCTGCGCGTTGTCCGCGAAGAAGACGCACAGGCCGATGAGCGCCCCCGCGAAGGCGTTCACCGCGATGCCGGTGAGGATCAGCGTGACGACTTCCGTACGGCCCCCCTCGCGCGACATCACGTACACGAGGAGCACGGTCACGAGCCCGGCGACGAACGCGCAGACGGTGATGGTCCAGTTCCCGAAGAAGCTCAGACCGAGCGCGATGGAGGCGACCGCGCCGACCGCCGCGCCCGAGGAGATCCCGATGACGCCGGGCTCGGCGAGCGGATTGCCGAACACGCCCTGCATCAGCGCGCCCGCGCACCCCAGCGAGGCGCCGACGAGCAGCGCGAGCACCACGCGCGGCAGCCGCACGTTCCACAGCACGCTCTCACCGACCCGGTCCAGCGCGGACCCGCCGAGCCCCATGCGGTGCTGGACGGAGGAGATGACATCCCCGAGGGGAATGTCGTACGCGCCGATGCCGGCGGAGAGGAGGCAGAGGAGGGCGAGTGCGGCGAGGAGCCCGGCGGTCAGGGGGAGGGTGGTGCCGGGGCGGCGCGGGGCCGCTCCGGCCGGGGTCTCAGGGGCGATCCGGTCGGCGGACTTGGTCATCAGGCTCACTTGGCGTCCCCGTGCGTCTCCCCGTACAACTGCTCCACCAGGGACTTCAGGACCTGGTCGGTGCGCGGCCCGTAGTTGAGGAGCACGCCGTCGTCGATCGAGACGACGCGGCGGTCAAGGCCGGCCGGGGTCTCGGCGACGCCCGGGACCTTCAGGAGCCCGTCGACACCGTCCACCGACTCCAGGCCCTTCGTCATCACGAGGATCGCGTCGGGCGCGGCCTTGGCGAGCGCCTCGCTGGTGATCGCCGTGAAGTCCTTCTTCAGCCCCGACTCCTTGCCCGCGTCGACCGCGCCCGCCGCCTCCAGGAGCGAACTTGCCCCCGACTCACGGCCGCCGAGCAGATAGACGGAGGCCGAGCCGCGCAGATAGAGGAAGGCGACCCGCGGCTTCTTCTTCCGGGCCCCGGCGGGGATGTCGGCGCGGACGGCGGCGATCCGCCGCTCCGTACGCTCCGTCAGCTCGGCGCCCGCCTTCCCGACACCCAGGGCCTCGGCGACCGCCTCGATCCGCGGGCTCACGTCGCCGAGACCCTTCGCCGGGTCGAACACGACGAGGGGGACGCCCGCGTCACGGATCTGGTCGATGGCCTCGGCGGGCCCGGTGGTGGTGTCGGCGAGGACGACCGTCGGCCGGAGCGAGAGCACGCTCTCCGCCGAGACGTCGTGGGCGCGTGTCACCACCGGCAGCCTCTTCGCCTGTTCGAAGGTGGCGGTGATGTCGCGCGCGACGACGTTCTCGCCGAGCCCGAGGGTGAAGACGATCTCGTTGAGGCTGCCGGTGAGCGGCACGACGCGGCTGGTGTCCTGCACGGTCACCTTGTGGCCGTCGGCCGAGGTGACGGTGGCGGGCAGTGCGGGGGCCGCGCCGCCGTTCCGTGCGTTCTTCGGCCGACTCTTCAGTGGCTCGACCCGGTCGGGCGGGGCGGCCCGCGTGTTGGCCTTCTGCGGCCGTGCGTTCGTGTCGCCGTCCGATGTTCCGCACCCCGTGAGGCCGAGGGCGAGAACGGCGGCCCACGCGCCGGCGATACGGAGTGAGCGCGGCATACGCACCGAAATCCACCGTCCTGTCGTGCTGTTGGGTGATCATAGTTTAGGTTAGCCTTACCTAACTGGCTAGCCCTGGAGGGGGTCCCCCATGCCGTCGTCACGCGCCACCGCCCACGTCGGAGCAGCGGCCATGCTCACCGCACTCGTCGGAGCACTGCTCCCGGCGGCCACCGCGCACGCCGATGACCGCACGGTCCAGGGCGGACGGCTCGACTGGGGCATCAAGTCCTCCTTCCAGAGCTACGTCACCGGGCCCATCGCCCACGGCGCCTCGACCCTGCGGGGCGGGGCCGCCACGGTCGGCGGCAGCCAGTTCCGCTTCCACTCGGCGAAGGGCTCGTACGACCCCGAGAGCGGGACGTTCAGGGCGGGCTTCTCCGGAGGCGTGCGGTTCACCGGGCACAAGAAGGGCGGCTCGTACGAGCTGGACCTGACGATCAGCCGCCCCACGGTGAAGGTCTCCGGCGGCTCCGGCACGCTCTACGCCGACATGGTCAGCAAGGAGAAGGGCAGCGGCAAGGTCACCACGAAGGCGCAGGTGCCGCTCGCCTCGCTCAATGTCAGTGGCATCAACATGAAGGGCGGCGCCGGGCCCATCGCCCTCAACAACCTGCCCGCGACGCTCACTTCACAGGGCGCCGGGGCCTTCGCCGGGTACTACACGGCGGGCACCGCGCTGGACCCGGTGAGCCTGTCGACGGACCTCGTCGGCAAGGCTGCTGAGAAGGACGAGGCCGCTCGGCCGGGTGAGCGCGAGGAGTCCGGCGGCGGCGGGAAAGAGGCGAAGGCGGGCCGCATCGCGGACGCCGCCGTCGACTGGGGCGTGCGGCGCACCTTCCGCGAGTACGTCACCGGATCCATCGCCAAGGGCGAGTGGAAACTGTCCGCCGGCGCCCAGGACGGGGGCGCGCTCTTCCGTTTCCCCCGGGGCAAGGGGACGTACGACGAGAAGAGGCGGACCCTCGCCGCGGACTTCGCGGGATCCGTCCGCTTCACCGGCGAGCACGGCCTCGACCTGACGCTCTCCGGGATCGCCGTCGAGGTGCGGGACGGCAAGGGCACGCTCACGGCGGACGTCGACAGCAAGGGGGACCGCGGCACCACCCTGAAGAACGCCCCGCTGATCACCTTCCCCGCACGTGACTTGAGGCCGGAGGACGGACTCGTCTCCCTCACCGAGGTGCCGTCGAAGCTCACCGCCGACGGGGCCAAGGCGTTCGGCGGCATGTACAAGGCGGGCTCCGCCATGGACCCGCTGTCGCTCGCCGTCGCCCTCGACACCGACGCGAAGCTGCCCGCGCTGCCCGACCTCGGCTCGTCCGCGGAGCCGGACCCGAAGCAGGCGGGGTCCGCACAGCGCGGGACCGAGAAAGCCGCGGACTCCTCCAGCTCTTCCAAGTCCTCCGACTCCTCGGACTCCTCCGGCTCCACGTCGAACGCCGTGCCGGTCGGTGTCGGCGCGGGTGTCGCGGTGCTGCTCGCCGCGGCGGTCGCCTTCGGAGTCGTACGCAAGAAGCGCGCGGCGAAGGACACCGCCAGCTCCACGTCCACCTCCACAAGCCCCTGACCGCTCGTCCCCCACCCCCAATCCCTCATCCCCAAGGAGAAGCCTGATCATGGCCGCCACCCGTCGTCCCCTCACTCTCGCGGCAGCCGTCGCGACCGCCGTCGCACTCGGCGCGAGCGCCCTCACGCTGCCGGCGATCGCCGCCGACACCGGCAAGGCCGCCCCGCCGAAGCTGGAGCTCAAGGACGGCACGCTGCAGTGGGGCTTGAAGGAGTCCTTCCGCAAGTACGTCGTGGGCATGGCCCACGGCAGGATCGAGGCCAAGGACGGCGCCCAGCAGGCCGCGGACAACGGGGCGTTCACGTTCTCCGACGGCAAGGGGACATACGACACCGGCACACACGCCACCGACACCGCCTTCAAGGGCAGCGTCCGCTTCACCTCCACGGCCCACCGCTTCGACATCGGCGTCACCGACGTGAAGGTCCGCACCGAGGGCAACGCCGGCGCCATCAAGGCCGACGTCACGCTCAACGGCGCCGTCCAGAACGACATCGACCTCGCCGCCCTCGACCTGACCGGGATCAGGCCCGGCCAGGGGGAGGGCGGCGCGATGGTGTTCAAGGACATCCCGGCGACACTCACGGCGGACGGCGCCAAGGCGTTCAACGGCATGTACAAGGAAGGCGACAAGCTCGACCCGGCCACGCTCACGGTGAAGGCGGGCGCGCCGCTCCCCGGGGAGCCGACGGACAAGCCGACCGACAAGCCCACGGACAAGCCGACCCAGAAGCCGACCCAGAAGCCCGACGCGACCCCGAAGCCGACCGGCACGCCCACCCGTGAGCCCGGCACGGAGCGGCCCTCGGGCGACGTCGTCGACGGCACCCTCTCCTGGGGCCTGAAGAAGACCTTCCGCACCTATATCTCCAGTGGCGGCAAGGTGACCGTCGCGGGCGGCGCCAAGAAGGTCACCGGCGGCTATACGTTCCCCCACGCCAAGGCGGACGTGGACTCCGACGCCAAGAAGATCGACGCGTCCTTCGGCGGCAGCGTCCGCTTCGCGTACAAGGCGCACGGCATCGACATGAGGTTCAGCGACTTCAAGGTGCGGGCGAACGGCTCCAAGGGCACCCTGATCGTCGACGTCACCACGCCCAAGGGCACCAACAACGACGTGAAGTTCGCGACGCTCGACCTCTCCAAGGCCTCGTACGGGGCGAAGGGCGATGTCGTACGGCTCGACAAGGTCCCCGCGGTCTTCACGGCGGCCGGCGCGAAGCAGTTCGCCAACGGCGCCGTCGGCTCCATCTACAAGCCGGGCCAGAAGCTCGACCCGGTGACGGTCGCCCTCTCCTTCTCCGAGGGCGCCGGACTCTCGACCGACGGCGGCCGGAACGGCGACGACGCGGGCGGCGGCACCGGCACCACCGGTTCCGGCTCCGTGGGCGGAGGCTCGGTCGGCGGTTCGGCCGGCGATGCCGGTTCACTGGCGGCCACCGGCTCCGACGTCCCCTCGGCCGCGCTGTTCGGCGCGGCGGGCGCGGCCATCGCGGCGGGCGCGGGCGCGGTGTACGTCGCGCGGCGCAAGCGGGGCGCCGAAGCGGTCTGATGCTTCAATGCGGGAGTGACTGAACCACTCGACGCTCTGGACGTACTCGACGTACTGCGTGTTTTCTGCGGGCCCGACGGTCGGCACGGCAACGAACTCGGTGTCGTGCGCGACGGGGCCCGCATGCGTGCCACGGAGGACCGCCAGGCGCTCGCGGGCAAACTCGGCTTCAGCGAGACGGTGTTCGTCGACGACCCCGAGCGGGGCGTCATCGACATCTACACCCCGACGCTGCGCCTGCCCTTCGCGGGCCACCCCTGCGTCGGCACGGCGTGGCTGCTCGATGTACCCGAACTCGTCACACGGGCGGGGGTGGTCGAGGCCCGCCAGGACGGCGAGTTCAGCTGGATCACGGCGCGCCCCGAGTGGGCGCCGCCGAGGACGCTGCGGAGGTACGGGACGGCGGCGGAGGTGGGCGCGCTCGACGTGCCGCCGCCGGGGGAGTGGCTTTACGCCTGGGCGTGGGAGGACGAGGCCGCCGGGCGGGTCCGCGCGAGGGCCTTCCCCGGCCGGGACGACGGCATCGACGAGGACGAGGCGACGGGCGCGGCGGCGCTGCTGCTCACCCACGAACTGGGCCGTGCCCTCAACATCACGCAGGGCCGGGGCTCACAGATCCTGACGGCACCGGGCCCGGACGGCTGGATCGAGGTGGCCGGAAGGGTCCGCCTCGGACAGGGATCAAGCCCCTCCGGCGTTTGAGGAGCGGGGGGTCCGGGAGCAGAGCCCCCGTGCCCGTACCTCAGCCCACTCACGCGCTCAGCGGGAACTCCTGCCCGAGCTCCCGGAAAACCGCCGTATTCAAAGCGAAAGCGCGCTTGCATTCGTCCACGATCCGCTTCCTCTCCAACTCGTCCGCGACGACCAGGTCGACCCCGTCGAGCAGTTCGCGGTAGCCGCGCTTGAACGCGGCCGGGTTGGGGATCCCCTCGAAGACGTAGAACCGCACGCCGTCGCCCTTGCGCGCGAAGCCCCAGGTCTGCTCGGCCTTGCCGCGGATGATCTGTCCGCCGGAGAGGTCGCCGAGGTAGCGGGTGTAGTGGTGGGCGACATAGCCGCCGGGCCAGGTGCGCGCGCACTCCTCGACCCGTGCCGCGTACGCCGCCGTGGCGGGCAGCGGCGTGAGTCCCTCGCGCCAGTCCGCGCCACGCAGATGCGCGAGGTCGCGCTCCAGCTCGCTCACGCGCAGCAGCTCGGGCCGTATGAACGGCCCCGCGACGGGGTCGCCGCCGAGGGCCTCGGCCCCGTCCTCCAGGGCGCGGTACACGAACCACAGCTGTTCCGTGTAGCGCGCGTACGCGTCGACGCCGAGCCTGCCGCCGAGCAGGTCGCTCATGAAGGTCGAGGTCTCGGCCTCGGTGTGCTGCTCGTGTGACGCGGTGCGGATGGCTGTCGAGAACGGCGTGAGCGGCGTGTCCATGAGGGACCTCCAGGGAGCCGGGGGGACGGGATGGCGGGAACCAGTGCGACCCGTAGGGAGATCATGGCAAGTTAGGCTTACCTAAGTCAACTGGTTCCCGACGTCCTGTCGGTAAAAACGCTACCCGCTCCCGGATCAAGCAACCATCGCTGTGTCTCAGGGCACCTCAGGGCTGTGCTCAGGGCAGCGTGAGGATCTCCGCCCCGCTCTCCGTCACCACCAGCGTGTGCTCGAACTGCGCGGTCCGCTTCCTGTCCTTGGTGACGACGGTCCAGCCGTCCTCCCACATGTCGTACTCGTGCGTGCCGAGCGTCAGCATCGGCTCGATCGTGAACGTCATGCCGGGCTGGATGGTGGTCGTCGCGTGCGGGCTGTCGTAGTGGGGGACGATCAGGCCGGAGTGGAAGGACGAGTTGATGCCGTGACCGGTGAAGTCACGGACCACGCCGTAGCCGAAGCGCTTGGCGTACGACTCGATGACGCGGCCGATGATGTTGATCTGGCGGCCGGGCTTGACGGCCTTGATGGCGCGGTTGAGGGACTCGCGGGTCCGCTCGACGAGCAGCTTCGACTCCTCGTCGACGTCGCCGACGAGATAGGTGGCGTTGTTGTCGCCGTGCACGCCGCCGATGTACGCCGTGACGTCGAGGTTGATGATGTCGCCGTCGTTCAGGACGGTGGAGTCGGGGATCCCGTGGCAGATGACCTCGTTGACCGAGCTGCACAGCGACTTCGGGAAGCCGCGGTAGCCCAGCGTGGAGGGGTAGGCGCCGTGGTCGCACATGTACTCGTGCGCGACACGGTCCAGCTCATCGGTGGTGACACCGGGTGCGATGTGCTTCGCGGCCTCTTCCATGGCGCGGGCGGCGATGCGGCCCGCGGTGCGCATCAGCTCGATGGTCTCGGGGGTCTGCACCTCGGGCCCCGTGTACGGGGTGGGGGCGGGTTTTCCCACGTACTCCGGGCGCCTGATGTTGCCGGGTACGGAACGGATGGGGGAGAGCTCCCCTGGAACGAGCAGTGACTGGCCAGACATACCAGCGAGTCTAGCCAGCCGTCGTGGGGCAGCATGGCGTCAGAGAGCGGGACCGGATCGGGTACGGGAACCGGGGACGAGAGGAGCGGCGGTCATGGCACTGTTCAAGAAGCGGACGGTCGGCAAGCCGGGCGAGTGGTACTACTGCCTGGAGCACCGGACGGTGGAGGAGGGCCCCGAGTGCCCCGGCAAGGACCGGATGGGGCCCTATGGCTCGCGTGCGGACGCGGAGCACGCGATGCGGACGGCCGCGGAGCGGAATCTTGAGTGGGAGAACGACCCTCGCTGGCATGACTCGGCCCCGCGGAGCGAGGAGGAGTAGGGGTGGATCTCCACCCGCCTGTTTGCCCCGCGATCGACTCGCTCACCACCTCATCGGCGGCGGTGCCGTCAGATGATCGGCGAGGCGGGAGAGCCGGTCACGGAAGCGGCGGCGCCCGCGTGCCGCGGGCAGCGCGTTCTCCCCGGCCGCCGCGCTGACCAGGTGCTGCACCGTGTCCAGGTCGAGTTCGGACCCCACTGGCGCCGCGAGCGCCTCGTGCGACAGAGCGCTCAGGTCCCGGTCCCCGGAGCCGAGCGCCAGCACCGTCGCCCCGGCCCGCCGCGCGTCATGCACGCGCGTGAGCAGCTCCGCGTCCGGCGTGCCCGGCGCCACGACCAGCAGTGTCTCGCCGCGCCGCACGGCCTCGATCCGGCCGAGCCCGGTCGACAGGTGCGCGGGGTCCGAGGCGAGGACCCGGTGCCGTACGAGCGTCGGTGTCAGCTCCGGCGTGCCCGACCAGGCCGCCTCGTCCACCAGGTGCGCGGTCAGATGCCAGGGTTCGTACGCCCGCGTGCCCACAAGGAGGAGCCCGCCGCCGTGCGGCACCACGGACGAACGCAGGGCCCCCGCGAAGCGGCGCGTGGCCCCGAGCCACTCGGTCCCCGCGAGCACTTCGCGCAGCAGCGCCACCCGTACGGCGTCCATGGCGCCGCATCCTGCCCGAACGTGCCAATCGACACCGGGAGTTCACCCGGATTTCCCCCTGGGTGGGGAAGGGCGGAGGATGACTTATGAGACGTCTGTTCCCTTCCGCGCGGGCCGCGAGGGATACGCGAGCTTCCGCATACCGGCCGTCGTCACCACCGCCGCCCCTGGCTCCACCGCTCCCGGCACCGTCCTCGCCTTCTGCGAGGGCCGCGTCGGATCACAGGAGGACTTCGGCGACATCGACATCGTCCTCAAGCGCTCCGCCGACGGCGGCCGTACCTGGGGCCCGCTCCAGGTCGTCGGCAAGAACGGCGCCGACCTCGCAGGCAACCCCGCCCCCGTCGTCCTGGACAGCGGCCGGATCCTCCTCGTCCACGTCAGGAACGCCGCCGCGGCCACCGAGGACGCCATCCGCCGCGGCAAGGTCTCCGCGGCCGCCGGACGGCGCGTGTGGGTGCGGCACAGCGACGACGACGGCCTCACCTGGTCCGCCCCGCGCGAGATCACCGGCTCGGTGAAGAAGCCGGGCTGGCGGTGGTACGCGACCACACCCGGGCACGCCATCCAGCTGACCGGCGGCCGCGTCGTCGTCCCCGCCAACCACTCGCTGCCGCCGACCGGCACCGACAACGGCACCGAGGGCAAGTACAACGGCGGCCACTGCCTGCTCAGCGACGACTCAGGCACCACCTGGCGCATCGGCTACATCGACGACAACGTCAACGGCTACATCAACGTGAACGAGACCACCGCCGCCGAACTCCCCGACGGACGCCTCTACTTCAACACCCGCAACGACTCCCCGGCACCGGGCAACCGCGCCGACGCCCACTCGCGCGACGGCGGCCGGAGCCTCGTCCGGCCCTTCCGCCCGCAGGCGTCCCTCACCGGCCCCGTCGTCGAGGGCAGCGTCCTGCAATTGCGTGACCCCGACGTGCTCCTCTTCTCCGGCCCCGCAGACCCGGGCTTCCGGGCCCTGATGACCGTGCGCCGCAGCACCGACGGCGGCACCACCTGGCAGCCCGCCCACACGGTCGACGGACTCCCGGCCGCCTACTCCGATCTCGTACGCCTCGACGAGGGGAGCGTCGGGCTCCTCTACGAGACGGGGGACTTCAGCGCGTACGAGACGATCACCTTCCGGCGGATCCCGTTGGGGGAACTTCTGCCACCGCCTAAGGTCGCCCCATGACCTCTACAGACAGTGCGCGGAACACCTCCGCAGACGCCCCCGCCAAGGCCCCGGCCAAGGACCCCTGGGAGCTGCCCGACGTGTCCGGGCTCGTCGTCGGTGTCCTCGGCGGTACCGGCGACCAGGGCCGCGGCCTCGCCTACCGCCTGGCCCGCGCCGGACAGAAAGTGATCATCGGCTCCCGTGCGGCGGAGCGGGCCGTGGCCGCCGCCGACGAGCTGGGTCTCGGCGTCGAGGGCGCCGAGAACGCGGAGTGCGCGCGGCGCAGCGACATCGTGATCGTCGCCGTGCCGTGGGAGGGTCACGGCAAGACTCTCGAATCCCTGCGCGAGGAGCTGAGCGGCAAGCTCGTCATCGACTGCGTCAACCCGCTCGGCTTCGACAAGAAGGGCGCGTACGCCCTCAAGCCCGAGGAGGGCAGTGCCGCCGAGCAGGCCGCCGCCCTGCTGCCCGAATCCCGCGTCACCGCCGCCTTCCACCATCTGTCGGCCGTGCTGCTCCAGGACCCCGGCGTCGAGGAGATCGACACCGACGTCATGGTCCTCGGCGAGAAGCGCGCCGACACGGACGTGGTGCAGGCGCTCGCCGCCCGCATCCCCGGCATGCGCGGCGTCTTCGCGGGCCGGCTGCGCAACGCCCACCAGGTGGAGTCCCTCGTGGCCAACCTGATCTCCGTCAACCGCCGCTACAAGGCGCACGCGGGGCTCCGGGTCACCGACGTGTAGGACGGGCGTGGGCATGGGGGACACTGGACGGGTACGTCACAGACGCTTCACCCGGACAGGAGCCGACCCCCATGCCCCGCCTCGCTCTGTACGCCCTCGTGGTCTGCGCGCTCGCCGTCGCCGCCGCCGTGATCTCCTTCGCGCAGGGCAGCTGGCTCGGCATCGTGTGGGTGCTGCTCGCGGGTCTCTCGTCGAACATGGCGTGGTTCTACCTGCGGCGCGCCAAGATGCAGCGGGACGCGGGGCGCGACGGAGCCGTGCCTACGAGCTGAGCGCCGGCGGGGCCTCCTGCGAGCCGCCCCAGAAGCGGTACAGGTCCCGGCCCCAGTAGCTGTCCCAGTCGCTGACGCCGAGGGCGCGCAGGACCGCGTCGATCGCGTCGAAGAACGCGTGGTTGACCTCCGGGATCCACAGCACGGCGAAGACCGCGAGCAGCCCGAACGGCGCGAACGGCTCCACTTGGCGGCGGATCTTGTGGGAGAGCCAGGGTTCGATCACGCCGTAGCCGTCCAGGCCCGGGATCGGCAGGAAGTTCAGGATCGCCGCGGTCACCTGGAGCAGGGCGAGGAACGCGAGCGCGTAGCGGAACGCGGGTGGCACGCCGTCCAGCGCGTCCAGCCAGAACGGCGCCGTGCAGACCACCGCGAACAGCACGTTCGTCAGGGGGCCCGCCGCCGAGATCATGCTGTGCTTCCAGCGGCCCCGGATCCGGCCCCGCTCGATGAAGACCGCGCCGCCGGGCAGGCCGATGCCGCCCATGATCACGAACAGTACGGGCAGCACGATGCTGAGCAGGGCGTGCGTGTACTTCAGCGGGTTCAGGGTCAGATAGCCCTTCGCGCCGATCGTGATGTCGCCGCTGTGCAGGGCGGTGCGGGCGTGCGCGTACTCGTGCAGGCAGAGCGAGACGATCCAGGCGCCCGTCACGAAGAAGAAGACGGCGAGGCCGGGAAAGTCCGCGAAGCCGCTCCAGGTGGCCCAGCCGGAGACCGCCGTGACGGCGGCGATCCCGAGGAACACGGGACTGATCCGCCGGTCGCTGCCGCGGAGAGGGGCGGTGGTCATGGGTCTCCTGGGATGCTTGTGCCACGGGTCGTGCGGGTTGTACTGAGTGTGCGGTGTGCCCGACCGTAGTGGGTGTATGCCGGGAACGTCTCGCACGTGCCGCCGAGTTCCGGAGAGTATGAGAGCTTCGCCTGGCTTTGCTCCCGGGCGTCCGGGGCCGGGGGCCGGGGGCCGGGCGGGGCTTCGCGCCGGGGGCGGGGACAATGGGGCGGTGCGTTATCGCGTTCTGGGTCCGGCCCGAGCTGTCCGTCCCGATGGGAGCCTCGTTCCCGTCGGCGGCGCACGCCTCCGCGCCCTCCTTGCGGCGCTCGCCCTGCGGGCGGGCCGCGCGGTGCCCGCGCCGGTCCTGGTCGACGACGTATGGGCCGCCGAGCCGCCCGCCGACGCGGCCGGCGCCCTGCAGGCGCTGGTCGGCCGGCTCCGCAGAACCCTTGGGGCGGACGCCGTCGTCTCGGTTGACGGCGGCTACCGGCTCCGGGCGGGCCCCGACGACATAGACGTGTTCCGCTTCGACCGGCTCACGGGCGAGGGCAGCCGCGCCCTCGCCGACGGCGACCCGGCGAAGGCGGCCGCCCTGCTGGACGACGCGCTCGCCCTGTGGGGCGGCGAGCCTCTCGCCGACCTGCCGGACCGCACGGCGGACGCCGCCCGCTGGCAGGCGCGCCACCTCGACGCCCGCCGCGCCGGACTGACCGCGGCCCTCGCCCTGGGGCAGGCGGAACAGTCCCTGCCCGAGCTGACCGCGCTCTGCGACACCCACCCCCTCGACGAGCCGCTGCAGGCCCTGCGGCTGCGCGCGCTGCGGGACGCCGGACGCCCGGCGGAGGCACTCGCCGCGTACGAAGGCGTACGACGCGACATCGCGGACCGGCTCGGGACCGACCCGGGGGAGGAACTGCGCGCCCTGCACGAGGAGCTGCTGCGCGCGCCGCCGGACGGGCCGGTGCCCCGCGCCCGCGGCAACCTCCGCGCCCGCCTCACCTCCTTCGTCGGGCGCGAGGCCGACATCGACGCGCTGCGGGGCGACCTCGCGCGGGCCCGGCTCGTCACACTGCTCGGGCCCGGCGGCGCCGGGAAGACGCGGCTCTCGCAGGAGGCCGCCGAGAGCGTCGGCACGGGCTTCCCGGACGGCGTGTGGCTGGTCGAACTCGCCCCGGTCGAGGGCCCCGACGACGTGCCCGAAGCCGTGCTCACCGCGCTCGGCGCCCGCGAGACCGTGCTGCGCGGCGCGGGCGCCGAGGAGATGCGCGTCATGTCGGAGCGGCACGGCGAGGACCCCCTCGTCCGGCTCGTCGAACACTGCGCCGCCCGCCGCATGCTGGTCATCCTCGACAACTGCGAACACGTCGTGGAGGCCGCCGCCCGCCTCGCCGACGAACTCCTCGCCCGCTGCCCGGACCTGACGGTCCTCGCCACCAGCCGCGAACCCCTCAACGTGCCGGGCGAACTGCTCCGCCCCGTCGAGCCGCTGCCCGAACCGGTCGCCGTGCGCCTGCTCGCCGAACGCGGAGCCGCCGCGAGGCCCGGGTTCACCGTCGACGACGACCCGGCCGCCGCGGCCGAGATCTGCCGGCGCCTCGACGGCCTGCCGCTCGCCATCGAACTGGCCGCCGCCCGTCTGCGGATGCTCACCCCGCGCCAGATAGCCGACCGCCTCGACGACCGCTTCCGGCTGCTCACCAACGGCGCCCGCACGGTGCTGCCCCGCCAGCAGACCCTGCGGGCCGTCGTCGACTGGTCCTGGGACCTGCTCGACGGACCCGAACGCGCCGTCCTGCGGCGCCTCTCCGTCTTCGCGGGCGGCTGCGACCTCGCGGCGGCGGAAGCGGTCTGCGCGGGCAGGGACAGCTCTTCGTACGGCATAGCCGACTCGCTCGGCTCCCTGGTCGACAAGTCCCTCGTCGTCGCCGCCCCGTCACCCGTGGCCGGCGCGGGCATGCGCTACCGGCTGCTTGAAACCGTCGCCGAGTACGCGGCCGAACGGCTCGACGAGGCCGGTGACCGGCCCGAGGCCGAGCGCGCGCACCTCGTGCACTACCGCGAGACCGCCAGGACCACCGACCCCCAACTGCGCGGGCACGGACAGCTCACCGCCGTCGCACGCCTCGAAGTCGAGTACGAGAATCTGCGCACCGCCCTGCGGCACGCCGTGGCCGCCGAGGACGAACAGGAAGCGCTCTGCCTCGTCCTGTCGCTGTGCTGGTTCTGGGAGATCCGCGGCCTGCGCCTGGAGACCCGCGCCTGGTCCCGCGACGTCATGGCCCTCGGCCCCGACCCCTTCACCCCACCCGTCGCCCCCGTGCCACCGCTGTACGAGGCGTGCACCGCCGCACCTCCGCCGATGCGGCCCGACGTCCTCGAAGAGGCGCGCCGCGGAGTGCGCCTGCTCGATCTCGCCTGCATGGACATGGACATGGAGGCGTGGCAGACGGGGCAGGGCGAGGAGCGGCTGCGCGGCATCAGGAACGCCTACCGCCCCGGCCTGCCGCAGACCTGCCGCATGCCGGGCAGCCTCTGGTTCTTCGCCGTGATGCTCGGCGGCGACGCGGACCTGCTGCGCGCCACCCTCGACGAGACCGTCCGCACCTGCCGTGACCTCGGCTACGCATGGGAGCTGGCCTCGGCCCTGCAGATGCGCGCCAACGTCCTCGCCAACCACGCCGACTGGGCGGGGGAGGCGAGCCGCGACGCGGACGAGGCGCTGCGGGGCTTCGAGCGGCTCGGTGACGCGTGGGGCATCGCCGAGGCGCTCTCCGCGCGCGGCGAGTCACGGGAGCGGTGCGGCGAGTTCGCCCTGGCCGCCGAGGACTTCGAAGCCGCCGTCACCTACGCCGAACGGCTCGGCGCCCAGAGCCAGGCGGCCGTGCTCAAGGCCCGCCTCGGCTCGGTCCTGACGGAATCGCCGGACGGCTTCGACCGGGGCGAGGCGATCCTCCGCGACGTCCTCGCGGGCAGCGGCCGCGCGCACACCGGCGAAGCCGTGCCCGCCGCCCGGCTCTTCCTCATCGGAGTGCTCGGCCGCACCGGCCGCCTCGACGAGGCGAGCGAGCACGTCCGGCGGCTGCGCGAGGAGTTCACCGTGGTGGGCTACGCGGTCTTCGACAGCTTCGTACTCGGCCTCCAGGCCTGGCTCGACACGCTGGACGGCCGATGCGCCGACGGCGTCACCGCCGCGCGCGCCGCCATCGAGGAGTCCCGCGCGCCCCTGTCGTTGATGGTCGCGCCGCAGGGCGTCGCCGTCCAGCTGCGGATCGCGGCACGCGCACTGGCCGGATTCGACGGCGGCAGCCGCGCGGAGGACGCCGCCCGGCTCCTCGCCGTCGCCGAACGCGAGCATCCGGCGGGCCACTTCCCGAACGCGATGGAGCGGGAGATCCACGAGGACGCCGCCCGGCTCGCCCGCGCCGCACTCGGCGACGCAGCGTACGAGGCCGCGTACGCCGAGGGCGGCGGCCTCACCCTCGACGAGGCCGCCGCCCTGTGCACCGTATGAACCCGGCGGTCAGCTCTTGGTGCGGAACTTGTGGATCGCGATCGGCGCCATCACCAGCGTGAGCACCACCGACCAGCCGACCGTCACCCACACGTCGTGCGCGACGGGACCGCCGACCATCAGGCCGCGCGCGGAGTCCGCGAGCGAGGAGAGCGGGTTGTAGTCGGTGAAGCCCTGCAGCCAGCCCGGCATGGACTGCGTCGGCGCGAAGATCGACGAACCGAACTGCAGCGGCATCAGGACCAGGAAGCCCATGGCCTGCACCGACTGGGCGCTCTTCATCGAGACACCGAGGACCAGGAAGATCCACATGATGGACGTGCCGAAGAGCGCGGAGAGGCCCACGGCGGCGAACAGGCCGCCCCAGTTCGTGATGTCGAAGCCCACCAGGACACCGACGATCATCATGATCGTCGTCGCGATGAGCAGCCGCATCACCTCCACCACGATCTTGGCGAAGAGGACCGAGCCCTGGCCGATCGGCAGGGTCCGGAAGCGGTCCATGATGCCGTTCTGGAAGTCCTGGTTGAAGCCGGTGCCGACCGCCATGGCGATGTTCATGCTCATCATCGCCATCATGCCCGGGACCACGTACTGCACGTACTGGTCCTGACCGCCGCCGAGCGCCTGCCCGATCGAGCCGCCGAAGACGTACACGAACAGGAGCGTGAAGACGATCGGCATCAGGACCGCGTCGAACATCGACTCCGGGTCCTGGCGGATCCACAGCAGATTGCGGCGGACCAGCGCGCTGGTGTGACGCACGTGGCCGCGCAGGCCGATGCGGGCGTCGTCCGCCCGCCCCTTGGCGAGGGGCGGCGTGAGAGTGGTGCTGCTCATACGGCAACCTCCTCGAGTTCGGGGCGGACGTCCTGCGGGGCGCTCGCCTTCTGGCCGGTGATGGAGAGGAACACCTCGTCCAGGCTGGGCAGTTCGGTGGCTATCGAGCCGATCGTGATGCCGCGCGCGGTGACCGCGCCGACCACGGCCGTCAGCTGCTCGTCGCTGAGGATCGGCACCAGGACCGTGCCGGACTCGATGTCCACCGTCGACGTGGCGAGGCCGGTCAGACCCAGGTCGTCCAGGGCGTTCGCCAGCGGGCGCAGCTCCAGCGGGTCGGCCGGGCGGACCCGCAGCGTGCGGCCGCCGACCTTCGCCTTCAGCTCGTCGATGCCGCCACTGGCGATGACCTTGCCGCGGTCTATGACCGTCAGCTCGGACGCCAGCTGCTCGGCCTCCTCCATGTACTGCGTGGTGAGCAGCACGGTGACGCCGTCGCCGACCATGCGCTTCACCTCGGCCCACACCTCGTTGCGGGTACGGGGGTCGAGGCCGGTCGTCGGCTCGTCCAGATAGAGGACGGCCGGGCTGCCGATCATCGACGCGGCCAGGTCGAGGCGGCGGCGCATACCGCCGGAGTACGTGTTCGCGGGGCGCTTGGCGGCCTCCGTGAGGGAGAACCGCTCCAGCAGGCCGTCGGCCCGGGACCTGGCCTCCTTGCGGGACAGGTCGAGCAGGCGCCCGATCATGTACAGGTTCTCGCGGCCCGAGAGCTTCTCGTCCACCGAGGCGTACTGGCCGGTCAGGCCTATCACCCGGCGGAGCTGGCGGGGCTGGCGGACCACGTCGTAACCGGCGACGAAGGCGGTGCCCGCGTCCGGGGTGATCAGGGTGGACAGGCAGCGTACGAGGGTGGTCTTGCCGGCGCCGTTGGGTCCGAGCACGCCGAGGACGGTGCCCTCGCGTACGTCCAGGTCCACGCCGTCCAGTGCCTTGGTCTCGCCGTAGTGCTTGACCAGTCCCCTTACGGTGACCGCGCTCCCTGCGCCGCCGGGGTTCTTGTCGATTCGCGTCATGAGGTAGACAGTGCCATCCGCCACCGACAAACCACCGACATCCCACCGACAGCCCTGACATCCCACCTCCGGCGGGATGCGGGGTAAACGGGCGGGTGGGCGAGTGGGTGGGAGAGAATCCGCCGCGAAGCGGCGGGCCAGGCAGGCGAACCGGCCGACAGCCGAAAGGCCCGCCCGGACCGCCCAGGGGCGAGAAAGGGCAGCCCGCCGACGGGGGAAGATCGACGGGCTGCCATGGTGCCGCGTTGGTCCATATACCGCCCCGGCAAAGCGACGTCACCGCTCAAGCGCCGTCAGGCCAAGGCGACGTCACCGCCCCAGCGCCGCCGGCAAACGCCGGCTACCGGACCGCATGCTCCTTTGCCGGGAACCCCCCGCCCACCACATCATCCGCGAACGCCTTCGCCGCGTTGGCCATGACGCCCCGCAGGTCCGCGTACTGCTTGACGAAGCGCGGCATCTTGCCGCCGGTGAGGCCCAGCATGTCCGTCCAGACCAGGACCTGCGCGTCGCACTCGGCGCCCGCGCCGATGCCGACGGTCGGGATGTGGAGGGAGCGGGTGACCTCGGCGGCCAGGTCCGCGGGGACCAGTTCGAGGACGACGGCGAAGGCGCCGGCGTCCTGCGCGGCCTTGGCGTCGTTCAGCAGCCGCTGGGCCGCCTCCTCGCCGCGGCCCTGCACGCGGTAGCCCATCGTGTTCACGGACTGCGGGGTCAGACCGAGGTGGGACATGACGGGGATGCCGGACTGGACCAGGAGTTCGGTCTGGGCCAGCGAACGCTCGCCGCCCTCCAGCTTCACCGCGCCGACGCCCGCGTCCTTCACCAGGCGGGTCGCCGAGCGCAGCGCCTGCACGGCGCCTTCCTGGTACGAGCCGAACGGCAGGTCGCCGACGATCAGCGCACGGCTCGTGCCCCGTACGACCGCCGCCGACAGCATGGTCATCTCGTCGAGGGTGACGGGCACGGTCGTCTCGTACCCGAGGTGGCAGTTGCCCGCCGAGTCGCCGACGAGCATGACGGGAATGCCCGCCTCGTCGAAGACGGACGCGGTCATCGCGTCGTAGGCGGTGAGCATCGGCCATTTCTCGCCGCGCTCCTTGGCGGCGGTGATGTCGCGCACAGTGATGCGCCGTGTGCCCTTGCCGCCGTACAGCGCCTTGCTGCTGTCGGGGCTTCGCTGGGCGTCGGCGCTCTTCCGGGCAGCCGAAAGCTGCGTCATCGCAACGGCTCCTTCTGTCATCTCGAGGCGCCCTGACGGCGTCCCCGGATCACTCCCATGGTGGCACCAGGTACCGCCCGGAGGCTAGTGGCCCTCCAGGACGAGCCGCCCAGCCGCCCAGCCGCCCATCGGTCGAGCGGTCGGGCGGTCGGGCAGTCGGGTAAAGAAATTACAATACGAGACGGTCTCGTATCGAAATGGGCTTACGCTGGATCACATGTCAACTCCCGCCATACCCACCCCTCCCCGCATCCCGGAAGCCGTGCACCGGCGCCGCTGGGCGATCCTCGGCGTGCTGATGCTGAGCCTGCTGATCGTCGTACTCGACAACTCCATCCTGAACGTCGCCATCAAGACGATCTCCACCCCGGAACCGACCGGCATCGGCGCGACCCAGGGCGAGCTGGAGTGGGCGATCAACGCCTATACGCTCGTCTTCGCGGGGCTGCTCTTCACCGCGGGCCTGCTCGGCGACCGGCTCGGCCGCAAGAAGGTCCTGCTCGCGGGGCTCGTCGTCTTCGGTATCGGCTCGGCGTTCGCCGCGCAGTCCGGCTCACCCGTCGAGCTCATCTCGTTCCGCGCGCTGATGGGCCTCGGCGCGGCCTTCGTCATGCCGGCCACGCTCGCCGTCCTGATGAACGTCTTCGAACGCGACGAGCAGCCCAAGGCCATCGGAATCTGGGCGGGCGGTGTCGGCCTCGCCATCGCGATCGGCCCGATCACCGGCGGCGTGCTGCTCGACCACTTCTGGTGGGGCTCGGTCTTCCTCATCAACGTACCGATCGTGATCATCGCGGTCGCCCTGATGGTCTGGCTCGTGCCCGACTCGCGCGATCCCAGGCCCGGGCGCATCGACCTCGTCGGCGTCGCGCTCTCCGTCGTCGGCCTCGTCCTGCTCGTCTACGGCATCATCAAGGGCGGCCAGCTCGCCGACTTCACCGACCCGGCCGTCCTTATCACCGTCCTCGCGGGCCTCGCCGTCCTCGTCGCCTTCGTGCTGTACGAGAAGCGCTGCGACCACCCGTCCGTCGACATCTCGTACTTCAAGAACCGGGTCTTCTCGGCGGCGATCAGCGCCATCGCGCTCGTCTTCTTCGCGCTGATGGGCGTGACCTTCTTCTCGGTCTTCTACACCCAGAGCGTGCGGGGCTACTCGCCGCTTCAGACCGGGCTGCTGATGCTGCCGCTGGCCGCGGCCCAGCTCATCTTCGCGCCGCGCGCCCGCCTGGTCGTCGACCGTTTCGGCGTACGGGCCGTGTGCACCGGCGGCCTGCTCCTGGTGATGGCGACGCTGGCGTCCTTCACGACCCTCGACGCAGATACGCCGATCTGGATCCTGGAGGTCATCTTCTTCCTGATGGGCACCGGCATGGCGCACATCATGACGCCCACCAGCGTCGTGATCATGCAGGCCCTGCCGCGCGAGAAGGCCGGTTCCGCCTCCGCGCTGAGCAACACCTTCCGGCAGGTCGGCGGCGCGCTCGGCATCGCCGTCCTCGGCTCGGTGCTGTCCACCGCGTACCGCACGGGCGTCGAGGACAAGCTGACCCTGCTCCCCGAGAGCGCCCGGCACACCGCGGGCGAGTCCATCGAGGCCACCCTCGGCGTCGCCGCGAAGCTCGGACCCCGCGGCGAGCCCCTGGTGGCCGCCGCCAACGACTCGTTCCTGCACGCCATGCACGTCACGGCCCTGTGGGGCGCGGGCGTCGCCGTGATCGGCTCGGTGGTCGTCTTCCTGTTCCTGCCGGGACGTACGCCGCCGGAGACCGGCCCTGAGGAGAAGGAGGCCGAGCCGGTGGGCGCCGCCGGGCGCTGAGGGAGAATCGGCCCGGCAGCCGGTCCGCCGGCCGGCGCGGAGACAGACGGAACGGAGATGACGTGGTCCACATCGCCAAGGGGGACGCGCACGCCGCGAACGGGGTGCCGCTCGCCAAGGGCGGCCGGGGCCGCCCCCGCAGCGAGGCCGTGGAGCAGGCCATCATCGAGGGCGTGGTGCGGCTCCTGGAGGACGGCGTGCCCCTCACCGAACTCTCCATCGAGCGGATCGCCCGGACCGCCGGCGTCGGCAAGGCCACCATCTACCGGCGCTGGGACGGCAAGGAAGCCCTCTTCGTCGATGTCCTGCGTGTCTTCGAGGAGCCCGACCCGGAGCTGCCCGGCACCTCGATGCGCGACGACCTCGTCTGCCTCCTGGAGGGGCTGCGGCGGCGCGGCCTGAACATGCGCTCCTCGGCGATGCTGCACAACGTCTTCGCGCAGATGAAGGCGCTGCCCAAGCTGTGGGAGGCCTACCACGCCACGGTCGTCGACCCCCGTCGCCGCCTCACCTACGACGTGCTGCGGCGGGGCGTCGCGGGCGGTGAGCTGCGCGCGGACGTCGACATCGAGATGGCGAACGACCTCCTCGTCGGCCCGATGCTGCTGCGCACGGTCATGCGGCCCGACGCCCCGCTCGGCGACGACCTGCCCGAGCGGATCGTCGACACCGTGCTCGAAGGGCTGCGGCCCGCGGACAGGATCTGACCTATATGGCCTCTAGCGTGCGTGCTCCTGACCGACGGAAGAGCACGCGACAGCACGCAAAGGCGGAGACCATGACGGATACGACCGTGACGGATACGACCGTGACGGATACGACCGTGACGGATACGACCGTGACCGGTGAGCGTGCCGAGTGGCTTGAGGCGCTGGCCGAGCGGCGGCACTTCCTGCGCCTCACCACGCGTGACCTCACCGACGAACAGGCCCGCCTGCGGACCACCGCGGGCGAGTTGTGCCTGGGCGGTCTCATCAAGCACGTCACCGCGGTCGAGCGGGTCTGGGCGGATTTCATCCTGCGCGGGCCGTCGGCGATGCCGGACTTCATGGCGATGACCGACGCGGACCGGGCCCGTCGGCAGGACGAGTTCCGGTTGCTGCCCGGTGAGACGCTGGCCGGTGTGCTGGCCGAGTACGCGGAAGCGGCCCGCCGCACCGACGACCTGGTGGCCACGCTGCCCGACCTGGGAAGTACGTGGCCGCTGCCCGAGGCCCCGTGGTCCGAGCCGGGCGGGCGCTGGTCGGCCCGCCGGGTGCTGCTGCACATCGTCACCGAGACCGCTCAGCACGCGGGCCACGCCGACATCGTCCGCGAGTCCCTGGACGGCGCCAAGAGCATGGGCTAGCGCGGCGACGCGGGGTACGGGGTACGGGGTATGCGCGGCGCGGACGCCGCGCCGTGAGTATGCGCGTTTCGTCACAGCGCACGCCATGACGGCCTGTTCAGGAACCTGCCGCGCCGCCCCGATCGTCCTGGTGCCTGTACGGCCGTCGTGGACGGCAGGGAGGACACCGTTCATCCCCTAGTGTTTCCAGGGGCGGACCAACGGTGTGCACGGCAGCAGGCAGTGAGGCGACGACGGTATGGCGCAGGCGTATATGACGGAGACGGGCAGCGGCGGCTCGGGGCCCGAGCGTCCCGGGTCCCGGTTCCGGCGCCTGCTCGACGGCTGGCGCGGCGACCCGGGCATCTGGAAGCGCGGGCTGGTCACGGCGGGCGCGGCGGTCCTCATCGCGCTGGTGATGCTCTTCCACGCGCAGATCCCCAACGACATCGGGAACCTCGGCAGTCTGACCGAGACGTTCCTGCCGTGGCTCGGCGTCCTCGTCCCGGTGCTGCTCGTCATCGCCGTGGTGCGCAAGTCCGCCACCGCGCTGATCGCCCTGCTCCTTCCGGTGATCGTCTGGCTCAACTCGTTCGGTGGCCTGATCAGCGACAAGTCGGGCACCGGCGGCGACCTCACCGTGGCCACGCACAACGTCAACGCGGAGAACTCCGACCCGACCGGCACCGCCCAGGACGTCGCCGCGTCCGGCGCCGACGTGATCGCCCTCGAGGAACTCACCGCGGACGCCGTCCCCACGTACGAGAAGGCGCTGTCGGGCCTGTACAAGTACCACTCGGTGGAGGGCACCGTCGGTCTGTGGAGCAAGTACCCGCTCGCCGACACCAGGCCCGTCGACATCAAGCTGGGCTGGACCCGCGCGATGCGTACGACGGTCGACACGCCGAAGGGCGAGGTCGCCGTCTACGTCGCCCACCTGCCGTCGGTGCGCGTCAAGCTCGACGCGGGCTTCACCGCCAATCAGCGTGACAACAGCGCCGACGCGCTCGGCGAGGCCATCGCCGACGAGCAGCTCGACAAGGTCGTCCTGCTCGGCGACCTCAACGGCACGATGAACGACCGCGCCCTGAACGCGGTCACCTCCCAGATGCGGTCCACGCAGGGCGCGGCGGGCAACGGCTTCGGCTTCAGCTGGCCCGCGTCGTTCCCGATGGCGCGGATCGACCAGATCATGGTCAAGGGCGTCGAGCCGGTCTCCTCCTGGACGCTCCCGGAGACGAACAGCGACCATCTGCCGATCGCGGCTCGGGTCGACCTGACGTCGTAGGACCTCACGGAATACTGGGTACGCGCGACTTTGTTCCGTACGTAAACTTTCGGATTCCCGCTCACCCTCCCGGCCCGCCGCCGGCCACACCCGGCGCCGGCCCGTCCCCCGCTTCCGTGGAAGGTACTTCTTCATGCCCCTGGCCCTGCTCGCCCTCGCCGTGGGCGCCTTCGGCATCGGCACGACCGAGTTCGTGATGATGGGCCTGCTGCCCAACGTCGCCGACGACCTGCACATATCCATCCCCACCGCCGGACACCTCGTCTCCGCGTACGCGCTCGGCGTCGTCATCGGCGCCCCGCTGCTCGCCGCCGTCACCGCGAAGCTGCCGCGCCGCCGCGTCCTGATCGGCCTGATGGTGCTCTTCGTCGTCGGCAACGCGCTGTCGGCGGTCGCCCCCGACAACACCTCGCTGCTGGCCGCCCGCTTCCTCAGCGGTCTGCCGCACGGCGCCTTCTTCGGCGTCGGCGCGGTCGTCGCCACCGGGCTCGTCGCCCCCGAGCGCAAGGCCCGCTCCGTCTCCCTGATGTTCCTCGGCCTGACCGTCGCCAACATCGTGGGCGTGCCGGTGGCCACGGCGATGGGGCAGCAGCTCGGCTGGCGCGCCACATTCCTCGCGGTCAGCGCGATCGGCCTCTTCGCCATCGCCGCGCTCGCCCTCCTCGTCCCCGCCGACCACGGCCACGGCGACGCGGTCGGCCTGCGCGGCGAGCTGCGGGCGCTCGGCAGCGTTCCTGTCTGGCTCGCGCTCGGTACGACCGTCGCGGGCTTCGGAGCGCTCTTCTCGGCGTACAGCTACATCACGCCGATGCTGACGGACGCGGCGGGCTACGCCGAATCCAGCGTGACGTTGCTCCTGGCGCTGTTCGGTGTGGGCGCCACGGCGGGCAACCTCCTCGGCGGCCGCCTCGCCGACCACTCCCTGCGGGGCACGCTCTTCGGCGGGCTCACCGCGCTGGCCGCCGTCCTCGCGCTCTTCCCGCTCCTCATGAGCACCGGCTGGAGCGCGGCGCTCGCGGTCACGCTGCTCGGCATGGCGGCGTTCACCACGGGATCGCCGCTGCAGCTGATGGTCATGGAGAAGGCGTCGGCGGCTCCGTCCCTGGCCTCCTCCGCCAACCAGGCGGCGTTCAACCTCGCCAACGCGGGCGGTGCCTGGATCGGTGGCCTCGCCCTGGCGGCGGGCTTCGGGGTGACGTCTCCGGCGCTGACGGGCGCGGTTCTCGCGGTGCTCGGCCTCGCGGTGGCCGGGGCGGCCTACGCGGTCGACCGCCGCGGTACGCCGGCGCCCGGCGCCGAACGCCTGGTCGCCTCGGGCACCGCGGGCCACCGGGAACCCTCCCACCACTGAGAGGGGCCTCCGGCGGTGGGGCCACTGCCCCTCGCCGGGCGGGCGCCTTCGGCGCCGGAGAACGGTCCGGGCTCACGTCAGCCGGCGGCGGGCTCGCCGGCGGCGGACTCCCGCCAGCGGTTGGTGATGGGCAGACGGCGGTCCTTGCCGAAGCCCTTGGCGGAGATCTTCGTACCCGGCGGATACTGCCGCCGCTTGTACTCCGCCGTGTCCACCATCCGCAGCGTCTTCGTCACCAGAGCCCGGTCGAAGCCCGCGGCCACGATCGCCTCGGCACCCTGGTCCCGGTCGACGTAGAGCTCCAGGATCCCGTCGAGGACCGGGTAGTCGGGGAGCGAGTCCGTGTCGACCTGGCCGGGGCGGAGCTCCGCGCTCGGCGGCTTGCTGATGGAGTTCTCCGGGATCGGCGGCGTCTGCCCGCGCTCCTGCGCCGCACGGTTGCGCCACCGCGCGAGCCGGAAGATCGACGTCTTGTAGACGTCCTTGATGGGGCCGTACGCGCCCACGGAGTCGCCGTACAGCGTGGAATACCCCACCGCCAGCTCGGACTTGTTGCCCGGCGCCAGCACGATGTGCCCCTCCTGGTTGGAGATCGCCATCAGCATCGTGCCGCGCAGCCGCGACTGGAGGTTCTCCTCGGCGAGCCCGGTGAGACCGAGCGAGCCCATGTACGCGTCGAACATCGGGGCGATCGACACGGTGCGGAAGTTGAGCCCGGTGCGCCGCGCCAGCTCCTCCGCGTCGCCGATGGAGTGCTCGGACGAGTAACGGGACGGCATGGCGACCCCGTACACGTTCCCCGCGCCCAGCGCGTCGCAGGCGATGGCCGCGACCAGCGCCGAGTCGATGCCGCCCGAGAGCCCGATCAGAACGCTGCTGAAACCGTTCTTCGCGGCGTACGCCCGCAGCCCCACGACCAGCGCCGAGTACACCTCCTCGTCGTCGTCGAGCCGCTCCGCGTACCCGCCCGTCAGCTCCGCCTCGTACGCGGGAACGGGCTCCTCGGAGAGCGTGACGTGCTCGATGCGCAGCCCGTCGTCCACGACGCCCGACGGCGGCACGGGAGCGGCGGCGGGCAGTTCGAGGTCCAGGACCACGCAGCCCTCCGCGAACTGCGGGGCACGCGCGATGACTTCGCCGTCCCGGTCGGCGACGATCGAGTCACCGTCGAAGACCAGCTCGTCCTGCCCGCCGATCATCGCGAGGTACGCGGTGGTGCAGCCGGCCTCCTGGGCGCGCTTGCGGACCAGTTCGAGCCGCTGGTCGTCCTTCTTCTGCTCGTACGGCGACGCGTTGATGGAGAGCAGCAGCCCCGCCCCCGCGCTGCGGGTGGCCGGGACGCGGCCGCCGTCCTGCCAGAGGTCCTCGCAGATGGCCAGCGCGACGTCGACACCGTGCACGCGCACGACCGGCAACGTCTCACCCGGCACGAAGTAACGGAACTCGTCGAAGACGCCGTAGTTGGGCAGGTGGTGCTTGGAGAAGGTCAGCGCGACCTCGCCCCTGTGCAGCACGGCGCCCGCGTTGCGCGGCGCTCCCGCGGGCTGGCCGAACCGGGGCTTGGCCTCCTCGGTGCGGTCGAGATACCCGACGACGACCGGCAGCTCGCCGAAGCCCTCGTCGCTCAGCCGGGCGGCGAGCGCGTGCAGCGCGTCCCGCGAGGCCTGGACGAAGGACGCCCGCAGGGCGAGATCCTCGACGGGGTACCCGGTCAGCACCATCTCGGGGAACGCGACGAGATGCGCTCCCTGTTCGGCGGAGTGCCGGGTCCAGTGGACAATCGCCTCGGCGTTCCCGGCGAGATCGCCGACGGTCGAGTCGATCTGGTTCAGGGCGAGACGTAGTTGAGGCACGCGCCCAGTGTAATCGTCAGAGCGACGCGATGCCCGGCGGCCCCGGGTGACGCCCCTCCCGGGTGGCGGCGGTCCGGGAGGGGCGGCGGTCGGGAGGGCGGCGGTCAGGGAGGGGCGGTTCGGGACTCCGCCCTGGCGGCCGCTGCCGTCAGGCGCGGTAGCCGAGCACCGTCATCATTCCGGCCTCCGAGTGGTAGACGTTGTGGCAGTGGACCATCCACAGGCCCGGGTTGTCCGCCTCGAAGTCCACCGTCAGGGTGCCGTTCGGCAGGATGATCGCGGTGTCCTTGCGGGGACCGTTCGCCACGTTCGACAGGGCGAAGGTGTGGCCGTGGAGATGCACGGGGTGCCACATCGAGGTGGAGTTGGCGAAGACCAGGCGGACCCGCTCGCCCGCGCGCAACGGATGGCGTCGGCCGGGGGAGTAGGGCTTCTTGTCGAAGGCCCAGTCGTACTTGGCCATGCCGCCCGTCAGCTGGAGCCTGATCGTGCGGTCCGGCTTGCGGGAGGGCAGGGCGACGGACTCGTGCGACCTCAGCTTGTCCGCCGTCAGGAGGCGGCCCTCCAGCTCCTTGGGGCGGGCCGACGCGGACGGCGCGGCCCCGCCGCCCGTGCGCAGTACCGCGAGCGCCGCCGCCTTCTTGCCCTCGGCCACCGCGGTCAGCGGGAAGGCGCCGTCCTTGGCGGTGACCAGGACGTCGTACCGCTCGCCCATGCCGAGCAGCAGCGCGTCCGTCTTCGCGTGCTCCACGGGGAAGCCGTCCGTGTGCGTCACCGTCATCTCATGGCCGCCGAGCGCGACGCGGAAGGCCGTGTCCCCGCCGGCGTTGATGATGCGCAGCCGGATGCGGTCTCCGGGGCGGGCCCGGAACTGGGAGGGCGACTTCGCCGTACGGCCGTTGATCAGATAGTGCGGGTACGCGACGTCGCCCGCGTCGCCCCCCAGCAGGTCGCTCTTGGCGCCCATCATCATCCGGGAGGGTCCGGGTCCGGGTCCGGGTCCGGTCCGCTTCGGCTCCGGCTCCGGCTCCGGCTCCGGCTTCGGCCTTGACTTCGCATTCGAGGAGGGTGCGGTCCGCGCCGCCGCGTGCGACATGTTGGACATGTCGTGGCCGCCGTGGTCCATGCCGCCCGAGCCGCCGCCCTCGTCCGGGTCCCCGGCTCCCGCCCCGCCCATGTCGTGGTCGGCCATGCCCTTGCTCAGCTCCGCGAGCACGCCGTCCGGGGTCGAGCCGTCCACCCCGTCGACCCAGTCGTCGAGGACGATCACCCACTCCTTGTCGTACTTCAGCGGCTCCTTCGGGTCCTCGACGATCAAGGGCGCGTACAACCCGCGGTCCTGCTGGGTGCCGGAGTGCGGATGGAACCAGTACGTCCCGGGGTCCGGCACCGCGAAGCGGTAGGTGAAGGCCGCCCCCGGTTTGATGTCCTGCTGGGTGAGGCCGGGGACGCCGTCCATGTCGTTGCGCAAGGCGATGCCGTGCCAGTGGAGGGACGTGGCTTGGGGGAGGTGGTTGGCGAGGGTCAGGGCGAGGGTGTCGCCCGCGGTGACGCGGACCTCCTTGCCGGGGAGCCCTTCCTCATACGCCCACGTCCTGACCGTGGGGCCGCCCAGGTCGAGCTTGGTCTCCATGGCCATCAGCTTCACTTCACGGACCCGGCCGCCGCGGTCCCTCTTCTTCTCGGCGGCGGCGACCTCCGGGCCGGCCGGGTCCACGTATCCCCCGGAGCCGGACGCGTCGCCGCCCTGGCCATGGCTGCCGCCGTGCCCGCCCGAACCCGAACCGGAACCCGAACCGGAACAGGCCGTCAGTATTCCGGTTCCGGCGACAGCAGCGGCGGCGCCGAGCAGGGCGCGGCGCGAAGGGGAGTGGGGGGTCGAATAGGCGAGTGGGTTCGACAGGGTGGGTGAAGTCGAAAGGGCGGGTGAAGCTGGAAGGGCGGGTGAAGTCGGAAGGGTGAATGGGGTCGTGGGAGTGGTGCGTGGGGTCTCGTGGCGCATGGTTGGGTGACACCTCGTCGTGGTGGTGCGTGCGAATTGGGCGCGTCCGCTGCTTCTGGTACACCGCTCGACGCCCGTGGGTTCCCACCGGAACAACACGAGTCCTCCGGGCAGCGCGAAGCAGCCGGAGCGCGGTCTAAATGCGCAGCACCGACAGACGGGCGAGCAGAACGCGGGGCGGCGGCGCTTCGGGCCGCGGGGCGTCCGGAAGGTGCCCGGTCGCGGGGGCGCGGGCGAGTGTCCCGCCCGGTCTCAACAGCCCCGCCCGCACCAGCAGTGCGAGCGTGAAGGCTCCCAGAACCGCCAGGCACACGGACAGCGGATCCATCCCCATGCCGGTCATGGCAGTCATGCTGGTCATGCCAGTCATGCCAGTCATGCCAGTCATGCCCGTCGTGCCGCGCGGCTCCGACGTGGACTCCGACGCGGGCCCGGCATACGTGCCTTGCCTGGAATGCGCGCCTTGCTCGGCATGGGCGCCGTGCCCGATGGCCGCCTGTTCGGCGGACGCGGAAGGTCCGGCTCCGTGGCCGTCCGAGGGATGCCCCAACGTATGCATGGTGACGATTCCGAAGAGCAGCGCGGCGAGCAGCAGCCACTGCCCGTAGCCCTTGCGGCCGCTCGTCCTCACCATGAGCCAAACCCTACCCCCGCCGGGTATCCGACGACATGCGGGCTGCCACCGCTGCGGTGATCATGAACGTATGACGACTACGGACGAGGCGTTCGGCGAGCCGCGCGGCTTGCAGTCGACGCACCCGCACGGCAGCGGTCGCCGGCGGCCCGTCGTCGCCCACGCCGTCCTCCCTGTCCTGCTGCTGCTCGGCGCGCTTCTGTACACCACTTGGACCATCGAGGCGTTCCTGCCGACCGGCCTCTCACCCCTCCAGACGTACGTCAGTGAACTCGCCGCCCATGATCAGCCGTACGGGACGTTCTTCCGTACGGCGGACCTGCTGGCGGGGCTCCTCGTCCTCGCGGGCGCGGTGGGCGCGCTGGTGTGGCTGCCGCGTCGAGGCCCGGCCGTGGCGGGCTGGGCCGGGATCGCCCTGTTCGGGGCGGCCACAGCTGCCGACTCGCGGCTGCCGCTGAGCTGCGCGCCGACCGCCGACGCCGGGTGCGCCGCGCGGGAGGCGGCGGGCGCCGTCCCCTGGACGCACTCCGCGCACGCCGTAAGCAGCGGTCTTGCGGTCGGCGGGGCGCTGCTCGGCATGGTGCTGCTCACCGTCGCGGCGCGGCGCGGTGTCGGCGCGTGGCCCGCCGTCGCGCGCACCGGCCCGGCCCTCGTCGTCCTCGAACTGGCCGCCTCCGGGTGGACGCTGGCGTCCGTCGCCGCGTTGGAGGCGGGGCGCGGGACGTGGGGGCTCGGGGTCGGGCAGCGGCTGCAGGTGCTGTTCATCGCGGTCTGGATCGTGGTCCTCGCGTGGTCCCTGGTGGCCGCCGCCGCGTCGTCGGCTGTGCGGCGCGGATGACCTTCGTACGCATCGGAGGAGTGCCGCACCACGTCGAGGTGACCGGGAGCGGGCCGGTCTGCGTGCTCAGCGCCGGGCTCGGGCTCGGCTGGTTCGACTGGGACCCGGTGGTGCCGCTGCTCGCGCCGCACCGGACCGTCGTCCGCTTCGACCGCCCCGGGCTCGGACTCAGCGGGCACGCGCGCGTGGCGCCCACGTTGCGCAGTGAGGCGGAACGGATTCTGCGGGTGCTGGACGGGGTCGGTTTCGGCGGGCAGAAGGTCACGGTGGTCGGGCACTCGCTTGCCGGGTTCCATGTGGAGGCGTTCGCGCGGCTGTATCCCGAGCGCACTGCGGGGCTCGTCCTCGTCGACTCCAGCGTCGAGGAGCGGCCCCGGGTGCGGGTGTCTCGCGGGGCGCGGGTGGCGGGCACGCGCGCGTGCGGGGCGTTTCTGTGCGCGGTGGGGGTGCCGCGGGCGGTGGGGCCCGCGCTGCGGCGGCGGGTGGCGCCGACTCCGTGGGCCGGGGTGTACGGGGCCGGGAGGGTGTGGCGGGCGGCGCTCATGGAGTACGCGACGTATGGCGACCTCGCGGTGGAGCTGGCGGGGCTGCGGCGGGCCCTTCCTCTGCCTTGCGGGGCACCTGTGACTGTGCTTGCCGCTTACGCGGGGGGTTCGAGGAAATGGCTCGCTCGTCAGCGGGGGCTGGCCTCCGGCCTTGGCGGGGGGTTTCGCGTGACGCGGCCTTCGGGGCACTTGCCGATGCGGGATCGGCCGGGGGATGTGGCGGGGGCGGTTCTCGCGGGGCTCGGGGGCGGGTGAGCGGCCCGGCGTAGCCCGGGGTGAGCCTCTCCTGGTCACCGGCCGCCCCCTTGCCGTGCGCCGAGTGGGGCCTCGTTCCCGCCGCTTCGCGGCGGATGTCACCCACTCACCCGCCCGTTTGCCCCGCATCGGGCGGGGACCGTAGGGGCAGCCGCCTGCCGTCCTACGGTGCCTGCTCGGTGCCGGGTAAACGGGTGGGTAAACGGGTGAGTGGGTGGGACGGATCCGCGCGAAGCGGCGGGCTTGGACGGACCGGCATGACCGCAGCCTGCCAGCCGGCGTAGCTCATCCCCGGTCCCGCCCACAGGCGTAGGCCCCGGCCCCGCCGACCCGCATAGGCTCAGCCCCCGCCCCGCAGGGACATGCCCCCTCACCCAACAGGGCCGCCCCGCACACCCCGTACGCTGTCGCGGATCACGATGTGCGTCCCCAAAAGGTGACGTTCCTGGCCCGTGCGCGGCCCGCCGGCCAAGGCGCGGCGGACCGCCGTGCGGCCCATTTCCTCGGCGGGGATGCGCACGGTCGTCAGACCGGGAGTGATGTCCGCGGCCACGGGATCGTCGTTGTAGCCGACGACCGACATGTCCTCCGGGACCCGCAACCCGTACTCCCGCAACGCGATGATCGCCGCCGCCGCCGCCCGGTCGTCCCCCGCGAAGACCGCCGTGAACTCCGGGCGGCCGTCCGCCGCGTCCAGCAGGTCCCGCATCGCCCGGTAGCCGTGGTTCTGCCCGAAGCCGACCCCGTGGAGGATGGCGTCGTCGCGCGGCACCCCGTGGTCGGCGAGCGCACGGAGGTAGCCGGCCAGGCGGTCCTCGCCGGTCGTGTTCCCCGGCTGGTAGCCGAGCAGCGCGATCCGCCGGTGTCCGGCGCCCAGGAGGTGGCTGGTGACGGCGTGGGCGCCCGCTTCGTTGTCGTACTCGACGACCAGCGCGGGCACGTCGGGCGCCGGCGCCGGCCGGCCGCACAGGACGAGCCGGGAGCCCGCCGCCGCGAGGACCTCCGCGTAGCGGGCCATCCGCTGCCGGTACTCGTCGTCCTGCGTGACGCCGCCCACCAGCATCACGGCCTCGGCGGCCTGCTCCCGCATCATCTGGACCAGGGCCAGCTCGCGCGCGGGGTCGCTGCCCGTGGACGAGACGAGCGTGAGGCGGCCGTGCTGGGCGGCCTCCATCTCCACGCCCTGCGCGACCTGCGCGTAGAACGCGCCCACCACGTCGTACATGAGCACCGCGATCGTCTTGCGTCCGGCGCCCGCCAACGCGCGCGCGTGCGCGTTGGCGACGTAATCCAGGTCCTTGACGGCGCGCAGCACCTTGGCGCGCGACGCCGTGGACGTCGGGTAGTTGCCCGCCAGGACCCGCGAGACGGTCGCCACCGACACCCCCGCGCGCGCGGCCACATCGCGGATGGTGACCCGCTCACCCACTGTCTCTCCCTCGCATAGCACCCAACAGAACGCCACTGGCGCCCACCTGGTATCCCGCCGGACGCCAACAGCGCCGAGCCCGAGCGGAGTTGCCCCCCGTCACGACAACCACCACCCCGGACCATCATCCCGCGCCCGACCCCCGACCCCGACCCCCGACCCCGACCCCCAATTCCTGACCGCCGCCTCAGCGCGCCGCCTCGTACTCCTCCAGGAACTCCTCGGCCGACCGCTCCCCGCCCTGGGACCGCCACTTCTTGTAGACGCCGTCCCAGTCGGAGAGCCTCTTGCGGCCTGCGACGACCGCCGTGACGCCGTCCGTGATGATCTGGTCCATCGTGGCGCTCTGCCGGTTGTACGTGTTCGACATCAGGCCCCAGTGGTCGTCGGGCACCAGCATCGGCACGACCTTCTTCTGCCAGGCGTGCAGCCGCTCGGTGAGGTCGGGGAAGCCGGCGTAGTACAGCGGCTGCGGCGCGTCCATGAGGTAGGGGAAGGGCAGGTTGGTCCGCGAGTCGACGAGGCCCAGCTCCGTGGCGACCGGGTCGCCCGCCTTGTCGTACTTGAAGTGGGTGCCCTCGACGCCGTAGTGCATCAGCTCGTACTCCTTCGAACCGAACGGCGAGGCGAGCCAGTTCAGTACGCGAAGCATGAGCTTGACTCGGTCCTTGGAGGCCTTCTTGATGACGGTGTAGCCGAAGCAGCCGCGGTTCTGCTGGTAGACGGGGGTGACGCCGTCGACCGCGTAGGGCTCGGCGACGTCGAGGGTGAACGCGCCCTTGATGCCCTGGGCGTTGGAGATGGCGGCGCCCCAGCCGTCCGTCATCGAGCGGACGGTTCCGTTGTAGAACTGCGTCTTCAGGTCCACCTGGGAGAGCGAGGTGGCGTCGGGGTTGTACGAGCCGTCCTGGCGCAGCTTGGCCATGTACTCCAGCGCGGCCTTGAACGCGTCGGTGCCGTACATGTCGGTGACCTTGCCGCCCTTGATCTGCCACTGGTTGGGGGCGCCGTGCCACATGGCGTGGTAGAGGTAGCCGAAGTAGCCCACCGTGGAGGCGCCGAGGGCGGATCTCCTGCCCTGTGAGGCCTCCTCGGCCATCGCCCGGAAGTCGGGGGCGGACATGCCGGGCCGGTAACCGGCCTTGTCGAAGGCTTCGCGGTTGATGAACATCGCGCCCTGCACCTTGGCGCGTTCGACGGGCAGACCGTAGACGCGTCCGGCGATGCGGCCCATGCCTTCCCAGGCGTACGTAGGGATGTTGGCGAGGTTGGGGTAGTCCTTGACCGCGTCGCCCGACAGGTGCTCGCTCAGGTCGGCGCACCGGGACTTCACGAACTGCGACTCGCGCGGCAGGACGTACCCGCCACCGAAGTTGATCATGTCGGGCAGGTCGTCGCCCGACATCAGCGTGGACATCTTGGCGCGGAAGTCCGCGTCGGGCACGACACTGAACTCGATCTCCACGCCCAGGGCCTCGTTCACCGCCTGCCAGTACTCGTTCTGGCCGACCGGCTTCGGCGGGGTGCCGTAGGTGATGGTCATGACCTTGATCTTCTGCTTGCCGTCGCCCGGCTTCTCGGCCGTCGCCCGGACGAGCTTCTCGGGGTACTTCGTGTAGCCGGCCTGCACGCCCTCGGTGGTCGGTGCCAGGTCGGGGGCGGGACCCTTGGCGGGGGTGTACGTCGGCCAGGGCGCCGCCTTCTTGCCCGCGTTGGACACGTTGCCACCGCCGCCGGAGTCGGTCGAGCAGGCGGTGAGGACGGACGGGGCGGCCAGGGCGGCGCCGCCGACGGCTATGGAGCGGAGCAGCGTACGCCGCGACATCGAGGAACCGGACACGTGAATGAGCCCTTCTGTACGACGATTGTTACGACGAGGTGGGGAAAGCTCGGCTGGCTCACGTAGCTCACGTAGCTCACGTAGCTCAGTGAGGTCAGCTCTTGATGGCGCCGGTGAGCACGCTCTTGGTGAAGTACTTCTGAAGGAAGGGATAGACGAGCAGGATCGGCACAGTGGCGATCACCAGGACGGCCATCTGCGTCGTCTGCGGGGCGGAGACCATGCCGGCCTCGCTCAGGCCCGTGTCGGCGATCTGGGAGCCGCCGATGACGTACGTACGCAGGACCTGGGAGAGCGGCCAGTGGTCCGACTCCATGTAGATCGAGGCATGGAACCAGGCGTTCCAGTAGCTCACGGCGTAGAAGAGGGAGACCACGGCGAGAGCCGCCTTCGACAGCGGGAGCACGATCCGCCACAGGATGTGCCAGTCGCCCGCGCCGTCGAGCCGGGCCGCCTCGTACAGCTCCTCGGGTATGCCCTGGAAGAAGCCGCGCAGCACGATCAGATTGAAGACGTTGATGAGGACGGGGGCGATGAGCGCGGCATACGTATCCATCATCCCCATGCCCTTGACCAGCAGGAACGCGGGGATCATGCCGGGTGGGAAGAGGAACGTGAAGAGGATCAGCAGGAGTACGGGCTTGCCGCCGAAGACACCGGGGCGGGCCAGGGCGTACGCGAGGAAGGTGGTGCACGCGAGTGAGAAGAGGGTGCCGAGGACCGTGAGGCCGACGCTCACGCCGAGCGCCTTGGTGACGATTCCGCCGCTGAGGATGGTCCGGTAGGCGCGCAGCGTCGGGTCGCTCGGCCACAGCACCCAGCCGCCGTTGTCCACGACCTCGCGGTTGGAGGCGAGCGAGGTCGAGACGATGACGAGGAAGGGGATCAGGACGAGCGCGAGGACCACGACGACCGCCACCCCCTTGGCGGCCTTGGTCGCGAACCGTGGCTTCTCCATCCAGGCGGGCCTGGTGACGTGGCCGGCACTCACTTGTAGACCCCCTGCTCGCCGAGCCGGTGGGCGACCCGGTTGGCGGTGTAGACGAGCGCCGCGCCGACGACGCCCTTGAAGAGACCGGCGGCCGCCGCGTATCCGGTGTCGCCGCCGACGATGCCCTGCCAGAAGACGAAGGTGTCCAGGACTTCGCCGACCTCCGGGCCGACCGACTGCCGTTGCAGCAGCATCTGTTCGAAGCCGACGGAGAGGATGTCGCCGAGCCGCATGATCAGCAGCAGGATGATGATGGGCCGGATGCTGGGCAGTGTGACGTGCCAGAAGCGCCGCCAGGGCCCGGCCCCGTCGATGGCCGACGCCTCGTACAGCTGTTCGTCGACCTGCATCAGCGCGGCGAGGAAGATGATCGTCCCCCAGCCGGCGTCCTTCCAGATCACCTCGATCACGACGAGCGGCTTGTACGCGTCCGGGTTGCCGATGATGTCGACGGTGTGCAGTCCGGAGTCGCTGAGGGTCGTGTTCAACAGGCCTGTGTCACCCAGCACTTGCTGGAAGAGAGCGACCACGACGACCCACGACAGGAAGTGCGGCAGATAGATCACGGACTGTGTGAAGCGGCGCAGCAGGTCCGAGGTCAGGCTGTGCAGGAGCAGGGCGATGGCGAGCGGCGCCGGGAAGAAGAAGACGAGCTGGAGCACCGCGATGAACAAGGTGTTCCACGTCGCGTGCCAGAAGTCCCGGTCGCCGAACATGCGCTCGAAATTCGCGGTGCCGACCCAGGGGCTTGCCCACAGGCCGTCGAAGGGGACGTACTCCTTGAAGGCCACCGCGTTGGCGATGAAGGCGCCGTAGTGGAAGACCAGGAAGTACACCAGCCCCGGCGCCATGAGCAGGACCAGGAAGCGGGTGCGCTGAAACCGTTTCCACAGTGTGTCGCGCCCCGATTTCCCGCCACTTGACCCGCTATCGCGCCTGTCGGGCGGCTTCACCGCCTCGGTTTCCGCCCGGTCCTTCGTCACCGTCGGCACGGCAGCCCCTCCGTCGTCGGAATAAGGTGCCCGGAATCTAAAGCGGTTACTGTCCTTGGTCAACCCCCTTGGCCGGGCGATCTCTTGACCCCCGACCCCAGAGGTCCTAGCCTCCAGACGCTGGTGAGTAACCGGTTACTACGAGGGACGGTCACGCGTGGCAGATCAGACAGACCGGACACAGCAGGCGGGGCGGGCCGGTGGGCCACCCATGGCGGCCCTGCCGATGGCGGCCCTGGCGATGGACGCCGAGGTCGCGGACCGCGTCTTCACGCCGGATCTGCGCGAACGGCTCGCCGCCTGCGCGCAGTTGGCCCCCTCAGTCCTGTCCGGACCGCTCACCAGCGCGGCGTCACGGGCGGCCCTCGCCTCGACGGAAGTGCTGATCACGGGCTGGGGGTGCCCACCGCTCACATCTGAGGTCCTTGCCCACGCGCCCCGTCTGCGGGCGGTCATCCACGCGGCGGGCTCGGTCAAGACGATGGTGACGGAGGCGGTGTGGGAGCGGGGCATCGCCGTCTCCTCGGCGGCGGACGCCAACGCGGGCCCGGTCGTGTCGTTCACCCTGGCGGCGATCACGTTCGCGGCGAAGGGGGCGCTGCGGACCGCCGCGGGGTACGCGGCCGGGTGGCCGTCGTTCACCGAGCGCGCCGGGGGTGACGCGCGCACCATCGGCGTCATCGGGGCGTCCCGCATCGGGCGCCGCGTGATCGCCGCTCTGCGGGCCTCCGACGCGGGGTACCGCGTGCTGCTCACGGACCCCTATGTGACGTCCGCCGAGGCCGAGTCGCTCGGTGTGGAACTGGTCGCTCTCCCCGAACTGTGCGCCCGCAGCAGCATCGTCACGGTGCACGCGCCCCAGCTCCCGGAGACCCGCGGTCTCCTGAGCGAGGCCATGTTGAGACTGATCCCGGACGGCGGCTCCGTCATCAACACGGCCCGGGGCCCACTGGTCGACACGGAGGCGCTGGCGCGGGAGTGCGGCACGGGCCGCCTGGACGCGTTTCTGGACGTCACGGACCCCGAACCGCTGCCCGCGGACCACCCGCTGCTGCACCTCCCGAACGTGCTCGTCACCCCGCACATCGCGGGGGCGCAGGGGGACGAGGTGCGGCGGCTCGGCGCGTACGCGGTCGCCGAGGTCGAACGGTACGTCGCCGGAGCACCCCTCCGCGGCCGCCTCGTCCGCGCGGACCTCGCCCGCCTGGCCTAGACCCTTCCGTTCGGGTCCGGGCCGGCAGCACGCCGTACCGGTTCATCAGGCGGAGCCTCGTGGAGGCGGCCCTCCCCTACGAAGGCGACCGCGCCGCCCACCCGTACGCGGTGATGTCCAGCCTGCTGGGGCGGCCGGTGAAGCGGCCCTGATGGAGGACGGCGGGCACGCCGTCGTCACGGCCTGCCCGCACCGCGGGCCTTCAGCAGCCTCTCCATCAGCGAGATCTCCGAGGACTGCGACTCGGCCATGCCCCGGGCCAGCCTCCGCTCCACAGGCACCTCGCACCGCTTCACACAACCCTCCGCCATATGCGCCCCACCCCGGTGGTGCCGCGTCATCAACCGCAGATACAGCACCTCCGCCTCCCGTCCCTCCAGCTTCCCCAGCCGCGCCAGCTCCGTGTTCGTCGCCATTCCCGGCATCAGCGCGCCGTCCTCGCCCGGCGGTAGGCCGCCCATGCCCATCCACTCCATCGGCGCCCCGTCGGGCACCTTCGGCAGCTCCCACAGGTCCAGCCAGCCCAGCAGCATGCCCCGCTGGCTGGCCTGCGTCTGGGCGATGTCGTACGCGAGCCGCCGCACGTCCTCGTCGTCGGTCCGGTCCCGCACGATGTACGACATCTCGACGGCCTGCTGGTGGTGGACGGCCATGTCGCGGGCGAACCCCGCGTCGGCCGACGAGTTCGCCGGTGTGCCGGCGGCCCCCGAGCCGGAGTCCGTGGCGGCGACCGCCGCCGTGATGCCGCCCGCGACGACGACGGCCGCCGCGAGGGAGCCGACGGCCCAGTCCGTGCGGCGCCGACCGGTCGGAACCCTCACCGGGCCAGTCCGCTGGTGCACGCGGCGCCGGGCTCAGGGGTCTGCTTGCCCTGGACGTACTTGGCGAAGAACTCCTTGACCTTCGGGTCGTCCGCGCCGGTCACCGTCCGCTGGTGCGCCCACGCCGTCAGCATGACGGGGTCCTTCTGGTCCTTGACGGGGCTCATCAGCGAGTACGGCGTCGCCTTGACCTTCGCCGCGAGCTTCTTCAGGTCGGCGGGGTCCGCCTTGTCGTTGTACGTGACCCAGACGGCGCCGTGCTCCAAGGAGTGCACGGCGTTCACCTCCGGGAGTTCCTTCTCGTAGACGTCGCCGTTGCAGTTCATCCAGGCCTGGTCGTGGTCGCCGCCCACCGGGGGAGTCATCGGGTAGTCGACCTTCTTGGCGACGTGCGTACGCCCGAGCTTGCCCCAGACCTTCTCGCCGTCCTCGGCCACCTTGTACTTGGGCCGGGCTCCCGAGCCCGCCTTCGCGTCGGAGGAGTCGTCCGAGGCCTTGGAGAAGAGGACGAAGCCGCCCACGCCGAGCGCCGCGACGACTACCGCGCCGGCCGTGACGGTCAGGACGCGGCCCCGGCGTTCCCGGGCGCGCTGGGCCTGGCGCATCTCCTCTATCCGGGCCTTGCGGGACGCGTTGCTCGTGTTCTCGGCGGAACCCATGATGTGTCCTTCTACGAATGGGACGTACGGGACGACGAACGAGTCCGCTGATCGTAAGGCGAGGACGGCCCGGACCACAGGGCGTCTTCCAGTCCCCGCAACGGCCCGCTGTTACGGAGGAGCCGATCAGCAGGCACTATGGGCACAGAGCGGTACGCGGCACGGCTCGGAACCCGGCACGGCTCGGAACCCGGTGTCACGGGGTCCGCAACGCGTTCGAAACCGGGTGATGGGATGCTCGTGAGCCCGAGGCGGCCCAAGCTGTCCCGTGGCGCGGGAGCAGGTGGCCTGACCAGCAAGGATGGGTGGAAGCGGAAGATGGACAAGCAGCAGGAATTCGTGCTCCGTACGTTGGAGGAGCGCGACATCCGGTTCGTACGCCTGTGGTTCACGGATGTCCTCGGCTTCCTGAAGTCGGTGGCCGTGGCCCCGGCCGAGCTGGAACAGGCATTCGACGAGGGCATCGGCTTCGACGGCTCGGCGATCGAAGGATTCGCCCGGGTGTACGAGTCGGACATGATCGCCAAGCCGGACCCCTCCACCTTCCAGGTACTGCCCTGGCGCGCGGAGGCCCCGGGCACGGCCCGCATGTTCTGCGACATCCTGATGCCGGACGGCTCCCCGTCCTTCGCGGACCCCCGCTACGTACTGAAGAGGGCCCTGGCGAAGACCTCCGACCTCGGCTTCACCTTCTACACCCACCCCGAGATCGAGTTCTTCCTCCTGAAGGACAAGCCGCTGGACGGCTCGCGGCCCACGCCCGCCGACAACTCCGGCTACTTCGACCACACCCCGCAGAACGTGGGCATGGACTTCCGCCGCCAGGCCATCACCATGCTCGAATCCATGGGCATCTCGGTCGAGTTCAGCCACCACGAGGGCGCCCCCGGCCAGCAGGAGATCGATCTGCGCTACGCGGACGCGCTCTCCACGGCGGACAACATCATGACGTTCCGCCTGGTCATGAAGCAGGTCGCCCTGGAGCAGGGCGTCCAGGCGACGTTCATGCCGAAACCGTTCTCCGAACACCCCGGCTCGGGCATGCACACGCACCTCTCCCTCTTCGAGGGCGACCGCAACGCGTTCTACGAGTCGGGCGCCGAGTACCAGCTCTCCAAGGTCGGCCGCTCCTTCATCGCGGGCCTGCTCACGCACGCCGCGGAGATCTCGGCCGTCACCAACCAGTGGGTGAACTCCTACAAGCGCATCTGGGGCGGCTCCGAGCGCACGGCCGGCGCGGGCGGCGAGGCACCCTCGTACATCTGCTGGGGCCACAACAACCGCTCGGCGCTGATCCGCGTGCCCATGTACAAGCCGGGCAAGACCGGCTCGGCGCGCGTCGAGGTGCGCTCGATCGACTCGGGCGCCAACCCCTACCTGACGTACGCGGTGCTGCTCGCCGCCGGTCTCAAGGGCATCGAGGAGGGTTACGAGCTTCCGCCGGGCGCCGACGACGACGTGTGGGCGCTCTCCGACGCCGAGCGCCGCGCGATGGGGATCGAGCCGCTCCCGCAGAACCTCGGCGAGGCGATCGCGCTCATGGAGAAGTCGGAGCTGGTCGCCGAGACGCTCGGCGAGCACGTCTATGACTTCTTCCTGCGGAACAAGAAGCAGGAGTGGGAGGAGTACCGCAGCGAGGTCACGGCCTTCGAACTGCGGAAGAACCTGCCGGTGCTGTAGCGGCGCCCCTTCAGGGACGCGGGGAACTGTGCGAGCAACCACAGCAGAGCTGCGGACGCGTCTGCTCAGTAACTCGGCAGACGCGTCCGCGCGCGCCCCTAACGGGGCACGATCGCGTCCCGCAGGGACGTGGTCGCCCGCACCCGGTACTCCTGAATCGCCCAGCCGTTGCCGTCCGGGTCCTTGAAGTACATGAACGTGCCGCCGTCCTGCGGCGCGTGCTGCACCGGCTCGGTGACGTCCAGGCCGCGGGCGACCAGCTCGGCGTGGGCCGCCTTCGCGTCGGCGACGCACAGCTGGAGGCCCTGGTAGGAGCCCGCGGCCGGCGTCGGCCCGTCCATCGTGTCCCAGAGCGTGTCGGCGAGGGCGATGGAACAGCCGGAGCCGGGCGGGGTCAGCTGGACGATGCGCATGCCCGGCATGACCTCCGTGTCGATGTCGACGTGGAAGCCGAGCTTGTCACGGTAGAACTCCTTGGATCTGTCGATGTCGCTCACGGGCAGCGGGATCACTTCAAGGGTGTATTCCATGGGCCGCAGTACATCAGGTGGGGCGGGGTCACGCGGGCGGAACGCGTCGGTCAGGCCGTAGGCTCGGGGCCGGGAGTGATCGAACGGAGGCGCGAGACAATGACGGTGCCGCAAGGGCGCAGAAGCAGTACGTTCACGCGGCTGTTGCGGCACGGTTTCACCGATCCGTCCGCGGCGGAGCGGTTCCTGGACGCCCCGGAGCTGAGCGCCGTCCGCTCCGACCCGCTGCTCCTGGACGCGCTGGGCGCCACCGCCGACCCCGACCTGGCGCTGCTCGGCCTGGTGCGTCTCGTGGAGGCGCAGGAGGACGGGAACGGCCGGCGCGAGCTGCTCGACACCCTGGTCACGGCCAAGCCGCTGCGCGACCGCCTGCTCGGTGTGCTCGGAGCCTCCGAGGCCCTCGCCGACCACCTCGCCCGGCACCCGCGCGACTGGCGGGCCCTGGCCACGTACGAGTCGGCCGATCTGCACCCGGGCGTCGCGGACTTCGAGCGCGGCCTGGCCGACGCCACCGACCCCGTCTCGCTGCGGGTCGCCTACCGCCGCTGCCTGCTGGCCATCGCGGCCCGTGACGTGTGCGGCACCACCGATGTCGCCGAGGCGGCGGCCGAGCTGGCGGACCTCGCGACGGCGACGCTGCGCGCCGCGCTCGCCATGGCCTGCGCGGCGGCCCCCGACGACGCCGCGCGGTGCAGGCTCGCGGTCATCGCGATGGGCAAGTGCGGTGGCCACGAGCTGAATTACATCTCCGACGTCGATGTCATCTTCGTCGCGGAGGCGGCGGAGGCGGCGGAGGCGACGGAGGCCGGGGAAGCCGCGGAGGCCGCCGACGGCGCCGCCGAGGCCGCCGACGGCACCGGCAAAGCCACCAGCGGCACCGGCAAAGCCACCAGCGGCGCCGGCGCCGCCGACGGCGAGGATGAGGCGCTGCGGGCCGCGACCCGGCTCGCCTCGCACATGATGCGGATCTGCTCCGAGACGAACGTCGAGGGCACCATCTGGCCCGTCGACGCCAACCTCCGCCCCGAGGGCAGGAACGGCCCGCTGGTGCGGACCCTCTCCAGCCACCTCGCGTACTACCAACGCTGGGCGAAGACCTGGGAGTTCCAGGCGCTGCTCAAGGCCCGCCCGGTCGCGGGCGACCTCGCGCTGGGCGAGGAGTACGTCGCCACGCTCGCGCCGCTGGTCTGGCACGCCGCCGAGCGTGAGAACTTCGTTTCCGACGTGCAGAAGATGCGCCGCAGGGTCGTCGAGAACATCCCCGCGGGCGAGGTGGAGCGGGAGCTGAAGCTCGGTCCCGGCGGGCTGCGGGATGTCGAATTCGCCGTACAGATGCTCCAGTTGGTGCACGGCCGCAGCGACCGCTCGATCCGCAGCGGGACGACGCTCGCGGCCCTGGACGCGCTCGGCGCGGGCGGCTACGTGGGGCGGGTGGACGCCGCCCAGCTCGACGACGCGTACCGCTTCCTGCGCTCCCTGGAGCACCGCATCCAGCTGTACAAGCTGCGCCGCACGCACCTGGTGCCGGAGGGCGACGCGGACCTGCGCCGCATCGGCCGCTCCCTGGGGATGCGCACCGAGCCGATCACCGAGCTGCACCGCGCCTGGAAGCGGCACACCTCCGTGGTACGCAGGCTGCACGAGAAGCTGTTCTACCGCCCGCTGCTCGACGCGGTAGCCCAACTTGCCCCCGGCGAGGCGCGATTGAGTGCGGAGGCGGCTCGCGAGAGGCTGGTCGCGCTCGGCTACGCGGACCCGAGCGGCGCCCTGCGCCACCTGGAGGCGCTCGCCTCGGGCGTGTCCCGCAAGGCCGCCATCCAGCGCACGCTGCTGCCCGTCCTGCTCGGCTGGTTCGCGGACTCGGCGGATCCGGACGCGGGCCTGCTGAACTTCCGCAAGGTCTCCGACGCGCTCGGCAAGACCCCCTGGTATCTGCGGCTGCTGCGCGACGAGGGCGCCGCGGCCGAGAACCTCGCCCGGGTCCTCTCCGCCGGACGCCTCGCCCCCGACCTGCTCCTGCGCGCCCCCGAGGCGGTCGCCCTCCTCGGCGACGAGCGGGGCCTCGTGCCGCGCGGCCGCGCCCAGCTGGAACAGGAGACCCTGGCGGCGGTGCGCCGCGCGGACGGGGCGGAGCAGGCGGTGGCGGCGGCGCGCGGCGTGCGCCGCCGTGAGCTGTTCCGCACGGCCGCGGGCGACATCATCGGCTCGTACGGGACGGAGGAACGGCCCGCCGAGGCCGACCCCGGCGCGCTCGTGGACCGGGTGGGCGACGCGATCTCCGACCTGACGGCCGCCACGATCGCGGGCACCCTGCGCGCGGTCGTCCGCGACGGCTGGGGCGACACGCTGCCGACCCGCTTCGCGGTCATCGGCATGGGCCGCTTCGGCGGCCACGAGCTGGGTTACGGCTCCGACGCGGACGTCCTCTTCGTGCACGAGCCGCGCGAGGGCGCCGACGAGCAGGAGGCGGCGAAGGCGGCCGCGAAGATCGTCTCGGAGATGCGCCGACTCCTCCAACTCCCCTCGGCCGACCCGCCGTTGCTGATCGACGCCGACCTGCGCCCGGAGGGCAGAAGCGGCCCGCTGGTCCGTACGCTGGGATCGTACGAGGCGTACTACCGCCGCTGGTCCCTCGGCTGGGAGTCCCAGGCGCTGCTGCGGGCGGAACCGGTCGCGGGCGACGAGGAGCTGGGCCGCGCCTTCATCGACCTGATCGCCCCGCTGCGCTATCCGGCGCAGGGGCTGGGCGAGGACGCGGTCCGCGAGATCCGCCGCCTGAAGGCCCGCATGGAGGCGGAGCGGATGCCGCGCGGCGCCGACCCGACGCTCCACGCCAAGCTGGGCCGCGGCGGCCTCTCCGACGTCGAATGGACCGTACAGCTCATGCAGCTGGAACACGGCGGAACGGTGCCGGCCCTGCGCACGACCCGCACCCGCGCGGCCCTGGCCGCGGCCCGCGAGGCGGACCTGATCCCGGCCGAGGACGCGGCGACCCTCGACGAGGCATGGGTCCTGGCGACGCGCGTCCGCAACGCGGTGATGCTGGTACGCGGCCGGGCGGGCGACACGTTTCCCTCCGGGGGTCGTGAACTGGCCGCGGTGGGCCGGTACTTGGGATATGACGCGGGGCACGTCGGGGACATGCTGGATGATTATCGGCGGATTACGCGGCGGGCGCGGGCGGTGGTGGAGGAGCGGTTCTACGGGGGGTAGGGCGCCGGACGCACGGGCGTCCGGATTGTTGCTCGCGCCTTTGACCGCGCGACGTGGTGATCGATACACCGGGCGATCAAGCCGCTCTGGTGGACCAGGCTGGGCATGCCGAAGTGGAACATCACCGCCCCGCGTGTGGGATGCCCCAGGGCATAGAGGCCCGGAACGCCCTCCACCTGGTGTGTACGCGGGTCGGTGCGCAGGCCGCCGAGCGGGTGCCCAGCGGAGAAGTCCCTGGCCAACTGGGTTTCGACGCCTCGCTCCGCCGGGAGTGGCGGCCGATGCGTCGCCGGGCCGACGGCGTTGAACAGCACGTCCACGCTCACGCGCGCGGACCGGGCGCGGACGGTGAAGCCTCCTGCCGGTCCGGGCTCGACGCGCGTGACTCCATCGGCCAGCTGCAGCTGGCCCCTATCGAGCAGACGCAGCAGTAGTTGGCCCCGGTGGCGGGGCATTGGGCAGCACAGACTGGTGATGGCGCGGTGGTGGCGCTGCCACAGGGCCGCCTTCTCGGCGTCGGGAAGCAGGTTCCAGGCATGGCCGGCGATGCGCGGCAATGCCTTGTGCAGCACGGCTTCGCCCCGGTCCCCGTCCTCGTCGGCAGCCGCCAGTTGGCGGCGCAGCCGGTCGGCAGGGGGTCCGGGGGCGAGGAACTCGCGGACCAAGCGCGCCTGGTCCACCCCCGCCGCGGTCAGCTCCGCCTGGAGCAGTGACATGAGACGGCGCTCGGAGACCGTTCCCTCGGAACCGGCCAGGGCATCGAGGCGAGCCAAGGTCAGATGCCGCAGTTGGTGGTCGGCGGGGCGCTTGCGGACCGCGGGCAGCAGTCCGCTGCGTGAGAAGAGGCGAATGGGTCCGTGATGGCCATGTGCGGTGAGCCAGGCCACGATGTCCACGGCGGTCAGCCCGGCACCGATGACGCCTACGCGGCAGCCGGGCGGCACACGCTTACGGCCGAGGGGGAAGGGCTCGGCGGCATAGTCCGGGGTGCCGGACAGACGGTACGGGTCGGCCGGTGCGAGAGGACCGGTGCACAGCACCACGTGTTCGGCGGGTTCGCACACCAGGGCGCCTGGTGCCGTGGATACGGTGAGATGCGTACCGTTCCATGACACGCGGCTCGCGTGCTCGCGTACGAGACGTAGTCGCCAGCCGCGACGGGCCAGCCGCTGCCAGGTATCCCGAAGGGTGTTCTCCAGGTAGGCGCCGTAGTGGGTGCGGGCGGTGAGCCCGTCGGCGTCCGTCGCACCCGGGTGCTGGGATGCCAGCCAGCGTTCAGCGTGTGAGGGGTCGTCCTCGCGGACGGACATGTGCGCGGCGGGGATGTTCGTCAGTACCCGCGTGTCGTCCCGCTGGTAGGCCCGTCCCCGCCACAGGTGCCTGGTGCCGTCCACCACCGTGAGAGCGCACGGCTCCCGCAGCCGGGCGGCGAGGCTCTCCACCAGGGAAGCGCCCGCGGGGCCCGCGCCGATGACGACGATGCGTTGCATGGCATCCCTGACCTGGTCGTGGGGTGTGATGACCGGCCGTCTCCCGCCGCAGGGCAGGCGCGGTCCGCTCCTGTCACGGGGCGGCCGAGATCCGCCGGCTGCGGCCCGGCGGGTGACGGCGGCGACCACGATAAGTCGACCATCGTCTGGAAGGCTTCTCCGCTCATCACTATGGGGGACATGTGGTTCATCGGCGTGTCCTTGGCCGCGGCACGGCGGTTGCTGGACGCGACAGTTGGAGCACGGTACGCCGGTCTGTCGGCCGGACTCCGTCCGGCCGGAGGGCACATGGTCTTGGCACTCTTGCGACCACATCGCCGGCGGGCGGCCGAGCGGACACCCGTGCGGAAGGCATCCCCTCTGGCGCTGACTCATTGGTGCGTTCACAGAGCTCGTCACCTGCTCGCCGCCACAGCGGTGTCGGTCCTCCTGATGGCGGCTGTCGGCGTCGGCGGACTGGACCGGCTCACCAACAGCGGTCTGGTACCGACAGGTTCGGCTTCCGAGCGGGACAACCGCATTCTCGCCTCGCGTCACCATGCGGGCGGAACCGCGGACTTGGTGCTGCTGGTGCGCACCGATGCCTCAGGCGGACTCGGCAGCGGGCCGGTGGCCGAGCAGAGCCGCGTTCTGGAGCGCCGCGTCACACGGTTCCCCGGGGTGGTCTCCACGACCTCGTACTGGAACACCGGGGACGCCTCTCTGCGGTCGCGGGACGGAAGCGCGGCCCTGATGACAGTCGACCTGGGAGAGGACGAGGCGCAGGCGTGCCGCACCGCCGAGACCCTGGTGCCGCAAGTGACGGGCCGCAGCGGCCCGTTGACCGTTTCGGCCACCGGACCGGCTTGGGTGAGTACCGAGGTCATGCGCCAGAGCCGAGGGGATCTGCTGCGGGCCGAGCTGTTCGCCGTACCGTTGGCGGCCGCCATCTTGCTGTTCGTCTTCCGCTCTCTGGCAGCAGCCGTGATCCCGGTGCTGACAGGCGCCGTCGCGGTGGCCGGAACACTGGCGGTACTGCGTCTGCTCACCTCCGTGACGGAGGTCTCTGTCTACGCTGCCAACATCACCACCGCCCTGGGTTTCGGGCTCGCCGTGGACTACGCCTTGTTCGCGGTCGCCCGGTTCCGTGAGGAGCAGGCCACCGGTCTTGCCACGCCACAGGCCATCGTTCACGGAACGGCCGCCGCAGGACGCACCGTTCTGGCCTCCGCCGGTGTAGTGGCTCTGTCGCTGTGCTCCCTCTTCCTCTTCCCCTTCGGCTTCTTGCATTCCATTGCCTGGGCGGGTATCAGCGTGGTGGTGCTGTCGGCCGCCTCCACTGTGCTTGTCGTGCCCGCCCTGCTGACTGTGCTGGCCCCGTACCTGGACCGCTTCGACCTCTTCACGCACCTGCGGCTGCGCGGCGCGGCCGGCCCGGCCGGGGAGGGAATGCTGTGGCGGCGGGTGGCCCGCACGGTCTGCCGTCGTCCGCTTGCCTGGGCCGTGGGGGCCGTCGCGCTGCTCGGAGTATGCGTCGTCCCGTTCGCGCATGCCTCCTTCGCCCTCAGCGATGCCCGGACGCTGCCCGCACACAGTGAACCGCACGCCGTGGCACGGGCCATCGCCCAGGACTTCCCGCATCCCCCGGACCGGCGGTTGACCGTCGGCCTGCCGCGGGACACCGGCGCCCACGATCTCGATGTGTACGCCCGCAGGGCCGCGGCTCTGCCGGGCGTCGCCGAGGTGCGTACCGCCACCGGCTCCTACCGACAAGGTGAGCACGGCCCGCTCCCCGAACGGCAGGCGCGGCGTCACCTCGCCCCGGGCGGGCCGCTGTTGACGGTCTTCTCCAGCACCGGCCCTGCCACACCGGTGTCGCGGCAGCTGGTCCGCGAGCTGCGTGACCTGCCTGCGGCCGGACGCAGCCCGGTGGCCGGCGAGGCGGCCCGCGCGGCCGACACCCGGGCGGCGCTGATCCAGGCGCTGCCCGGCGCCTGCACGCTGGTGGCATCCGTCACCTTCGTGCTGCTGGCCCTGTTCACCCGCAGCCTGTTGATCCCGGTGAAGGCGGTGGTGGTCGCCGCGATCAGCCTCGCCGCTTGTATGGGATGTCTGGTCTTCGTCTTCCAGGACGGCCATCTGCGCGCCTTGGTGGGCGGCTTCACCGTCACCGGTGACCTGGACGGAACGATCGTGGTGTTCGTCCTGGTCATCGCCTACGCCTTGTCGGTGGACTACGAGATGTTCCTGTTGTCGCGCATCTGCGAGGCGTACGCGGAGCTCGGTGACACCGAGCGGGCCGTGACCACGGGGGTGCAGCGCACCGGGCGCCTGGTGACGGCAGCCGCGTTGACCTTCGCGGCTGCCGTGGGCGCCCTGGCGACTTCCGGTCTGACACCGCTGAAGGTCATCGGAATCGGGCTGGCCCTGGCCACTGTGGTCGACGCCACCCTGGTGCGCGGCATCCTGGTCCCTGCCGTGATGACGCTCACCGGCCGCGCGAACTGGTGGCTGCCCCGGTTGCCGTCAGGACTGTCCGCCCGTGTCCGCCCTCACCGCAAGTGAGCGTTGGAGAGGGTCACGCGGCGCTGAAGACCAGCACGACGTTGTGGCCGCCGAAGCCGAAGGAGTTGCTGACCGCCGACCGCATGCGCACGGCACGGCGTTCGTCCCGGATGATGTCCAGGTCCACTTCGGGATCGAGCCGGTCAAGGTTCACGGTCGGGGGCACGGCCTGTTCCTGGAGGGAGAGGACGGTCACGGCGGCTTCGATACCGCCGGCGCCACCGAGCGCGTGCCCGATCACGCTCTTCACGGCGGTGACCGGGGGAGGGCAGTCGCCGAAGACCCGGCGCAGCGCTCGTGCCTCGGCCAGGTCCCCCACGGGTGTGGAGGTGGCGTGGGCGTTGACATGGTCGATGTCGTCGGCCGTGAGCCCGGCGTGGGACAGCGCGGCGCGCAGGGCGCGTTCGGCCCCGGCCCCCTGCGGGTCGGGCGACACATAGTGGTGCGCGTCCGAGGAAGAGCCGTGCCCCGCAAGGAGGGCACGCGGAGTCACCCGGCGCGCCCGGGCCTGTTCCAGCCGTTCCAGAACCAGGATGCCCGCGCCCTCGCCGAGCACGAAACCGTCCCGGTGGGCATCGAAGGGGCGCGACGCGCCCGCGGGGTCGTGGCGGTGCCGCGACAGAGCGGTCAGCTGGCTCAGGCAGGCCGAGGCGGCGGTGGACCGGGCGGACTCGGCCCCACCGGTGATCACGATGTCGCAGGTGCCGGAGCGCAGCAGATCGGACGCCACCGCGATCGCGTAGCCGCCGGAGGCGCAGGCTCCGGCGACGGCGAAGCTGGGACCGCGAGCCGCCAAGTCGATCGTGACCTCGGCGACCGGCGTATTGGGCATGGACCGGGGGAGGGCGGTCGGCGCGACCCGCTCAGGGCGTCCTGCGGTCAAGTGGGCGAAGGTACTTGGCCAAGCCAGCATGGAACTGTTGCCGACTCCCAGGACGACGCCCACCCGCTCCGCGGGCCACTCGCGCGGTGTCAGGCCCGCGTCCGCGACGGCTTCTCGGGCGGCAAGCACCGCCAGCCGGGAATAGGGGTCCATTCGCCGGGCGCGCCCGGGGACGAGAGCCGCGACGCCCGCGGACTCGGGCACGGCGCAGGAGAAGTCGACCGGAAGCCCGGCGAGCACCGGGTCCTTCGCCGCGACCCGGACGCCCGCGGACAGACCCGCCCACGTGGCGTCCCGGTCGACACCGGCGGGGGTGATGAGGCCGAGGCCGGTGACGGCCACGGCGGGTGCGCGGGTACTCATGACGCCGGGAGGCTTTCCGGCAGGCCGCTGCCGCTGTGCGGCTGTCCGTCCACGGCACGGGTTTCCGCCAGGCGGGCCGTGATCTCCCCGACGGTGGAACGGGGCGAGTGGGCAAGCAGGTCCGCTTCGGAGTTGACCCCTGCGGCGACCGCCAGTTCGACGACATCGACGGAGTCGAGGCCGAGGTCGGCGAAGGTGGTGTCGGGTGTGACGGCCTCGGCCGGAACGCGGAACAGCGTTTCCAGATGGGTGACGAGTTCGTTGTGGCAATCCTGCGGGCTCATGTTCGGGCCTTCCTGGCGGGAGTCTGTGGGAGTCGGAGTGGTGGCGGGTTACGGGTTTCACGCCAGGGGCGGCGTTCCGGCCGCGGAGGGCGTGTCGCGGCCGACGGCTGTGCCGGACCTTTGCGCCGCGGTGAGGCCGGTGGCGGTCCGGAGCACTCGGTCGCGGACCGCCGCCGGGAGAAGGGCGGCGGTCCGCGTCATCAGGGCCTCCCTGCCGACCGGGTAACGCCGACGCGGAGACCTCGTCGACAGCGCGCGCCGGATGACGTGCGCCACCTTCTCCGGGCCGGGCAGTGGGCTCAACCCGCTGATACGGCGTTCGACGGCGGCGTACCCGTCGGCGTAGGGGGACGAGCCGTGGGAAGGGAACCCCGCCACGGACCCGGCCACCAGTGGGGTGTCGTGGAAGCCGGGTTCCACCAGCGAGACGTGGATGCCGAAGCGGGCGGTCTCCATCCGCAGCGCGTCGGTCAGCGCCTCCAAGCCGTGCTTGCTCGCGCAGTACCAGCCGTTCATGGGCAGGGCCAGCAGCCCGCCGAGGGAGGTGATGTTGACGATGCGGCCTTCTCCCCGGCGCCGCATGGCCGGCAGGACCAGGCGCGAGAGGCGGGCCGGGGCGAGCAGATTGGTCTCCAGCGCGCCGCGTGCCGCCTCCTCGGAGACGTCCTCCAGGGCTCCGGCACAGGCCACGCCGGCGTTGTTCACCAGCGCCCAGGGGCCGCCGTCCGTCATCGCCGCGATGGTGGCGAAGGCGCGGTCGCACGCATCGCTGTCGGTGACATCCAGCACGGCGGTGCGCAGGGCACACCCCCGTGCTTCGGCGGCCGCCGCGAGCGCGTCCGCCTTGGCCGGGGTGCGGGCGGTACCGATGACCTCGTAGCCGGCGGCAGCCAACTCGCATGCGGTGGCCATGCCGATACCGCTGGTCGCGCCGGTGACGACGACAGTGCGCATGTGTGGCTCCTGCGATCGGGTTTCCGGCTTCGCTGCGGATGCTTGCCGGGAATGAGCGGCACACTATCGGCGCGAGTCCGGCGGGCATTCCCGGAAAACCCGTTCGTGTTATTTTCCGCGCGATACGCAAGGGCGCCGTTTCCGCGTTCACGGCCTGCCGTTGGGCATGAAAGGTCATTAAGGCTCGTGTGATTATCGTACTGGTCGGATACTCGCCGGAGTCTGCTTAGATGGGTAATCCGCCTGTACTGAGGCGCCGCAAAACCATCATGGGGAAATCGTGGGACATACGTACGCACGGTTGGCGGGCATTGACGCATACCTGCCCAGGACGATCCTTTCGACCGCCGAGTTGGAAGACGACATCGCAGAACACAGTCCACATTTCGATGTGCCGAGAGGGCTCATCCAGAGACTCACCGGCGTCGAGCGCCGCCATGTGCGGCCGGAAGGCTGGCGGGCATCCGACCTCGCGGTCGCGGCCTGCGAGCGCGTGCTCGGCGACCTGGGCAGATCCGTGCGCGACATCGACCTGCTGGTGTTCGCGGCTGCCAGTACGGACGTGGTCGAACCGGCCACCGCCCACGTCGTCGCCGCCAAGCTGGGTGCCGCCTGCCCGGTCATGGACGTGAAGAACGCCTGCAACAGTTTCCTCAACGGGGTGCAGGTCGCCGACGCCTTCATCCGGTGCGGCGCCTACCGAACCGTCCTCGTCTGCACCGGCGAGGAGGTGAGCCGATTGAACCGCAGGAACATCGCCGGGCCCCGCGAATTCGTCGAGGCGATCGCTGGGAACACCATGTCGGACGCCGGGGCCGCGATGCTCCTGGAAGCCTCTCCCGAACCCGGCATCCTGGCGGCGGAGTTCCTCTCGAACTCCGCCGCCTGGCCGTCCGTGGTGCTGCCGCTCGACGAGGCGGGCGGCGGCCGGCCGCGGCTGGAAGCGAACACCGCGAAACTCGTGGAAGCCTTCGACGTCTTCAGCACGTCCGTGGTGAGCGAACTGCACGACCGCGTCGACCACCACCCCCGGGACGCGCCGCTGTGCTGCGTGCACCTCGCGGCCACCTCACTGATCCCTGTGTTCTGCGGCCGTTCCGGCGTTCCGGAGGAAAGGCTCGTCACCACCATCGCCGAACACGGCAACACCGCCTCCGCCACGCTGCCGCTCCAACTGGCCGCGGCCATGCGATCCGGACGGGTCGGCGCCGGAGACGTCGTGCCGCTGATCGGCACGGCCAGCGGCGTCAGTCTGGGCATCGTGCTCGTGCGGCTGTAGGGCCGCTTTCATCCGGCTTTCCCATCAAAGAGAGAGAACATTCGTGACGCCCCCGTATGAAACGCTCTTCACCGTTTTGACGGCCCACTTCGAGGTGCCCGAGGAGCATGTGACACCGCAGGCGACCTTCCGCGACATGGAACTGGACAGTCTGGCGCGGGCGGAACTCGCCCTGGTCATGGGTCAGCGTCTGGGAGTGCGGTGCCAGGACACGGACGTTCCGGCGACCATGTCCACGGGACAGCTCGCCGCCGTGCTGGAGGACCGGATGACCGTCTCCCGACGGCACGGCGCCCCGTGAGCCGACCCGAGACCGTCGTCACGGGCATCGGCCTGGTCACCCCGGCGGGGGTGGGCACGGAGCAGACCTGGGAGGCGGTCGTGAGGGGCCTGCCGACCGCCGCCACGAGCCCGGACCTTCAGGGACTCCCCGTCGACTTCTGCTGCTCCGTACCACCCTTCGACGCCCGGCGTGTGCTGGGTGCGAGGAAAGCCTGGCGGCTCGACCGTCATGTGATCCTCGCCCTGACGGCCGCGCAGGAAGCGGTGGACAGCGCCGCTCTGCGCCCGGATGCCTGGGACGGCCCGAGGGTCGCCGTCGTCATGGGATGCAGTTTTGGTGGTGCGGCCACTTGGCAAGCGGCGGCCCTGGGCCTGAGGGACCACGGCGTCGAGCAGATCTCGCCGGTATTCATCCCGCGCATGATGGTGAACGGGCCGGCCGCCGAGATCGCTCTCGCCCTCGGGGCACGCGGCCCGAGCATGGCCACGGCGACGGCGTGCGCCTCGGGCGCCGACGCCATCGCCACGGGGCGCGCCCTCCTGCTGGCCGACGCATGCGACATCGTTCTGGCGGGCGGCGCCGAAGCGGTCAACTGCACCACTGTGGTGGCAGGCTTCCACCGAATGGGCGCACTGTCTTCACGCCGCGACGACCCGGCGGCGGCTTCCCGCCCCTTCGCCGCCGACCGCGACGGGTTCGTCCTCTCCGAGGCGGCGGCCGTCCTCGTCCTCGAACGTGAGGTGGACGCCCGGGCCCGAGGAGCCACCCCACGGGCCGTCATGGCCGGATGCGCCTCCGCCACGGACGCCCACCACCCGACGGCGCCCCATCCGGAAGGGCGCGGCGCGCAGGAGGCACTGGGGCTCGCGCTGCGCGGCGCGGGACTCACTGCGTCGCAGGTCGACCATGTCAACGCCCACGGCACGTCGACCGTCGTCAACGATGCCGTGGAGGCCGGAGTGATCGGCCGGACGCTGCCGCACGGTCCGAGCGTCACCTCCGCCAAGGGCGTCCTCGGGCATTCGCTCGGTGCCGCCGGCGCCGTCGAGGCCGCGCTGACCGTGCTGACGATCGAGCGGTCGCTGGCGCCGCCCCTCGCGAATCTCGCCGCCGCCGATCCCTCGATGGACGTCGACCTGGTCATCGGTGCCGCCCGGACACAATCCGTCGGCGCCGCAGTCAGTCATTCCTTCGGCTTCGGCGGCCACAACACCGTCCTGGCCTTCCGGCGCGCCTGACAACGAGACCGCCCCCGCACACCGAATATCACACTAAACCCTCATGGGTGGCTTGGAGTTGCAGCATTCACCGCTACCCGTCATAAAATCGCAACCCACCGGCATTTCGCATTATCGCGAAACTGGTCGAACTCATTCGCGCCGCGCTTGAGGCGCTTTTAGCGGGATCCCTCACCCGCTCTCCCTATTCCATGCTGCTCCGCTCTGGAGGCGCTCTGTGCTGCCCAAAACCGGCTCTCCCGACAACGCGACGAATCCGTCCGGTGAACCCCTCGCGATCGTGGGCGGCGCGTGCAGATTTCCCGGCGGTATCAACAGCCTCCCGCAATTCTGGAAAGCCCTGCTGGACGGTCGGGACCTGGTGGGGGAGGTGCCGGCCGAGCGATTCGATGCCGAGCGGTTCACCGGCGGGCAGCCTCGGCGGCCCGGCAGGAGTTACACCGCCGCCGGAGGGTTCCTCACGGACGTCGCCGGGTTCGACGCGGAATTCTTCGGCATCTCGCCGCGCGAGGCGACCCGGATGGACCCGCAACAACGGCTCCTGCTGGAAATGGCGATCGAGGCGCTGGACGACGCCGGCACACCCCGTGAAGCGCTGGCCGGTTCGGACACCGGTGTCTACATCGGGGTGTCCAGCCGTGACTACGGCGAACTGCAGCAGAGCGACCCGGACAGCATCAACGCCTACATGATGGCGGGCAGCGCGGCGACGAACACCGCCAACCGGCTCTCCTACACCCTGGACTGGCACGGGCCGAGCATGGCCGTCGACACGGCTTGCTCCTCCGCGCTGACCGCGGTCCACCGCGCCTGCGAGGACCTGCGGGCCGGACGGTCCCGCACAGCCCTGGCCGGTGGAATCAACGTACTGATCAGCCCGTACTCCTACATCGGCTTCTCCGCCGCGTCCATGCTGTCCCCCACCGGCCGGTGCCGCACGTTCTCGGCAGACGCGGACGGTTACGTCCGGGCCGAGGGCGGAGGCGTCATCCTCCTCAAACGCCTGAAGGACGCCCTCGCCGACGGCGACACGGTGCACGCCACCATCCTGGCCACGGGCGTCAACAGCGACGGCCGCACCAGCGCGCTGGCGCTCCCCAGCGAGAGTGCGCAAGAGGCCCTGCTGCGTCAGGTCTACGCCCGCGCCGAAGTGACCGCCGACGACCTGGCCTACCTGGAGGTGCACGGAACGGGAACCCCCGTGGGGGACCCGATCGAGTGCCGGGCGATCGGCCGGGCCCTGGGCAGCCACCGCACGGTCGGACCTTTGCCGGTCGGCTCGGTCAAGACCAACATCGGGCACTTGGAGGCGGCTTCGGGCATCGCGGGGCTGCTCAAGGCGGTGCTGGTGCTCCGGCATCGGCGGGTGCCGCCCACCTTGCATGCCGAGCCCCTCAACCCCGCCATCGACTTCGCTTCCAGCCGCCTGCGTCCGGCCATGGCCGCCGAACCGCTCGCGGATCACCCGCGCCCCGTGGTGGGTGTCAACTCCTTCGGCTTCGGCGGCGCGAACGCCCATGTCGCCCTCACCTCGGCGGCACCTGTCTCCCTTCCCCGGCCTCCGGTGGGGGACCGCAACCGGTTGTTGCCGGTGGTGGTCTCCGCACGCACGGAAGAGGGGCTGGTCCAGGCCGCCGAGCGAATGGCTGACCGGTTGTCCGATGCGGGACCGCGGAACTACTACGACCTGGCCTGGACCGCCTGCCGCCGCCGGACCCGTCATGAGAAGCGGGCCGCCGTCCTGGCCACGACGCCCGATGAAGCGGCGGACGCCCTGCGGCTCTTCGCCCGCAGCCGGCAGCTGAGCAAGTCGCCCGTCGTCGAAGGCGCGCGGTCGGGGAAAGTGGGGTTCGTCTTCTCGGGCAACGGCTCGCAGTGGGCCGGCATGGGAACCGAACTCATGGCGCAGGAACCGGTCTTCCGCACCGCGGTCGAGGAAGCCGACGCGGCCTTGGCCCCGTACCTGGGCTGGTCGGTCCGGGAACGGCTCACCGCCGAGGAACTCCCCCCCGATCTGCAACGCACCGAAATCGCCCAGCCGCTGCTGTTCGCCGTGCAAAGGGGCCTGGTCGCCCTGCTGGACCACTACGGAGTGCGGCCGTCCGGCGTGGTCGGTCACAGCGTCGGTGAGATCGCCGCCGCCCATACGGCCGGAGCCCTGAGCCTGGAGGACGCCGCCCGGGTGGTGGCCGCCCGCAGCCACGCACAGGCGCCGACCGCCGACCGGGGACGGATGGCGGCCGTCGGGCTGTCCGCGGACGACGTCCGCGCCGAACTGGCTCTCTTCAACGGGAGTGTGGAACTGGCCGCGGTCAACAGCCCGCGCGATGTGACCGTCGCCGGGCCCGCTTCCGACCTCGAAACCCTCGGCAAGAACCTCAAGGGCCACGGCGTGTTCTTCCGCCCGCTGGACCTGGCCTACGCCTTCCACAGCCGGGCGATGGACCCGATCGAACAACCGCTGCTCACCGCACTCGCCGGGCTGGACCCATCGGCCACCGCCGTTCCGTTCGCCTCCACGGTGACCGGCGGCCTCCTGGGCGGCGAGGAGCTGGACGGGGCCTACTGGTGGCGCAATGTGCGACGTCCCGTGCTGTTCAGCGAGGCCGTCGGGGCCCTGCTCGACAGCGGGTGCGACGTCTTCGCCGAAATCGGTCCGCACCCGGTACTCGCCACCTACTTGCGGCGGCTGACCGCCGAAAGGACCGTCCCGGCCACCGTCGTGCGCACCTGCTCGAACGGCGACGCGGGCACCCCCGCCGTGCGTCGTTCCGTCGGCCACCTGCTGGCCTGCGGCGCCCAGGTGGACTGGGACAGCTACTTCCCCCGCCCCGGGCAGGTGACCGACCTGCCCGGCTACCCGTGGCAGCGGCAGCGGCACTGGAACGGAACTCCTCAGTGGTGGGCCCGGACCGGTGGCGAGGACGCCGAAGCCCCCGCGCACCGGCTGCTCGGCACCAGGATGGCGGTGGCCGAACCCACCTGGTCCTGCCCGCTGGCGACCACCCGGCTGCCGTGGCTGGCCGACCACACGGTGGGCGGCGCCATCGTGATGCCGGCCGCCGCCTATGTGGAGGCGGCCTTCGCCGCCGCCCGGGAGCACGATCAGGTGACGCCCGTGGAGGTCACCGCCCTCGCTGTCACGCGGGCGCTCACGCTGCCCCGGGACGAGGACGCGGAACCGGACACTCTCTTGCAGGTGTCCCTGTCGGCCGACGACCGTACGGTGACCGTCAGCAGCCGTAGCGGCGGGGGCGGTGACTGGCGCACCCACGCGAAGGGACGCGCCCGGCGGCTGCTGCGCCCCGCCCCCGCCCCGCTCGATCCCGTTGCCCTGGGCCAAGCACTGCCACGCCGGCATTCGGCACAGGACCACTACGCCCAGGCCGCGGCCACCGGTTTGCCGTACGGACCGGCGTTCCAGGTGCTCACCCAGTTGCGCGTGGGTGACGGCGAGGTGCTCGCCGCCTACCGCCTCGATCAGCCCTCCGACGGCTTCCACGCCCACCCCGCCCTGCTGGACGGCGCACTGCAGGCCGGAGCCCCACTGCTCCCCGCCGACACCGGCTCGTCCGCGCCGTACCTGCCCGCTCTCATCGAGGCCGCGCGCATGTGGGAGTCCCCGACTCCCACTGGTTTCGTCCACGTGCGTTCCCGGAAGTCGGGTGCACATGCGGTCTGCTGGGACGTGACCGTGCTGGACGAGGACGGGCGGGTCACGGTCGAACTGGAGGGCTGCCGACTGCGCCGTTTCGCCGGCGGACGCACCGGCACGCCGGTCGAACGCTACGAGACCGTGCTGCGCGCCGCCCCCCGCCCCGGCTCGCGCATCCCGCCCCTCGCCCTCTCCCTCCACCTGCCGTCGGACGGATCCGATCTCCCCTCCCGCGCCGACGAGCGCCCGGCCTCGGTGACGTTGACGGCCGCCGACTCCCACACGGCCACGGGCACCGCCGCGGCCGGGCGGTACTGCAAGGAAGTCAGCGCACACTTCGCGGCCGCGGCCCTCGCCCGGTTCGACTGCGGCGGCGAGTACGCCCCCGACCGTCTCGTGGCGGCGGGCATGCGGCCCGCGTACCGGAAACTCGCGGCGCTGCTGTTGACTCTGTCGGAGGAACACGGGCTGGCTCGCCGCGTTCCCGGTCGGCCCGGCGCCTGGTCGCTCACCGACACCCCCCGTCCGCACGAGGTGTTCCGGTCCGCAGTCGTCGCCCTGCCGCAGTACGTGGGCGCCCTCGCTCTCTACGGGCGGTGCGGCCTGCACCTGAGCGAGGTGCTGCGCGGCGCGCAGGACCCCCTCGATCTGCTGTTCGGCGAAACCGACCGGCACCTGCTGGAAGAGTTGTACGGCCGGATCCCCGGCCAGCAGGACCAACTGCGGATCCTGCGGCAGTCGCTCGCCGCCGCCGTACGCGACTGGCCCGCCGACCGGGCGCTGCGCGTCCTGGAGGTTGGCGGGGGCACCGGGGGCGCTACGCGGGAGTTGCTGGACATCCTGCCGCCGGAGCGGACCCAGTACGTGTTCACCGATGTCTCGGCCGGGTTCTTCCCTCGTGTGCGCGACCGCTTCTCCGACCACCGGTTCCTGGACTGCCGCAGCCTCGATCTCGACCGCCACCCTGCCGAGCAGGGATTCACCGGCGCCGCCTTCGACCTGGTCGTCGCCCACAACGTGCTGCATGCCACCGCCGATCTGCGGATGAGCCTGGGGCACGTCGGATGGCTGCTGGCCGAGGGGGGTCGGCTGATGGCCCTGGAACAGCACGACACCGCGCTCTTGGCGCTCTGCTTCGGCCTTCTGGACAGCTTCTGGTCCGCCACCGCCACCGACTCCCGGCGTCCCGAATCGCCGCTGCTGGGTGCACCCGCGTGGAGCGCACTGCTGAGGGAGTGCGGTTACCAGGACATCCGCAGGACCGACGATCAAGGAGGCACTTCCTCTCTGCTGCTGGCGGGCCGTGCAGCCGTAACCCATGCGCCCCGCAGCACTCCCGACCGCGTCACCGCCGAACAGCGACCGGCTACCGCGGGTGCAGACGTGCGGTGGATCGTGGCAGCAGAGACCCCGGCCTCCCCGCTGCCCCAGTCGCTGTGCGCCGCCCTGGCCGCCGACGAGCGGCATCAAGTGCACCGCTCCGTCCCGAGCACAGACCCGGACCACTGGACCGAGTGGCTCCACGGGCAGGTCTCACCGGTTCACCTCGTCCTGGTGCTGGGTGAAGAGGAACAGGCCGTCGCCGGGCCGGAGACAGCCATCGACCTGGCGGTCCGCCGTACCGCGGTCTTCGCCGCCATCGCCTCCGCGTTCGACCACGACACCGCCGTGCCGCTGTCCGTGTGGCTGGTCACCCGGCCCTGCGGCATCGCGCCGCCCCCAGACTCCGCCAGCCACCCGGGGGACGCCGCGGCATGGGGCGCCGCCCGGTGCCTGGGCAACGAACACCCTGGCATCACCGTCCGATGCATCTCTCTCGAACCTGGCGAAGACCCCTTCGCCGACGCCGATCGGCTGAGCGCGGAACTGCTGGACCCGAGCGAGGAGCTGGAGGTCGTCCTCACCCGGGCGGGCCGGTTCGTACCCCGGTTGAGCGAAGCCGCCGGGACGCGACCGGTCAGGGAACCTGATGCCACGGCGGGTACGGAACACGGCGCCTACCGCCTGGAACTCCGTGACCCCGGCCTGGAGCACCGCCTGGTCTGGGTTCCGGAGCGGCTTCCGGCACCGGGGCCCGATCAGGTACTCGTCGAGGTGCGTGCCGCCGGTCTGAACTACCGGGACGTCATGCTGGCCACCGGACTATTGCCCGCCGGGGCCGAGCCGGACACCGAGGCCGGGCCGGGACTGGGACTGGAGTGCGCCGGCACTGTCATCCGTACCGGTGGCGACGTCACCGGCCTTACGGCCGGAGACCGGGTGGTCGCCATGTCGGAGGCGTCCGCATGCCTCGCCTCCCACGTGGTGGTGGACCGCGCTCTGGTGGGCCGTATCCCTGACGGAATGGGCTTTGAGGAGGCCGCCACCTTGCCGGTGGCCGCCCTGACCGTCCGGCACAGTCTGCATGACGTGGCCCGACTGGCTCCCGGCGAGACGCTGCTGCTGCACGGCGCGGCGGGTGGCGTCGGCCTGGCGGCCCTGCGATTCGCCCGCGAACGGGGAGCCAGGGTGCTCGCCACGGCGGGCACTCCGGCCAAACGTGACCTGCTGCGGCTGCTGGGCGCCGACCATGTGCTGGACTCCCGCAGCCTGCGCTTCGCCGACGAGGTCCGGACCCTGACCAACGGCCGCGGCGTCGACGTCGTCCTCAATTCACTGGCCGGTGAGGGGCTCGCCCGCAGCATGGAACTTCTGGCCGACGGCGGCCGCTTCGTAGAACTGGGCAAGCGGGACATTCACACGGACGGCCACCTGGCGATGCGGGCCTTCCGGCACAACACCGCCTTCTTCGGTGTGGACCTGCTGCGTCTGCTGGCTCAGCATTCGCTGCGCGCCGCCGGTCTGCGGGAGTTCTGGCACGACATCGAGACCGGCGCCTGCACCCCGCTGCCGCACCGCGCCTACTCGGCCGCCCAGGTGGACGAGGCCTTCCGGGTACTGCGGCACTCCCGGCACATCGGCAAGGTCGTCGTCACCTTCGACGAACCGCCCACCGTGGAACATCAGCCTCGGCCGGGACCCCTGGATCCAGAGGCCACCTATCTGATCACCGGCGGCCTGACCGGTCTCGGCGCCGCCGTCGCCCGCCACCTGGCGGCCCGCGGCGCCCGACATCTCGCCCTCCTCGGCCGCCGCGGTCCCGGGACCCCTGGGGCCCGAGAACTCCTCGACGCGCTCGCCGACAGTGGCGCGCACGCCGTCGCCCACTCGGCGGACCTCACCGACAGCAGTGCCCTCGAACACGTCCTGCGGACGATCGACACCACCGGGCATCCACTGAAGGGCATCGTGCACGCGGCCGCCCTCTACGACGACGCACCGCTGTGCGAACTGGCCGGAGGGCAGGAACGCATCCGTGCGGCGCTGGGCCCCAAGATGCACGGAGCCCTCCTTCTGGAAACGCATCTCCGCGACCGGCCGTTGGACTTCTTCGTCTCCTGTTCCTCGATCGCCGCGCACATCGGCAACCGGCAGCAGGCCGTCTATGGGGGCGCCAACCTCTTTCTGGAGGCGCACAGCCGCAGTCGCCGCCGTGCGGGACACCCCGGACTGGCCATCGCCTGGGGCGCGCTGGGCGACACCGGCTTCGCGCATCGTACGGAAGGGCTGGCCACCAGCCTGGAACGCAGAGGACTCACCGCCTTTTCCGCTGACGAAGCGTGCACCGCCCTCGACGCTCTGCTGGCCGAGGGGGCCGAGGCCACGGCCGTCGGCCGGTTCGACTGGCCCCGGATGCGGCAGGGCCTGTCAGTCCTCGCCAGTCCCCGCTTCGCGGCGCGCGCGGCCCGCGACCACCAGGACAGCACAGGTGGCGGCGAGCCGCTGGGGGAGCAACTGGCCCAGGCTGATCCCGAACAGGCTCTGGAACTTGTCACCGAAGCTGTCGTCGTACTGACCGCCAAAGTCCTGCAAACATCCCCGGACCGACTGGACCGCAACCGCCCCCTCGACCAGCTGGGGCTCGACTCCCTCATGGCCGCCGAGCTGGTCGTGGCCATCCGGCGCCGCCTGGGCTGCGAACTCCCGGCCCTGGAGATCATCGGCGCCGGCGGCCTGACCGACCTGGCCCGCCGCGCCCTGACCCGCCTCGGGCACACGCCCGCCGCCACTCCCACCAACGACTGAACGCACAGGAGCACGCGTTGATCCGCACCGCACACCACCAGGTACGCCCTGATTCTTCACCCGCCCCGCTCAAGCCGCGCCGGAGCGTGCGCACCCTGACCCTTGCCGCCTGTCTGGCGATCTGCGCGGTGTCGGCCGGAGGCACCGCGGCCGGTACCACCGCCGGCACCGCGGGCGACCCGACACCGGCCGCCCGCTCCTCCGCCACTCCGGTGTCCACCCGTCCCGTGACCATGCGGATGCCGGACGGCACCCGGCTTCGAGGCATGGTCGCCGAGCCGACGACACCCGGCCCGCACCCGCTGATCGTCATGCCCGCCGCTGGGGTCGGGGGAGAGGTCCTCTTCCTCAGGACGCAGCGAGTCCTCGCCGAGGACGGGTACGTGCACCTCTTCTACCATCCGCGGGGAAAGGGTCCGTCGGGGGCCCGGATGGCCGTGGCCAGGCCCCAAGAGATCGCGGACGTGTCGCAGGTGATCGACTGGGCGCTCGCCCACACCGGCGCCGACCCGCACCGCATCGGGGTGACCGGAGTCTCGTACGGCGCGGGGACCAGCCTGCTGGCCGCGGCCGCGGACCCGCGGATCGACGCGGTCGCAGCCATGAGTACCTGGACCGACATGGCAGATGTGCTGCGCGTCAACGGGACCCGCACCACCGGGGCACCTGCCATCGGCCTCGGGGTGTCGCTCGCCGACCGGCCGGACCCCTCCCTGGGTAATGTCGCGCACTCCTACCTGACGCGGAATCACCGGGCCATGACCGCTTGGGCGAGGCCCCGCTCACCGATCAGCTACGTGGACCGCATCAACGCTCACGGCACAGCGGTGTTCATCGCCCAGCCCTGGCGCGACAGCCTGACCACCACGACCGACCAGCTGGGGGCCTTCTTCGACCGCCTCCGTGGGGTCAAACGCCTGGAACTTCGGCCGGGCGACCACGGTGGACCGGAACTCACCGCTGTCTGGCAGTCCAACGAGGTCTTCCGCAGCGTGCACCGCTGGTTCGACCACCTTCTCAAGGACCAGAAGAACGGCATCGACCGTGAGGCGCCGGTCCAGCTCCGCCCGGTCAACAGCGGACCCGACTTCGGCGCCCGCTACGGGTTCGAGCCCCACTCCGGCTGGTCCGCGATGACCGGTCGGCACCGGGGGCTCACCCTCGGTCCGGCCGGAAGCCTGGTCGACGGTGCCGCGGACTCACCTGATGGTTCCGCGGCCGGGCCCGGCGAGGCGGCGCAGCGCATCAGCACCGGGCTGGACTCCCTCGCCGACAGCGGCGTGCCGGCCCTCCAGCAGAATGTGCAGGCCGCACTGGGGGCGCAGCAGCCCGTGCCGATGGCGGCCCTGCGGCGCCCCCTGGCGGCCGTATGGAAGACCGCGCCTTCGCCCCGCAGCCAGCACGTGCGGGGCACCGCTCGGGCCCGGCTCCACGTCACGCCCACCGCTCAGGACGGAACACTGGTCGCCTACCTGTACGACGTCGACCGGCAGGGGCTTGGACGCCTGATCACGCACGCCCCGTACTCCTTCCGCGACAGGACCCCGGGGACCGCGTTCACCGCCGACTTTCCGCTGCTGCCGACCGCTTACGACGTGCCTGCAGGACACCGCGTCGCCCTGGTGGTGGACGCGGCGGACAGCCACTACGTGTCGGACAACCCCCCGCTGGCAGGCATGACGTTGGCCTCCGCCCCGTCTGCCCCGTCCGCCCCTTCCTCGGTCTCTGTACCCCTGCGCTGACCGGCCATTTCCCACTCGACGAAAGGTCTGACGATGCGTATCGACGCCCGTGTCAGTGTGGCTTCAGCCGCCGTATGGCTGCCCGAGGGGCGCAGCAGTGTGGAGGACGCCGTCGCCCACGGCATCCTCCAGGACAGTGATGGCGTTCCAGCCTGCTCCGCGTCCGTGCCGGCCGGACAGGGTGAGACCGCGGAGGAGATGGCGGAAAAGGCCGCCAGTAAAGCGCTCGCCGCCGCGGGCCGCACGGCGAAGGACATGGACTACCTCGCCTATGCGTGGATCGACCGCACCAGCAAGAACGGGGCGCCTTCCCCGCCGCACCGCCTTGCCAGGAGGCTGGACACCGGCGACTGCCCCGCGCTCGGCGTCGTCCAAGCGTGCAACGGTGGCGTAGCCGCAGTGGAGTCCCTGGTGACACGCATGCTCGTGGAGAGCCGGACCCGCCACGCGTTGGCCGTCACGGCGGACACCTTCGCGGCGTACGGGGAGCAGCGCTGGTCGGACCCGACGGTGCTGGTCCTCGGCGACGGAGCCGCCGCCGCCGTGCTGGCCGCGGGCCCGGGGCCGATGGACCTGCTGTCCCTGGCCACCAGCGGTCATACCTGCCCGCGCATGATGGAACCGGGCGGTGTCCGCTCCCAGGACGCGACGGCGCAGCAACTGCTCGAAGCCCTGCACAGCGTGGAGGAACTGCGTCGTAATGTGGGGACCGCCGTGCGTCAGGCACTCGACGATGCCGGTCTCGACGAAGGCGATCCCCGTATCAGCGGTGTTCTCCTGCCCCGCCTGGCGGAATCCTTCCTGGACTCACATGTCCGGCCTGGCCTGCCCGAGCGGCTGCGCGGTCGTGCCGTGAATCCCGATCCGTCCACCGGCCACCTGGGAGCCGGGGACGCCCTGGCCAACCTCGCGTACCTCTTGCGCCCCGGCGGCGTCCCGCCGGGTGGATATGCCGTAGTGGTCAACGGCGGGCAGGGGGTGACGGCGAGCTGCCTGGTCCTTCGAGCGGCAGCGGACACCTGACCTGTTTCCCCACCGGCGTCCGTGTCACGTCCCAGCCGGGGGCCAGCAGATCCATCAGCGGCGGCCCCCGCCCCGCCTCCATGTCCGCGACCAGCGGCGCGAAGTCGCCGCAGGCGTGGATGGCGTCGCCGTACAGCTGCGCGGACTACATCTCGCCGGAATCCGACGCCGAGAGCGTCAAGGGCCTACGAACCTCTGGTGATCCCGGCCCTGTTGCAGACCGCGTCGTACGCGCGCGAGACCGTCGCCGCGAACGCGACCACGCGTTCTCCGGAGGAGATTGCCGCTCTCGCCGAGGTACGCCTCGCCGTGGGCTTTCCCGGGCCGATGCCGGACGTCACCGACGCGTTCGAGCGCATCGTCGCAGCCGCACTCCCGGTGGAGTCGTTGGCACTCCGACCTCCCCGGAGGCGCCCGCGCCGTACGTGACTCCGAGAACCCCGAAGACCCCGCCCTCGCCGTGGGGCCCGGCGCCTGGGGTGAGTTCATCGGCGGCGTAACGGGCTGACGCCCGTCTACACCTCGTACTACGCCGTCGGCATGGCCCGCGCGTGCGCGAGGAACCCCGTCAGCGCCAGCTCGAAGGCCCGCTCCGCGCGACTCTGCGGCGTCGCGGCGAGGGCATCGGCCAGGCGGGGGGTCGCCGTCTCGTCGGCCAGGACCCACATCGTCTCCGGCGCCGCCAGATCGAGCGCCGAGCCCAGGACGAGGTTCTCCAGGCCGGTGATCACCGGCATGACGTCCGTGAGGGCGAACCCCGCGTCGAGGAGCAGCGTCACCGCGCGCTCGTACTGGTCCAGGACGCGTGGGGCACGCACCGGGGACGTCGTCAGGAGCGGGATCGCCTTGGGGTGGGCCGCGAACGCCGCGCGGTAGGAGCGGGCCCAGGCGGCCAGGGAGGCGTCCCAGGGGCGGCCCGAGGCGAGGGTCGCGGAGTCGATCGCCTCGGAGACCCGCTCCCGCAGCAGCTCGACGATGCCGTCCCGGCCGTCCACATGGTGGTACACCGAGCCCGTCTGCACGCCGAGCCGCCGCGCGATCTGCGGCACGCTGAAGTCGCCCTTCTCGTCGACGAGTTCCAGCGCGGTCGTCGTGATGCGCTCCCGGTCCAGGAGTGGTGTGCGCGGCCGGCCCATGGTTCCGATCTCTCAGTGGGGTCTCTGGGGTCTCTGGGGTCTCTGGGGTCTCTGGGGTCTGTGAAGTCTGTGGGTCTTCCCGGACTGCCCTAGGTGAGGCTACATTGCCGCAACCGAAAGCCTTTAGGTTTCTCATTCGCCTCCGCCTGCCGCCTCCGCCTGCCGCAGAAGGGCTCCCTCCGCATGCCCGTCACCACCCCGAAGCCGCCCGCAGAGGCCAAACCCTCGCTCCGCACCGGCTCCCTCGGCACCGCCGACATCTCCTTCTTCGTGATCTCCGCCGCGGCCCCGCTCACCGTGATGGCGGGCGTCGCGCCCATCGCCATCTCGCTCGGCGGCATCGGCGCCCCCGTCGGCTACCTCCTCGCCGGCATCACCCTCACCGTCTTCGCCATCGGCTTCACCACGATGAGCCGGCACATCCGCAGCGGCGGCGCCTTCTACGCGTACATCACCCGCGGCCTCGGCCGCCCCGCCGGAATCGCCGCCGCGCTGCTCGCCATGCTCGGCTACAACGGCATGGAGATCGGCGTCTACGGACTGCTCGGCACCGCCACCCAGGACACCACGCACGCCCTCTTCGGCGCCGACGTCCCCTGGCTGCCCGTCTCCCTCGCGGGGCTGCTGCTCATCTGGTACGGCGGCTACCGCTCCATCGACTTCGGCGCGAAACTCCTCGGAGTCCTGCTCGTCGCCGAGACCGGCATCCTCGTACTCCTCGCCGGTGGCGTCCTCCTCAAGGGTGGCGGCCACGGCCTCGGGCTCGCGAGCCTCGCGCCCCACAACGTCCTCGTGCCCGGCACCGCGGCCGTACTGGCCTTCGCCTTCGCCGCGTTCACCGGCTTCGAGTCCACCGTCATCTACCGCCGCGAGGCGCGCGACCCCGACCGGACCGTTCCGCGCGCCACCTACATCGCCGTCGCGTTCCTCGGCCTCTTCTACGCCTTCGTCGTCTGGACCGTCATCCAGGCATTCGGCGAGGAGCAAGTCGTGAAGGCGGCGGGCTCCGAACCCGCCGGGCTCTTCTTCTCCGCGATCACCACATACGTGGGTCCCTGGGCCGCCGATCTGATGCACGTCCTCATCGTCACCAGCGTCCTCGCCTCGCTGCTCGCCTTCCACAACGCGATCAACCGCTACGGTCTCTCCCTCGCCGAAGAGGGTGTTCTGCCGCGGGCGTTCGGCCGCATCCACCCCCGTCACCGCTCGCCGTACGTCTCGGGCGCCGCCCAGACCGTGCTCGGTGCCGCCGTCGTCCTCGCCTTCGCCGGAGCCGGCGCGGATCCGTACCAGCAGCTGATGCTGTGGGTCAACACCCCCGGGATGATCGGCCTGTTGACGCTCCAGCTGCTGGCTGCCGTCGCCGTGCCGTGCTACTTCCGGCGGATCAGCCACGTAGAGGGCGTGCTGCGCACCGTCGTGGCCCCCGGCGTGGCTACGGTGCTGCTCGGCGTGGCGCTTGTTCTGGTCATCACGCACGTCGACCTCTTCACCGGGGCCTCGCCGCTGGTGAACGCGGTTCTTGTCTCCCTGGTCCCGGCCGTGCTCGTCCTCGGCTTCGCGCTCGCGTGGCGGCTGCGCCGCAGCAGGCCCGAGGTGTACGAGGGGTTCGCTGCGGAGCGGGAGTAGGGCGGTCCCTTCCAGGCGCCGTAGATCACCGGCTTCGCCGAGTCCGTCCTCAATCGCCGGACGGGCTTGATATCCCGAGCCCTCGTCCTCCAGTACGGACGGGTTCGATGCCCCCGCCTCTGGGGGCGCAATACCCCTACCTGAACGGAGTCCCCCATGCCCCCAGCCGACCTCCTCCTCACCGGCGCCCACGTCCTCACCCTTGACCCCGACCGGCCCCGCGCCACCGCCGTCGCCGTCCGTGACGGCGTGATCGTCGCCGTCGGTGACTCCGCTGACTCCGATGACGTACGCGACTGGCGCGGACCCGGCACCGAGGTGATCGACCTGGCCGGGGCCACCCTCACCCCCGGGCTCGTCGACTCGCACAGCCACCCCGTGTGGGGGCTGGAGATGGCCACCGGGATCGACCTCTCCGCCGTGCGCGACCTCGACGCGCTCCGCGGTGCGCTGCGTGGCGCCGAGCGGGCCGAGGGGTGGGTCGTCGGGTGGGGGCTCGATCACAATGCCTTCGGGGGGCGGGCCGTCGACCGGGTGCTCATCGAGGACGTGCTCGACGGCGCGCCTGCCTTCATCCGACTTTACGACGGGCACTCCGCCCTGGTCAGCGGCGCCGCCCTGCGCGCCGCCGGGGTCGAGGGGCCCCGCGAGTTCGTCCAGCGGGCCAGCGTGGTGTGCGACGCGGACGGGCGGCCGACCGGGCATCTGGTCGAGCACGCCGCCATGGATCTCGTCCAGGCCGTGCTGCCCCGGCCCTCCTTCGCCGAGCGCCGCGCCCGCCTCGTCGAGCTGCTCTCGGCCATGGCGGCCACCGGGCTGACCGGCGCCCATGTCATGGATCTCGGCGGCGGCGACGTACCGGAGCTGCTCGCCGCCGTCGAGCAGCAGGGCGAGCTGCCGCTGCGGCTGCGGCTCGCCCCCTGGTGCATGCCCGGGGTGGGGGAGGCCGGGATCCAGGAGATCATCCGCCTGCAGAGCGAGGCCGGGCGGCTGTGGCGGGTCGGCGGGGCCAAGTTCTTCATGGACGGCACCGTCGAGGGCGGCACCGCCTGGCTGGAGCACGCGGACTGCCACGGTCAGGGCACGGACGCCTTCTGGCCGGAGCCCGAGGCGTACGCGGATGCCGTGCGGCGGCTGCACGCCGCCGGGGTGCGGACGGCGACCCACGCCATCGGGGACGCGGCCGTGCGGCACGTACTCGACACCGTGGCGTCACTCGGCGCGGGCGGCCGTCTCGCGCACCGGATCGAGCACATCGAGACCGTGCCGGACGACACGATTCCGCGCTTCGCGGAGCTGGGCGTCATCGCCTCGATGCAGCCGCCGCACACCGCGTACACTCGCGCCGACCACGCCGACGAGTGGTCCAAGCGGCTCGGTGACGTCCGCGCCGCCCGGGCCTGGCGCACGCGGGACCTCCGGGACGCCGGGGCCTTCGTGGCCCTCGGCTCCGACTGGCCGATCGCCCACTACGACGTGCGTGAGGTTCTGGCCATGGCCCGGGTGCCCCGGGGTGCGGCGAGTCCCGCCCAAGGACTCACCGGGCTCATGGCCCTGGAGGGCTGCACCACGCACGCCGCCGTCGCCGCCGGTGAGGCGGACGTGGCGGGGCGGATCGCGCCCGGGTTCCGGGCGGACCTGACCGCTTTCGGCCTCGACCCGGTGGCCGCGCCCGCCGACGAGGTGGCCGAGGCGCCGGTCCGCCTGACGGTCGCGGGAGGCCGGGTCACGTACCGAGGGGTCTGATGACGCACGGCACGCGAAAGGGGCCGTACCGGCGCATCCGATACGGCCCCTTTCGCGCGCGGAGGGGCTAGACCTTGACCCGCGGCCACAGCGGCGCCTCACCCCGCACCGCCACCTCCCGCGGCAGCGCATACGGCAGATCCCCGTACCAGAAGCGGGTCACCGCGAAGCCGAACGCCAGGCAGATCATGCCGCCCACCGCGTCCAGCCAGAAGTGGTTGGCCGTCGCCACGATCACCACGAGCGTCGCCGTGGGGTAGAGCAGGCCGAGGATCCTGGCCCACGGCGCCGAGGCCAGGGCGAAGATCGTCAGGCCGCACCAGAGGGACCAGCCGATGTGCATCGACGGCATCGCCGCGTACTGGTTCGACATGTTCTTGAGGTCGCCCGAGGCCATCGAGCCCCAGGTGTGGTGGACCAGGACCGTGTCGATGAAGGTCGTGCCGTTCATCAGGCGGGGCGGCGCCAGCGGGTAGAGGTAGTAGCCGACCAGGGCGACCGCCGTGGTGGCGAAGAGGACGAGGCGCGTGGCCGCGTACCGCCCGGGATGCCACTTGAACAGCCAGACCAGCACACCGAGCGTCACCACGAAGTGCAGCGTCGCGTAGTAGTAGTTCATGCCGACGATGAGCCATGTCACCGAGTCCACGGCGTGGTTGACGCTTCTCTCGACGGCGATCCCGAGGTCCTGCTCGACGCGCCAGATCCAGTCGGCGTTGCGCAGGGCCTGCGCCTTCTGCTCCGGCACGGCGTTGCGGATCAGTGAGTACGTCCAGTAACTCACCGCGATCAGCAGTATCTCGAACCAGAGCCGGGGGCGGCGGGGCGTGCGCAGACGACGCACCGGATTCCGCCCATTACGGGCGTCTTCCTCGCCCGCGATGGGTGAATCAGCGGGGGCCTGCCGGCCCTCAAGTGTCGTCACGATCGTCTCACCCATAGGCACAGAGTCTGCCAGATCCCCGCCCCCCGACCGATCATCCCCTGGTCGGGTCCGGACCGCATTCTCTACACCGCTAGTACGAGTCCGGCCCCGGGACGGCCCTAGGGGCGCCTGGGCGCCGAAGCGGTTGAACCGCGAACCACCAGCTCCGGCATGAAGACGAACTCGCTCTGCGGGGCGGGGGTCCCGCCGATCTCCTCCAGGAGTGTACGCACCGCCGCCTGACCCATCGCGGGCACCGGCTTGCGCACCGTGGTCAGGGGTGGATCGGTGAACGCGATCAGCGGGGAGTCGTCGAAGCCGACCACCGAGACGTCGTCCGGGACCTCCAGGCCGCGCCGGCGGGCCGCCCGTATCGCCCCGAGCGCCATCATGTCGCTGGCGCACGCGATGGCCGTGCAGCCGCGGTCCATCAGCGCCGCGGCGGCGGCCTGGCCGCCCTCCAGGGTGTAGAGGGAGTGCTGGACGAGGTCCGCCTCGATCTCGTCCGGGGTGAGGTCCAGCTGGTCCCGCATCGCGCGTACGAAGCCCTCGATCTTCCGCTGTACGGGCACGAACCGCTTGGGGCCGAGCGCCAGCCCGATGCGCGTATGACCGAGGGAGACAAGGTGCGTCACGGCCAGGCTCATCGCCGCGCGGTCGTCGGGCGAGATGAACGGCGCCCGCACCTTCGGAGAGAAGCCGTCCACCAATACGAAGGGCACGCCCTGCGCCCGCAGCTGCTCATAGCGCTGCATGTCGGCGGAGGTGTCCGCGTGCAGACCCGAGACGAAGATGATCCCGGACACGCCCCGGTCCACCAGCATCTCGGTCAGCTCGTCCTCGGTGGAGCCGCCGGGGGTCTGGGTGGCGAGGACCGGTGTGTACCCCTGCCTGGTCAGGGCCTGCCCGATGACCTGCGCGAGCGCGGGGAATATGGGGTTCTCCAGCTCCGGCGTGATCAGCCCGACGAGGCCCGCGCTGCGCCGGCGCAGGCGCACCGGACGTTCGTAGCCGAGCACGTCGAGCGCGGCGAGCACGGACTGGCGGGTGGCCGCCGCGACGCCCGGCTTGCCGTTGAGCACGCGGCTTACTGTCGCTTCGCTGACACCCGCCTGGGCTGCGATGTCGGCTAGCCGTGCGGTCACAGGATTGGACTGTACCGGTCGCATCTCAGGCTGCCCACCAGACCGTTGAATCGGCCGGCAGGACGGTGTCGTCGGAGCCCGGCGTCACCTCGGCGCTCGCGAGGAGCAGCGTGCCGGGAGTGGGCAGGGCGGCGGGGGCCGAGGTGAGGTTCACCGTGCAGACGAACGTGGCCCCGGCGCGGGTGCGGCGGAAGGCGAGCACGCCCTCGGGGGCGTCCAGCCACTCGATGCCGCGGCCGGCGCCGAGCGCCTGGTGCTCGTGGCGCACGGCGAGCGCGGTGCGGTAGAACTCCAGCGTCGAGGCCGGGTCGCCGGTCTGGGCGGCCACCGACAGGTCCTTCCAGGAGGCCGGCTGCGGCAGCCAGCTCGGGCCGCCCTCGGCCGGGCCGAAGCCGAACGGCGGGTGCTCACCGGACCAGGGCAGCGGCACCCGGCAGCCGTCGCGCGTGCCGTCCTGCCCGGCGGAGCGGAAGAACGCCGGGTCCTGGCGCACCTCGTCCGGCAGGTCGGTGACCTCGGGCAGGCCCAGCTCCTCGCCCTGGTAGATGTACGCGGAGCCGGGCAGCGCCAGCATCAGCAGCGTGGCGGCACGGGCCCGGCGCAGTCCGCGGGCCTCGTCGCCGTCGGCGAAGCGGGTGGAGTGGCGTACGACGTCGTGGTTGGAGAGCACCCAGGTGGCGGGGGCGTCCACGGCGTTCATCGCGGCCAGGGAGCGGTCGATGACGGCGCGCAGGGCCTCGGCGTCCCAATCGGTCGTCAGGTACTCGAAGTTGAACGCCTGGTGCAGTTCGTCGGGGCGCAGATACAGGGCGCTGCGCTCGACGGTCGGGGTCCACGCCTCGGCGACGGCGATGCGCTCGGTGCCGTCCTCGCGCGTGTACTCCGCGAGGATGCGCCGCCAGTCGCGGTAGATCTCGTGCACGCCGTCCTGGTCGAAGTACGGCACGGCCTGGCTGCCGAGGAGTCTGACCTGCTCCTCGTGGCCGATGTCGGGCAGCCCCGCCGCCTTGACCAGGCCGTGCGCGACGTCGATGCGGAAGCCGTCGATGCCGAGGTCGAGCCAGAAGCGCAGGACGGAGCGGAACTCGTCCTTGACGGCGGGGTGGTCCCAGTTGAAGTCGGGCTGCTCGGGCGCGAAGAGGTGGAGGTACCAGGAGCCGTCCTCTACGCGGGTCCAGGCGGGCCCACCGAAGATGGACTCCCAGTCGTTGGGGGGCAGTTCGCCGTCGGTGCCCTTGCCGGGGCGGAAGTGGAAGCGGTCGCGCAGCGGTGATCCGGGGCCCTCGCGCAGCGCCTGCTTGAACCACTCGTGCTGGTCGGAGCAGTGGTTGGGCACGATGTCGACGATGACGCGCAGGCCCAGCGAGTGCGCTTCGCGTACGAGGTCGTCGGCGTCCGTCAGGGTGCCGAACATCGGGTCGACGGCGCGGTAGTCCGCCACGTCGTAACCGGCGTCGGCCTGCGGCGAGGCGTAGAAGGGGGAGAGCCAGACGGCGTCCACGCCCAGGTCGCGCAGGTGCGGCAGGCGGGCGGTGATGCCGGGCAGGTCGCCCATGCCGTCGCCGTTCCCGTCGGCGAAGCTGCGCGGGTAGACCTGGTAGATGACCGCGTCGCGCCACCACTCCCGGCTCGGCACGGAGTCGGTGAAGGCGGGTGCGGCGGTGACGTGCTGGGTCATGAAGTCCCTTAGGAGTGCGGGGAGTCTGCCGGTGAGGGGTCGGGTCAGGACTTGGTGCCGCCGGCCGTCAGGCCCGACACCAGATTGCGCTGGACCAGAAGGAAGACGAGCGTCGCCGGAATCAGGATGATCACCGAGGCGGCGGTCATCATGGCCCAGTCTGCCCGGGATTCGGTGGCGAAGGTACGGATTCCGACGGCGAGGGTGTAATGGTCGGCGCCCATGAACTGGGAGGCGTAGGCGACCTCACCCCACGCGGTGAGGAAGCTGTAGAACGCCGTCACGGCGAGGCCCGGCTTGGCGAGCGGCACGATGAGCCGCCAGAAGGTGCCGAAGGGGGTGAGGCCGTCGACGCGTCCCGCCTCGTCGATCTCGTGCGGGATGGTGTCGAAGTAGCCCTTCATCATCCAGGCGCAGAAGGGGACCGCGGTCGTCGCGTACGTGAGGATGAGCCCCAGGTAGTTGTCGATCAGGTCGAAGCGGGCCAGGAGTTCGTAGAGCGGCACGATCAGGACGGCCATCGGGAACATCTGGGTGACCAGGAAGCTCCACATCAGCTGCCGGTGGCCGGGGAACCGCATCCGGGAGACCGCGTAGCCCGCGGTCGCCGCGAGGAACACGCCGAGCAGCGTGGTGCCGCCCGCGACGATCACCGAGGCGCCGAACCAGTGCGGGAAGTCGGTGTCGGTGAGCACCTTGGCGTAGTTGTCCAGGCTGAGGTTGCCGAGCACCTCGCCGGGGCTCTGCCAGGCCGTCTTCGGGCCCAGCGAGATGAAGAGGATCCACACGACGGGGAACGCCGCGACCAGGCTCGCCACGATCAGCGTGCCGTGCAGCGCCAGAGAGGCGAGCGGCGAGCGCTCGTCGCGGGCCCTGACCTTCTTCGCGCGCGGTCGCGCCGGGGTGTCGGCGAGGGCTCCGGTGGGGGCCGGGGAGTGGGTGGTTGCTGAGGTCATGGTGACGGGCCCCCTCAGGCCTGCTCGGTCTTGAGCTGGCGGCGGCGGTAGAAGGTCGAGAAGGCGAGGAGGAGGGCGAGGATCACGATTCCGTAGGTGGCTGCGCCGGAGTAGTCGGACACTCCGGTGAACGCCTTGCGGAAGGCGAAGGTCACGAGGATGTCCGCCTCGCCGGTGGTGTTCTGGCCGAGCAGCAGATAGATCACCGCGAACATGTTGAACGTCCAGATGCAGCCGAGCAGCACCACGGTGTTGGTCACCGGTCGCAGGCCAGGCAGGGTGACGTTCACGAAGCGCTGCCAGGGGGAGGCGCCGTCCATCTCCGAGGCCTCGTACAGCTCCTTGGGGATGGACTGGAGTCCGCCGAGGAGCGCCACCATGTTGAAGGGGACGCCGATCCAGACGTTCACCATGATGACGGCGATCTTCTGGGCGAGCGGGGTGGCCAGCCAGTTCTGGGCGGGCAGGCCGACGGCCGTGATCATCTCGTTGAAGACGCCGTACTGCGAGTTGAGCATCAGACGCCAGGCGAAGACGCCGACGAAGGCGGGGACCGCCCACGGCAGGATCAGCAGGGCGCGGTAGAGCAGCTTGCCCCGCATCTCGCGGTTGAGCAGGAGCGCGAGGCCCATGCCGATGGCGATGTGCAGGGCGACGCAGGAGATGGTCCATACGATCGTCCAGGTCAGGCGCGGGTAGAAGTCGCCGTCCGCGCCCGAGAGGATCGACCAGTAGTTGTCGAGCCCGACCATCTTGTACGTCGCCGGGGCGTGGAAGGCCCCGATGTCCCGCGCCACGTTCGCCTCGTTGGCGTTGGTGAGCGAGAGGTAGAAGCCGTAGCCGAGCGGATACAGGACCAGTACGGCCAGGACGATGACGACCGGAGCCACCATCGCCCACGCGTACCAGTACTTCTGCCAGGAGTGGCGGAGCGCGGTGATCAACTCTGCCTGCCTCAGCTGCCGATGGTGTAGCCGGGGAGCAGCTTCTTGAAGTCCTCGGCGGCCGCGTCGAGGCCGGACTTCACGGAGACGTCACCCTGGAGGATCTTGGTGTACTGCTGCACCAGCGGCGTGAAGAGGCTGCCGACCTGGGGGAGCGCCACGCGCGGCCGCGCGGTCTTCATGATCGGGTGGAAGCCCTTGATGCGGGCGTCCTTGGTGACCTCGGGGGTGTACGCGGACTCGCGCGTCGGCAGCGTCGCGGTCTCGGCGGCGATCTTCTGCTGGCTCTTCGAGGAGGTCATGAACCGGGTGAAGAGGTAGGCGGCGTCCAGGTTCTTCGAGCCCTGGTAGACGGTGAGGTCGTGGCCGCCGGTGGGGGACTGCGGCTTTCCGGCGGAGCCGGCCGGGACCGGGGCGAAGCCGAGGTTGTCCTCGTCGCCCTTGAAGGCCTTGCCGGAGAGGTCGTCGGTGACGGACCAGGGGCCCTGGATGAGCATGGCGACCTCGCCGTTCTTGAACGAGGTCTGCATGTTGTCGTAGGCGTTGGCGAAGTCGACCTTGGCGGACGCCTCGTCGTAGACCTTCTTCGCCTCGGTGACGGCCTTGACGGCCTCCGGCGAGTTGATCGTGATCTTCTTCGTCTTCGTGTCGGCGAGGTCGGTGCCCTCGCCGTAGAGGAAGGGGAGCAGGAAGTAGGAGTCGGGGTTGAGGTAGGTGCCCTCGACGCCGGTCTTCTTCTTGATGGTCTTCGACGTCGCGATGAACTCGTCCCAGGTGGTGGGCGCCTTCTCGACGCCGGCCTTCTTGAAGAGCTTCTTGTTGTAGAGGATCGCGAGGGTGTCGGTGACCGACGGGACGCCGTACGTCTTGCCCTGGTACTTGGTGGTGTCCAGCGGGCCCTCGGTGAAGTCGTCCGTGCCGCCCTTGAGGGCGAGGGTGCCGTCCAGCGGGGCGATGTAGTGCAGCGAGGCGTACTCGGGGATCAGGCCGACGTCGGCGCGCATCACGTCGGGGGCGCCCTTGCCGGTCTTCGCGGCCGACTTGAACTTCTGCTCGATGGACGCGAACTCGATGTTCTCGTAGTCGACGTCGATCTTCGGGTACTTCTTCTCGAAGTCGGCGATCAGCTTCTTGTAGACCGGCGCCTCGGTCGTGGCGTCCGAGGTGTCCCAGTAGGTGAGGGAGCCGGAGATGTCCTTGGCGTCCTTGGCCTTGCCGGTCGAGCCTTGGTCGTCGTCGCTGCCGCAGGCGGAGGCGGTGAGCGCAAGGGCGCAGACCGCGGCGGCGATCGATATGCCACGTCGCATAGTGAACTCCTGAGGGGTGGACCCGCTGTGCCGTCCGTCCCATCGACGGCTGCCGGGCTGGCAGGAAGTTAACAGCCTTGCAAGGTTTTGCGGAAGGCTTTGCAGGGCTCTTTCTGGCTTCTTTTATGAGCGGGGCAGGGTGGAGGCGGGACTCCTGGGGCTCCTTGGCCGGTGATTCTTGCAATCTCTTGCTGCAAGACGGTCCCGGCGGTACGTTCCCCGGTCATGGCCCAGCAGCTCAGGCACCGCACCGTGGCGGTCACCGGCATCGTCCTCGCGCTCGTCGCGGCCCTCTGCACCGCGATACCGGCCGGGGCGGCCCCGCCCCCCGACCCCGGCCCGCCCGACCTAGGGAAGTCGACCGCCCAGTGGATCGACCGCGCCACCGTCGCCGTCAAGGACGACAGCGGGACCGCGGCCACCACCACCAAGCTCGTCGCCGACCACGACGGACGGCTCGCCGTGGAGGACGGCGAACTCAACGGCACCGGACGCGAGTCCACCCTGCGCAAGGTCCCCGGCGGCCTCACCGCCGCCCAGCGCGCCAAGTTCCCGCACCTCGCCCGGTACGCGGCCTACGAAGTGGCCCCCCGCGACCGCGAACACACACCCGACGACCTCACCGGCCAGGTGATCCTCACCCAGCAGTCGCCCGACGGCACCCTGCTCACCGCCACCGGCGTCCAGACCCAGGGCGTCCTCGACGACCTGTACGCCTCCCGCGCCACGAAGGCGCGGCTCGGCCCGGTCTTCCGCGAGGGCCGGGTCACGCTCTCCGTGTGGGCCCCCACCGCTCACTCCGTCGTCCTCGAACTCGGCGGCGAGCGCGTGCCGATGCGGCGCGACGGCGCCAGCGGCGTCTGGTCCGCGACCGGGCCGAAGCAGTGGACGGGCCAGCCCTACCGGTACGTCGTCAAGGTCTGGTCCCCGGGCGCCCGCGCGGTCGTCACCAACAAGGTCACCGACCCCTACTCGCTCGCCCTGACCGCCGACTCCACCCACAGCGTCGTCGTCGACCTCGACGCCAGGTCCCTCGCGCCCAAGGGCTGGACGGCCCTGAAGAAGCCGAAGGCCGTGCCGCTGCGGAACGCGCAGATCCAGGAGCTGCACATCCGGGACTTCTCCGCCACCGACCGGACGGCGAAGGCCCGCCACCGCGGCACCTACCTCGCCTTCACCGACACCCGCAGCAAGGGCTCACGGCACCTGAGGAAGCTGGCGAAGGCCGGAACGTCGTACGTCCATCTCCTGCCCGCCTTCGACATCGCGACCATCCCCGAGCACAAGGCCGACCAGAAGAGGCCCGACTGCGACCTCGCCTCCTTCGCCGCCGACTCCGAGAAGCAGCAGGAGTGCGTGGCCGCCGTCGCCGCCGACGACGCGTACAACTGGGGCTACGACCCCTTCCACTACACCGTGCCCGAAGGCTCGTACGCCACCGACCCCGAAGGGACCCGCCGCACCCGCGAGTTCCGCGAGATGGTCAAGGCCCTCAACGGCGACGGGCTGCGCGTCGTCATGGACGTCGTCTACAACCACACCGCCGCGAGCGGCCAGGACCCCAAGTCCGTACTCGACAGAATCGTGCCCGGCTACTACCACCGGCTGCTCGACGACGGCACCGTCGCGACCTCCACCTGCTGCGCGGGCACCGCGACCGAGAACGCCATGATGGGCAAGCTCGTCGTCGACTCCCTGGTCACCTGGGCCCGGCAGTACAAGGTCGACGGCTTCCGCTTCGACCTGATGGGCCACCACCCCAAGGCCAACATCCTGGCCGCCCGCAAGGCCCTCAACGCCCTCACCCCCGAGAAGGACGGTGTCGACGGCGAGCGGATCATCCTCTACGGCGAGGGCTGGAACTTCGGCGAGGCCGCCGACGACGCCCGCTTCGTCCAGGCCACCCAGAAGAACATGGCCGGCACCGGCATCGCCACCTTCTCCGACCGCGCCCGCGACGCGGTGCGCGGCGGCGGCCCCTTCGACGAGGACCCCGGCGTCCAGGGCTTCGCCAGCGGCCTCTACACCGACCCCAACGCCTCCCGGGCCAACGGCAGCCCCGCCGAGCAGAAGGCCCGGCTCCTGCACTACCAGGACCTGATCAAGGTCGGCCTCACCGGCAACCTCGCCGACTACACCTTCACCGCCTCCACGGGCCGCGAGGTCAAGGGCTCCGACGTCGACTACAACGGCGCGCCCGCCGGCTACGCGGCCGCCCCCGGCGACGCCCTCGCCTACGCCGACGCGCACGACAACGAAACCCTCTTCGACGCCCTCGCCTTCAAACTGCCCAGGACGACCACTCCGGCCGCCCGTTCGCGCATGCAGGTCCTCGCGATGGCCACCGCCGCGCTCTCCCAGGGCCCCGCGCTCTCCCAGGCGGGCAGCGACCGGCTGCGCTCCAAGTCGCTGGACCGCAACTCCTACGACAGCGGCGACTGGTTCAACGCCCTGCACTGGGACTGCCGCGACGGCAACGGCTTCGGCCGCGGGCTGCCCCCGGCCGCCGACAACAGGCCCAAGTGGCCCTACGCCAAGCCCTTGCTGACGTCGGTCCGCGTGGGCTGCCCGGACATCGAGGCGACCTCGGCCGCCTACCGTGACCTGCTGGAGATCCGTACGACCGAACCGGCCTTCGGACAGCGCACCGCCGCCGACGTGCAGCGGACGCTCTCCTTCCCTCTGTCGGGCCGCACCGAGACGCCCGGCGTCATCACCCTGCGCGCCGGCGGCCTCGTCGTCGTCTTCAACGCCACCCCCGAGGCGCGGAGACAACAGGTGCCGGCCGCCGCCGGGAAGACGTACGCACTGCACCCCGTCCAGGCAAAGGGCGCAGACGATATCGTGAAATCCGCTTCGTATGAAGCGGGTTCGGGGATCTTCACCGTTCCTGGTCGGACCGTCGCCGTCTTCTCCCGGCGCGGGCACTAGGGCGCTAACTTGGTGGGGCAGGCATGAGGCGGCCTGCCCCACCGACACCCCCTCCGAACAGCCCCAAAGGGGCCAGCTTGAGCAGCAACGGCAAGGCAGGCACCACGGTCCTGGTGGTCGACGACGTCGCCGCCAGTCGGTACGCGCTGGGCGCCGTCCTGCGCCGGGACGGGCACCGCGTCATCCTCGTCGCCAGTGCCGGCGAGGCCCTCAGCGAACTCGAAGCGCGCCACCGCGCGGGCGCACTGCCCGACGTGGCGCTCGTCGATGTCGGCCTGCCCGACATGAGCGGCTTCGAACTCTGCCGCCGCCTCAAGGAATCACCATGGGCCGCCGCCCTGCCCATCGTCCACTTCTCGGCGGCCCGCGTCGCCCCCGCCGACCGGTGCCGCGGCCTCGACGCGGGCGGCGAGGCCTATCTGACGGTGCCCGCCGAACCGGAGGAGATCCAGGCCGTCGTCCGCGCCGTCGCCCGCGGCGCCCGCCACCGCAGCGACGCCGAGGCACAGGCCGGCCATCTGACGCGGCTCGCCGAGACCATCCTCGACGTGCAGTCCGCCCGCTGCCCGCGCGAACTGGCCGACGCCGCCGCCGCGGGCACCGACCGCCTCACCCGGAGCCCCGCCGCCGCGTTCATCGTCGGCGACGACGGCGCCCTGCACCGCGGCCTGTCCCGGCGCAGGACCCCCGCCTCGCTGCCCGACGACGGCGCGCACGAAGCGGTGGCCCGCCTCGTCCTGCGCATCATGTCCGGCCACGTCGGCGTGCGCAGCATCATCGCGCCCACCCCGCTGTGGCCGCCCGGCTTCTTCCAGGCCGAACCGCCCGGCGGCTTTGGACCGCCCGACGGCGCCCGGCTCGCCCTGGCCCGCAGCCGCGAGGGCTGCGCACCCGTCTGCCTCGCCACACCCACGTTCGCCCGAGGATCCATCCCCGACACCGGGCGTCTCGTGGGGCGGCTCGCCCACGCCACCGCGCTCGCCGCGGAGCGACTGCTCATGTACGAGATGGAACGCCACATCGCCCTCACCCTCCAGCGCAGCTTCCTGCCCGCGCACGTACCGCAGATGCCCGGCACGGAAGTCGTCGTGCGCTACGAACCCGCCTCCCGCGACACGGAGATCGGCGGCGACTTCTACGCCGCGCTGCCCACCTCGGCGGGCGTCCTCACCGCCATCGGCGACGTCGTCGGCCACTCCCTGGACGCCGCCACCGTGATGGTCGAGATCCGGCACGCCCTGCGCGCCTACTGCGTCGACGAACCCGACCCCCGGGCGCTCGCCCACCGCCTCGACAAGATGCTCCAGCGCTACCACCCCGACGTGACGGCCACCCTCTGCCTCGCGCTCGTCGACCCCGGCACCGGCCGCACCCGCGTCGCCAACGCCGGGCACATCCCGCCCCTCGTCGTCAACGACACCGGCAGCGCCGACTACCTCAAGGCGTGCGGCCCGCTGCTCGGCCTCGGCCTGGACAGGCCCACGCCCACCGAGACGCTCCTGCGCCCCAACGACCGGCTCCTCATGGTCACCGACGGGCTCATCGAGACCCGCGGCACCGACCTCGTGGTCTCCATGGAACACCTGCGCACCGTCGCGGGCGACGCACCGCTCGGCGTCGACGCCCTCTGCGACACACTGCTCGCCTGCTTCGGCCACGACAGCGACGACGACATCGCGCTCCTCGCCCTGCGCCTGACCGGTGAGCGTTAGGCCTGGTCCCGCCTAGCGGGCGCCGGTGAGCCGCTTCTCCAGAAGCGTCACGCCGTACGTACTCCCGTCGGCGGCGACCTTCCCCGTCAGCTCCCCGACGACCGTGTACCCGGCCCCCTCGTAGTACGCGCGCAGCCGCGGATTGGCCGACACGCAATCCAGACGGCACAGTTCGCGCCCCGCCTCGGCAATCCGCCGCTCGGCCCGCGCGAGCATCGCCCGCCCCGTCCCGGGCCGCGCCCCGCGCCGCACCATCAGCCGGTGCACATAGCCCGCGTCCGGCTCCCGCACGCCCCAGGCGGCCACGTCGTCCCACCACACCTCGTACGCCCCGACGACCTCGTCCCCCTCGTGGGCGAGCCACACCTCCTCCGCGCCCGAGGTGATCAGCCGGCGGAAGTGCCGTTCGTCTTTGTCGCCCGGCTTCCACTGGTCGATGCCGTGCTCCAGCATCCAGCGGGCCGCACCGTCGTAGAGATTCGCGAGGGTGGTCGTGTCGGTCTCGTCCGCACTGCGGATGGTCAGTTGCGCCGTCATGGCGATCACCGTAAAGGTGGGCATGACATCGGACCTATGAGGGGTGTGGCCATGCCGCAGATCACTGTCGACTACTCCGAGCGGCTCGCCGAGGACTTCGACCGCAGGGGGTTCGCGCTCGCCCTGCACCCGCTGCTCGTCGACGTCGCCGACGCCGAGGCGGACGCCTGCAAGACCCGCTTCGTGCGGACCGAGGACAGCGTGGTGGGCGGCGGGACCGGCGACGACGGCATCGTGCACGTCATGATCGGGCTGCTGCCCGGCCGTTCGGCGCGGACCAAGGCGCGGGTCACCGAAGGCACGCTGGACCTCGTGCGGCAGTACGTGAAGCCCGTCGGCGGGCTCGTCCTGCACGCCTCGGCCGAGATCCGCGACCTGGACGAGTCCTACCGCAAGTCGTCGGACGCCTGAGGCGCCAGCGCGACAAGGCGGACGATCAGCTCGGCGAACGGACCGTCGGCCGGCTCCCTGGCGAGGATGGAGCGCAGCAGCGCCGCCATCTCCTCGTCGTAGGCGGCGCTCACCGCGGTCAGCGCCGCGAAGTCGTGCACCAGCTGCAGTTCCAGCTCCCCGCGCGGAACGCGCCGCCCGTCCAGCCAGAGCAGCGCCGTGGACTCCGCCAGCGAGATCCAGGACCGCACGACGAGTTCGAGCCGGGCGGGCGGCTCGGTGACGCCCAGGTGCGCGAGGATCTGGTCGTACGCCGCCTGCCGCACCGAGTCGATCAGCGCGTTGGTCGTCGACGCCGTCCCCACCGGGCAGGCGCCGCCCGCCGAGACCGCGGGACCGCCCCGCATCAGCGCGGAGAAGCCGGGCCCGTGCTCGTCGACGAAGGACAGGAAGCGGCCCATCACCTTCAGCAGCCGCGTCCCGAGCGGGCCCTCGCGCGGCTCCACGAACCGCTCGGCCAGATCCTCGGCCGCCCGCCGCAACGCCGCCTCGTACAGGCTGAGTTTGCCGGGGAAGTAGTGGTAGACCAGCGGACGCGAGATGCCCGCGGCCGCTGCTATCTCGTCGATCGAGACGTCGTCGGGCGAGCGGTGGCTGAACAGGTCGAGCGCGACCCCGATCAACTGCTGCCGCCGCTCCTCGACACCCATCCTGCGGCGCACCCCGGTTGTCATGCGAACACCTTACCGAGCGGAACCGGCCTTCCGCGGGCCGGTCCGCCGGGGCCGTTCACATGTCGAGGACGAGCCGCTCACCGCGCGCCCGCGAGACGCAGATGAGCATGGAACGGGCCCGCTCGTCGTCCTTCAGCAGCTCGTCGCGGTGCTCGATCTCCCCTTCCAGGACGCGCTGTTGGCACGTTCCGCAGAATCCCTGCTCGCAGGAGTACGCCGTGTTCGGCAGCTCGGCGCGGACCGCGGCGAGCACCGTACTGTCCGCCGCGACCGCCACCGTGCGTCCACTGCGGCGCAGTTCGACCTCGAAGGAGGTACCGCCCCCGGTGGAGGCGCGGGGCGAGAACCGCTCCAGGTGCAGCGAGCACCCCTCGGGCAGCGCGGCACCGACCGCGTCCAGCAGCGCTTCCGGCCCGCATACGTGAACGGCGGCGCCCTCCGGCGTGCCGTCCAGGAAGGCGGCCACGTCCGGCAGCCCGTCCTCGTCCTCGGCGACGACGGTGACCCGCCCCTCGCGCGCCCCGCCGAGCTTCCCGACCTCTTCGAGGAACGGCATGGAGGCACGCGTACGCCCCCCGTACAGCAGCCGCCACGGCGCGCCCGAGGCGTCGACGGCCCGCAGCATCGGCAGGACCGGCGTGATGCCGATGCCCCCGGCCACGAAGACGTACGACGGGGCGTCGGCGAGCGGGAAGCGGTTGCGCGGCCCCCGCACCTCCACCTCGACGCCCTCCCGCAACCGTTCGTGCACCTCGCGCGAGCCGCCCCTGCCGCCCTGCTCGGCGCCGATCAGCCGGGTCGCGACGGTGTACGAGGAGGAGTCCTCGGGGTCGCCGCAGAGCGAGTACTGGCGTACCAGCCCCGAGGGGAGCACCAGATCGAGATGGGCGCCGGGCCGCCACGGAGGCAAGTCCACGCCCTCCAAACGCACTTGGACCACACCGTCGGCCACGCGCTCGTGCCGCGTCACGCGCAGCCGCAGCGCCCGGGAGCGCGGCTGCCCGGACACCGGCTCCTCCAGGGCGGGCAGTGGCCACAGCGGGGAGGCGGCGATGCGGCGGCGCATGGCCCGCCGGGCGAGCAGGGCGCCGCCCGCGACGAGGGCGAGGGTGCGGACGCGGGGCATGTCAGACACCCCCGTTCGACTGCTGGGCACCGGCCTTCTCGGCGGCGGCGGCGACGGCGGCCGGCGAGGAGGCGAGATAGGCGACGGCCTGTGCCGTGCTGCCCTCCTGCGAAGGGTGGTAAGTGCGGCTCAGGTAGCGGGGGATGGAGCGGATCATGTCGCCCGTGGAGGGCAGCGTGCCCGCGCGTCCGCTGCGGTGGAAGTCCTTGAAGCTCGCCTTGCCGCCGACGAGCGTCGGGTCGTTCTCCATGAAGAACCGCGCCCCGCGCTGCCAGAGGAAGACCAGGGCGGTGAAGGCGGTCGCCCAGGTCCGCGCGCGGCGCCCGTAGCCGCCGTCGACGTGCATGAAGAGGTCGAAGGCCACGGACCGGTGCTCGACCTCCTCGGCGCCGTGCCAGCGCAGCAGGTCCAGCATGGTCGGGTCGGCGCCCCTGAGGTCCAGCTCCTCGGCGTTGAGGACCCAGTCGCCGAGGAAGGCGGTGTAGTGCTCGATGGCCGCGATCATCGCGACGCGCTCCATCAGCCACCAGTGGCGGGGCCTGCCCGGCGGCAGCGTCCGGTCCCCGAGCAGCTTCTCGAAGAGCCAGTCGACCTGGGCGGTGTACGGCGTCGGGTCGAGCCCCTGCTCCCTGAGGTGCGGCAGGACCTCGTCGTGGGCCTGCGAGTGCATCGCCTCCTGGCCGATGAACCCGATGACGTCCTCGCGCAGCCGCTCGTCACGTATGTGCGGCAGGACCTGCTTGTAGACGTGTACGAACCACCGCTCACCGGCGGGCAGCAGCAGATGCAGCACGTTGATGGTGTGCGTGGTGAACGGGTCGTTCGGGAGCCAGTGGAGCGGGGTGTTCTCCCAGGAGAAGGAGACGTTGCGTGCCTTGAGCGCCGTGTGCTCGGACGCGACGGGCTCGGGCCCCCGGCTCTGCGTATTAGACATGGCGTCAATGTACTGATGGGTAGGTGGGGCGGTACAGGGGTGGGCGACGAAAATCAGGTCGGCCGAGAACCCCCTGCCGCAGTGGCAGGGGGATCCCCCTACCGCAACGTCGTCACCTTCGTGCCGTCCGCAAGGGTGCCGGTCAGGCGGGCGCGGGCGGTGCGCTCCGTCCTGAGCGCGAGGACGTTGCCCTGGACCCGGTGGCCGCCGGACGTGGTCAGGGACGTGACGTTCTTGCTGCCCGCGCCGAGGAGGTACCAGTTCCCGGCCCGGGACTTCCACAGGACGCCCGCGAGGATCCGGGGGTCGCGGGCGCCGCACGCGGGGGAGTCCTCGGCCTTGGCGGCCACCGCGCCCGCGGGGCCGCCCGCGGTCTGGAACTGGGCGAGGGTCCTGCTGCCGCCGCCCCGCCAGGTCTCGGCGCGCGTGCAGACCCACTGGGCGACGCCGTTGACCTCGGGGAGGGCCTGACGGGCGTACGCCCAGGAGTTCACGGACCGCACGCCGTGGGAGCGCACCGACGCGAGGGAGCAGGCGGACTTGGCCCAGTCGGCGGGGGCGGCCTCGCGCGGCGCCTCGGGGCGGCCCGCGGTCAGCCGGGCGGGGGTCAGCTCACCGAGGTCGGTCGACATCCGCACGGCACCGGAGTTGTCGCGCAGCCGCAGCGCGTTCCACGACGTGCACCGGCCGGTCTGCGCGGGACCGGCGAAGGGGTCGGTGACGCCTTCCTCGTCGCGGTCCAGGGGGAGGGCCTTACCAGCGGGCTTGACCAGGTCGTGGACCGCGGCGGCGCGGACCCAGGGGGCCGTCAAGTAGCGGATGTTGCCGTCCGCGCGGTTGACGACGACGGCGTTCGCCTCGGGGCCGGTGGCGCCGTCCACGCGCGCGAGGTCCAGCGCGGCGCCGCTCGTGCCCTCCCTCGGCTCGGCGTAGCGCACGACGCGCAGACCGTCGTGGAGCAGCACCACGCGGGCGTCGTCGATGTCCCCGGCGAAGAGGAGCTGGGCGGGCCCGGGGGGCGCCCCGGCGGCGGTGCCCGGGGTGGCGGAGACCTGGACGGATTCGCCGGGCCGCGCCCAGACGGCGAGGGCGCGGCGCAGCAGCTCCTTGTCCCCGGTGAGGTTGCCGCGCGCGGGCCAGACGGAGAAGTCGGTACGGGCGGAACGTTTCCACGCCCCGGCGCCGATCACCGTCAACTGCTCCGGGTCGAGGGCGGCCTGCCCGGCCGGGTTCTGCGCGTACGGGGGAGCGGCGGCGCCGTCGGGCCCCCAGCCGCCGCCCGGCAGACCGAGGAGCGCCCCGCACACCAGCGTGGCGACGGCGGCGACGCCCGCGGCCTTCATGTGCTGCCTGCGCCGCATCAGGTCGGGGGGTCTGGCCTGCAGGGAGCACGGGTCGAACTCGGAGGAGGCGAGCAGGGCGTAGCGCGCCTCGACGTCGTCCGCCTCGTCGAGGGCGGCGCCCGGGTCGACGCAGCCGGCGCCCGCCAGCACCGTGCGCACCCCGGAGTCGTCGAGCGCCTCCAGGCCGCGCAGCACATACGCGGCACGGGCGGCGCCGGAGAGCTGGGCCAGCCGCTGGTCCAGGGCGAGTTCGTCGGCGCCACCGGAACGCGGGAAGAGCCGCAGCCCTCTGACCTGCGGCAGCAGCGGCGGAAGCTGCGCCCTCCTGGGCCAGGCACGCCACGTCAGGGGGAGCCCGGCGTCGAGCGCGCCGCGCAGAACCTGGAGACGTACGTACGCGTATCCGGGCCCCCGCTGATGACCACCGCCCCCGCCGCCCTGCTGCGCGGGGATGACGGCCGCCGCGCCGGACGTGCGGCGGCGCGGCAGGGCACGCTGGGTGAGGGAGTGGGCGGTCAGGACGCGGCGGTTGCGGCCGAGGCTGGGTGGCAGCACCAGGTAGGCGAGCCGGACGAGCCGCGGGTAGTGCTCGACGAGGGCGGCCTCGGCCTGCTCCACGTCGACGACGGGGGCGGGGCCGGTGACGCTCGGGGACTGCGACTGCGGGGACTGCACATTCGACGACACGTTCAGCAAAACGAGCGAATCGTCGGTTGGTCACCTCATGACTGGCCGGGCTCCACGAGTGCGCGGGCGTAAGCGCCCATGGCTCGCTGGTAGCGCGGCAGATGCGGCCACCGCCAACTTCCCCTCCCCGTATATGCGTTGCCCCGCATAACCCCTGCCCCGCCGCTCCGCGGCGGATGTCTCCCACCCACCCGCCCGTTTACCCCGCGTTGCGGGGTGGGCGTAGGAACACAGGGCGGGCAGGTGGGGAACTCCCGCGCTGCGAGGGTGGGTGTGGGAACACAGGGCGGGCGGGGACCCCGGAGCTGTTGAGGTGGGCGTGGGAGTTGGGAAGCCGCGACGGCCCGCAGCCGCGAGCGCTTCCGAGAGGACATGGGCCTACGCGGCCCCGGGCGGGCCACCCCCACCCACCCGCAGTCGCGAGCGCTCCCGAGGGGACGTGGGGGTATGTGCGAGCGGAGCACAGTAGGGCAACTGGCCCAGCAGCAAATCAACGCCCGCACCAAGATGGCGAGCACGCACATACCCCCGCGGCCCCGCCCCACAGACGGAGAGAAGGCGAGACCCCGCTCAAGGCGCCCCGCCAGTGCAAGGCGCCCCCGCCAGCGACCGTTACCCCAGGTGCCACCCACTGAACGACACCGTCCCCCGCGCGCCGTCACCCCCATGAGTGGCGCTCATGAACATCCCCACGTCCTGCACAGCCGCAGCGCCCGGCGGCACGCCGACCGTCGCCACCTCCCGCCAAGCACCACCCCCGTCCGTGGAAAGGGCCCCCGTAACCGCACCCCCGACCCGAGCGAGCCGCAGCAGCACCGGCGCCCTGACCCCCGTAACCCGCTTGTACGTGTCCAACGTGCCGTCCCCGTTCGTGTCGTAAGACAGCACGACCCCGTTCCCCGGAGTGACGGCGAGGTTCACGATGCCAGGAGAGCCCACCGTGGCCATCGAGTTGCGGGCGATGATCCCCGCCCGCGCCCACGGCCCCGTCGCCGCCTGCGCGTCGACCCGGACCGTCACCGAGACCCCGTCGCGCAACGCCCCGGCACGGTAGAGCGTGCCGAACTCGGTGGTGCCCTTCCACAGGTCGGCCCCGCCCCCGTCGATCGCGTACCGCCCCTCCAACTCGCCGAAGACGGCGCCGTTGTTGGAGTACGTCTTCCAGTCGCCGCCCACCGGCCCCGCCTCGAACAGCGTCCCTTCGTGGACGTGCCGCACCCGCCGCTCGCCGGCCGGCCCGTACCGCACGGCGATCTCGTACGGCAGCGGACGCAGCGGCCGGTCCAGCGGCGTGTCCGGCGCACTGGCCCGCCACGTCACCTGGCCCGTGCCCCCGGGCCCGACCCTCGGCAGGGACACCGGTCCCGTCGGCTCCGCCTCGATGCCGGTCAACGCGAAGTCGACGCGGCCCGTGGCACGCAGCCCGTTGACGTTGCGGAAGACGGCCGTCACGCGCGCGTGGCCGCCCGGCGGGAAGGCGGGCGGTTCCGCGGTGACCTCCACCAGACCCTGGTAGGGCGCCCGCGCGAGGACGCCCCGCACCCGCGAGGCGGTGCGGTACGGGTCGCCGACCGGCCGCAGTGGATAGTCCTCGCGCGACCGCGTCCACGGCTCCTCCACCGCGTACCAGTCCACCGGCTTCGGCTCGCGCCCCGCCGCCATCGCGTCCGCGAGCTCGTCGAGCCACCGCTGCCAGCGGGGCACGTAGAAGTCGCTCATCAGCCCGTGCCACTCGCGGTTGCCGTACTCGTGGAGCCTGCCGCCGTCGGCGGTGGCGCGGTCGCCCCAGACGGTGATCAGTACCTTGGCGGTCCGCTCGAACTCGGCGCGCTCGGCCTCGGTCGTCGCCATGCGCCGGGCCGCCTCGACCCAGGGCCCGAGCAGGAACGCGGGGTCGGTCCCGGTGACCTCGTCCGAGAGCCGCATCAGCCGCAGCCACAGCGTGGAAAGGGCCCGGAAGGCTGCCTGGTCACCGCGCCGGTACGCCGCCCGCAGCTGCGGCAGGAGCTGCCGGCTGCGGTGTGCGAGGGCCTGGCGTGCCACGTCCACCAGGTCGTAGCGGTAGGCGGCGCTGCCCCGCAGCCCGCCCGCCACCCCCAGCAGCCCGGTGAGCGCGGCGTCGAAGCGGGCCGGGTCATAGGTCAGGGCGCGCGGCGCGTACTCGGCGGCGCGGCCGGCCGCGAGGTCGGGGCGGGCGGCGAACAGGGAGTCGTGGGGGTCGCTGCGCTCCACGGCGGTGTGCCGGTAGGCGGTGTCGTGCAGCGCCCGCCAGGCGGCCCGCGCGTCGCGGTCGCGCCCGCCGTACCGGAAGTCGGCGTACGAGGAGAACCACGAAGCCCGGTCCACCGGCCCCTCGGCCCAGGCCAGCTCGGAGAACAGCTCGAAGGCGGCCGGGTCGCGGTCCGTGGCCTCCGGCATGAAGGCGGTGCCCACCAGCGCGCTGTTCGGCTTGTCACGCCAGGCGAAGAACTTCTCGTTCCACAGGTGCGTGCGGGCACCGATCGTCGTGCGCCCGCCGAAGTTGGGGATGGTGCCGAAGGCGTACGGCGTGCCGCCCCAGTCCCTCTCCCGGTCGGTGACGCTCGTGTACCGGTCCGAGACGCCGTCGACGATCAGCATCCGCTTCTTGTCGACGGCGTCGAGCAGCGCGGGCAGCGGATTGGCCTCCCAGCCGAGGATCACCCACGTCGCGCCGGGCCGCGCCGTGCGCAGGGCGGCTTCCACGCCCCGGGCGGCGGCGGGCACGGGCACGTCACCGGCGGTGCCGCCCTCGTGCAGCAGGTCCATCTTGAACAGGTCGGCGGGGCCGAGGAGCCGCTCCTGGTGCCGGTAGAAGGACGCGGCGACCTTCGCGAAGGCCGAGGTGCGCGGATCGAGCCAGTCGGGCCGCTCGAAGCCGTGCCAGACGCCCTGCGGTACGACCCGCGCGTCGCCGCCGTTGCGCTCGACGAACCCGTCGGGCACGTGCCCGTAGTAGCCGGGCAGCACGGGCGCGATGCCGAGCGCGCGCAGCCGGTCGGTGATCTTGCGCCCCAACGCGGCGCGGTCCGCAATGAGTTCGGCGGTGAGCGGACCTCCGTACCCGGAGAGGTTCTGCAGCAGCCACCACGGCTGGTGCGAGGGCGCGGGCAGCCACGCCCTGGCCTCGGCGTCGGAGTAGCCGAACTCCTGGAGGACCCGGTGGTAGACGGCCTCGGCGCCCGCCACCACGAGGACTTCGTTGCAGCCGTGCAGGGCGAGTACGTCGATCATCCGCTCCCAGTACGTCCAGTCGGCGTACGGCGCGGTGTACCCGTCGTTGGTGTCGTTCAGGGCGAACCGGTGGGGGAGCCCGGTGGACCGCTCCAGCGGCCTGGCGGGCGCGGGCAGTCTGCGTGGCAGGTCCAGCTGGTCGCCGTTCCAGGTGATGTGGGCGCCGCACACGTACTTCAGGTACCAGTGGACGCCGGTGAGGAGCACCGCGGGTGTCGTGCCGGACACCTCGATCCGCCCGGTGGCCCCGGTGACCCGGAAGCGGTCCTCGCGGCCCCGCGCGGGCAGGAGTCTGAGCCGGATCTGCTCCGCGTGACGCGGCAGAAGTCTGTTGAGCGCCGAGCGCGCGGAATCCGTATCGAAGGCGGGGGCCTTCTCGGACCCCTCGGCGGCGCGGGCCGGCAGCGGCACTGCGCCGATGGCGGCGCCGAGGCCGAGGGCACCGGCGGTGCCGAGCACGGTACGACGGGACGGTTCGGACATGTGTACCCCCTGAGGTGAAGGCTGCGGCGCACGGTATCCGCGCGGCCGACTCCCCTCAAAGGTGCATACGAGACAGGCGGGTTCGGCTCGCCGGAAGAGGTTGGTGGGGCGATGAAGGCAGCACGGATCGTGCTTTCGGGCAGGGGCGTGGGCCTTCTGCTCGCGATGGTGGGATGCGGCTCGGTGATCGTGGGATGCGGCTCGGGGGGTGACGACACACCGAGCACGGCGAGCGGCAGCCTGGAGCAGCTGGCGGCCAGGGCGAGATGCAGGGCCGACATCCAGACGGACGCGGCCGACCTGCGCCAGGCCACCTGTGAGAACGGTGCCCGGCGCTACATCCTCGTAACCTTTACAAACGCGCGTGGCCAGGCCGAATGGCTCGACGAGGCGGACGACTACGGCGGCACGTACCTCGTCGGCGGCAGCTGGGTCGCGGTCGGCGGCCCCGCCGACATCTCGGCGCTGCGCGAGCGGCTCGGCGGGACCGTGGTGGACGCCGCGGGGAGGCACGGCGGGAGCCACCACGGCCGCCACGGGGGATGAACGGACGGGTCCGCCACGGGGGCTGAGCGGGCCGGGGGGGGTCAGGTGCAGCGCTGCCCGGAGTTGACGCAGCTCGTCACGCGCCGCATCAGCCGCTCGTCGAATACGTTGATGAAGTCACCGTGGTCGGTGACGGGTTTGTGCAGCTGTTCGGGGAACGAGTCGACGGCGAAGCCGGGCCCCGGCGGTACGTCGTACACCACGCGCTGCACCAGCTGCGGGATGGCCCGGAAGCCCCGGGGGCAGGCGCCGGTCCGCTGATCGGCGAAGGCGACATGGGTGCGGTGGTTGGCGCTGTCGGTGTTGCGCCCGTCCCAGCAGCTCTGGAAGTTGAACGTCCGGACGACCTTGCTGCCCTCGGGGCAGATCGGGTACTTGTCCCTGAGCTGGCGGTTCTCGAATCCGGTGCAGCTCCAGGAGGCGTTGGCATTGGCGTCGCCGTTCGTGAACGCCTTGGCGTCGCCGGTGATGACGCGCAGGAAGCGCGGCATCGCGACGACCTTGCCCGTCGGATTCCCGGCGAATTTCAGGGTGACGGAGGCCGGTGTCTGGATCTCGCCGACGTTCTGGTCCTTGCCGCCGCCGTCCGCCTGGGCGTCGTTCTCGTCCTTTCCGTTCTGGAGGCGCAGCACGGGCCAGTAATACGTCGACTTGTCGCCCTGATTGCGGCAACTGGTCTCGCCGTCGGCGAGATCGTCATCGCTGGAGAACGCGTCCGTCGCCTGATTGCCCACGTAATCGTGCATATGGTGAGCGCCATTGCTCACACCGGGTGCGACGATGACATTGTCGGGATTGAACTTGCCGTTCTCGTTCCGCCCGCACTTCGTGGTGAAGGTCCCGCGGGAGGCGCCGCGCTGATTGCGGGGGCGGTTGACGTTGGGCCGTACGGACTCGATCTCGACGAAGTCACCGGCTTCGGGCCCATTACTGCTCTGCCCCCCGTCCCGCCCTTCGCCCTGCTCCTCGCCCTGTCCCTCGCCCTGTGCCTGGTCGTCGGCCCGTAACGTACAGGGCGCCATGCCGTCGATTCCCTCCGGCCGCCCACCGGCCCGGTCCATGGCGTCCGCGATCTCACCGAGCGTGCCGCGCCGCCGCTCCTCCAGCGGGCCGAGCACGGATTCCTTCTCCTCGGCCTCGGTGAACTCCGCGTAGGCACGGGTGATCTGGCTGTCCAGTTCGGCGAGCCGGCGGTCCACCGTGCCGCGCGCCGGTTCGGGCACCTCGGGCAGCTGATTGGCCACGTCCGGGCAGCTGATGGTCGATGCCTGTTGCCCGGCGCTCTGTGGAGGGGGCTGATCCGTGCCTTCTTCGGCGTTCGCGTAGACATTCACCGCGACGAGACCGCCGCCGCCCATGAGCAGGGCCGCCGACGCGGCGATCATCCGTCCGGCCAGCTTTGATCGTTTTCGTGATGTGCGTCCCATGGGGCTACATACGCATCAACCGCCCGGCGTGTTCAGCGCCCTCGGTCGAGATACGCCAATACCGCGAGCACGCGCCGATTGTCGTCGTCGGAGACCGGAAGATCGAGTTTTCCGAAGATATTGGACGTGTGCTTGGCGATCGCCCGCTCCGTGACCACGAGTTGGGACGCGATCGCCGCGTTCGACCTTCCCTGCGCCATGAGTTCGAGCACCTCCCGCTCGCGCGGGGTGAGCGCGCCGAGCGGCTGGTCGCTGGAGCGCCGCGAGAGGAGCTGCTGGATCACCTGCGGGTCCATGGCGGTCCCGCCCGCCGCGACCCTGCGTACGGCGTCGATGAACTGCGCGGCGTCGAACACCCGGTCCTTGAGGAGATACCCGACGCCGCCGGTGCCGTCGGCCAGCAGCTCACGCGCGTACAACTGCTCCACATGCTGCGAGAGGACGAGCACGGGCAGCCCCGGCCTGGCGCGGCGGGCCGCCAGCGCGCACTGGAGGCCCTCGTCGGTGTGGGACGGCGGAAGCCGGACGTCGACGACGGCGACGTCCGGCCGCAACTCGGCGAGGGCCTTGGTCAGTTCCGGCCCGCTCTCCACGGCCGCCGCGATCTCGAAGTCGAATGCCTCCAGCATCCGCACCAGACCGTCGCGCAGCAGGAAGAGGTCTTCGGCTAGGACAACGCGCAAGGGATCTCCATGGTCACCATGGTCGGGCCGCCCGCGGGACTGCTGACGGCCAGTACGCCGTCGAATGTACCGAGTCGGCGTTCGATTCCGCTCAGTCCGGACCCCGCGCCGACGGCCGCGCCGCCCTTGCCGTTGTCGGTGACGGCGATGCGCAGCATGCCGTCGCCGTGGTGCATGTCCACCCAGAGGCGGTCGGCGCCCGAGTGCTTGATAGCGTTGGTCAGCGACTCGCTCACCGCGAAGTACGCCGCCGACTCGACCGGGGCCTCGGCCCGGCCCGGCAGCTCCACATCGACCTCGGTGGAGATCGGCAGGCGCAGCGCGAGGGCCTTCACCGCGTCCCCGAGGCCGCGCTCGGCGAGGACCGGCGGGTGGATGCCGCGGACCAGGTCGCGCAGCTCCGTCAGCGCCTCGCCGGAGTTCTGCCGGGCCTTGGCGAGCAGCTGCTTGGCCTTGGCCGGGTCCGTCTCGACGAGCGCCTCGATGGTGCCGAGGTCCATGCCCATGGCCACCAGGCGGGCCTGCGCGCCGTCGTGCAGATCGCGCTCGATGCGGCGCAGCTCGGCGGCGGAGTTGTCCACGGCGTCGTGCCGCGTCTCGGTCAACCGGTCGACTCGGTGGGCCAGTTCGCGCTCCCGCATGGCCGAAGTGGGCGCCAGGAACGTACGGGCGAGGAGGAAGTGGGCGCGTACGAGCGAGGTGTTGACGAGGACGCCCAGCGCGAAGAAGCCCACGCCGAGCGCGGCCGCCTGGTTGGCGGTGGACTGCGAGGTGACGTGGATGAAGGCGTACCACTCGCCGCCGCCCGCGTTGTGGATCGGCTCCCATACGCCGAAGGCGAGAACCCAGCCGTACAGCATGTAGAGCGGCAGCGCCGGGGCGAAGATCGCGACGACGAAGCCCGCCGTCATGTTCACCAGGAGCCACTGGAGGTCGCGCCAGGTCGCCGGGTCCTTCAGCATCAGCGAGCAGCGCTCCACCTGCCCGGCGACACCGGACCGCCCACCGGCCGGCGGAGTGCGGTACGGAACCGGGATCTGTACGCCGGACCACTCACCGGCCCGTATGCGCTGCGCGTCGGCGTACTTGCGTACGCCCATCAGGACGGCCGGCGTGGTGAAGACGCCGATCCCGACCAGGATCAACGCGATCGAGACGACCGAGAACACGAAGAGGACGATCGAGCCCACCAACGAGACGATCGCCAGATAGAGGCCCCGGGCCCCCGCGATCAGTGCGTCCTTCAGCCTCGTCATGGTCATCCATCCCTCTCGTCGAGCACGGGCGGTGCACGGGTGGCCCGCCGCGTTCCGTGCGTACGGCACCGTCACAGTCTCGCGGGTGGCGCGGGCCCAGGTCATTGGGTCCTCCACCCGAGCGGGGGGTGTACCTGACGACACCCCCTGACCTCGCCCTGTGCTTCACACGGAGGGGTGCTCGACGGCTGGGGCGGCAACTCCCCGATTTCTAGCGTGGTCACGTCTTGTTCGACGTTCACTCACGCAGACTGATGGGGGCGAAATCGCCATGAGGCGGAACCTCGCGGCACGACTCGGGGTGTGGAGCGCACACCACCGCAAGACGGCCGTACTCGGCTGGCTCGTCTTCGTGGTCCTCGCCACGGTCCTCGGCGGGGCCTGCGGCATGGTCACCGCGTCCGACGACGAAATGGGGGTCGGCGACTCGGGCAGGGCCGCCGAGATCCTCAAAAACGCCGGCGTCGACGAGCCCGCGGGCGAACTCGTCATGGTCACCGCGCGGACCGCCGACGGCTGGCGCGACGCGGCGGCCGACCTGTCGAAGGCGCTGACCGCGACCGGCGACGTGCGGGACGTCCAGGCGCCGCTGCCCTCCGAGGACGGCAAGGACGCGCTGCTCCGCTTCGAGATCAAGGGCGCGTCGGACGAGGCGGCCGACCGCGTCCAGCCGGTGCTCGACGCCGTGGCGAAGGCGCGGGAGGACGGCGCGGCGCATGGCATCACCCTCCACCAGTTCGGCGACGCCAGCTCCGAGAAGCAACTGTCCGACCTGCTCTCCGACGACTTGAAGAAGGCCGAGTTCACCGCGGTGCCGCTCGCGCTCGGCATCCTCCTGGTCGCCTTCGGCGCCGTGGTCGCGGCCCTCCTTCCGGTCGGCCTCGCGCTCACGGCGTGCGTGGCGGCGTTCGGGCTGCTCTCCCTCGCCAGCCATCAGCTGCACCTCTTCGACACGACGTACTCCGTGATGTTCCTGATGGGCCTCGCGGTCGGCGTCGACTACTGCCTGTTCTATCTGCGCCGCGAGCGCGACGAGCGGGCGGCCGGCCGGGACGCGGAGACCGCGCTGCGGATCGCCGCGGCCACCAGCGGGCGCGCCGTCCTGGTCTCCGGTCTGACGGTGATGGTCGCGATGGCGGGCATGTTCCTGTCCGGGCTGCTCCTCTTCAAGGGCTTCGCCGTCGCCACGATCCTGGTCGTGTGCGTGGCGATGATCGGCTCCGTCACGGTCCTGCCGGCGCTGCTCGCGGGGCTCGGCGACCGGATCGACGCGGGCCGCGTCCCGTTCCTGAACCGCGCTTCGAAGACCTCGAAGAGGGGCACGCGACCGAGCGGCGGCATCGCGGGCAAGCTCCTGCGGCCCGTACTCGCCCGCCCGAAGTTCTTCGCCGTCGGCGCGGCGGTCCTGCTCCTCGCGCTGGCCGCGCCCGCGCTCGGCATGAAGACCGAACAGCTCGGCCTGGAGAAGCAGTTCGGCTCCGACGCCCCGCTCTCCATCTCGTACAAGAAGATCACCGAGGAGTTCCCCGGCGGCCCCGCCCCGGCCCGGATCGTCGTCGAGGCGGACGACATCGACGCGCGGCAGGTGCGGGACGCCCTGGACACCCTGACGAAGAAGGCGGGCGACGGCGCCGAACTCACCGTCCACCGGGCGGCCGGCGTCGCCGAGATCGCGGTGCCGCTGCCGGGCGACGGCACCGACGCCGAGGCCAAGAAGGCGCTCGGCGAGCTGCGCGACGACACGGTTCCCGCGGCCTTCGAGGGCGTGGAAGCGACGGCGTACGTGGGCGGCGACCTGGCCTCCTCCGAGGACTTCGGCGACCAGCTCGCCAAGGGCATCGTGCCCGTCTTCGGCTTCATCGCCGCCGTGACCTTCCTGCTGATGCTCTTCAGCTTCCGCTCCGTGGTCGTCGCGGTGACGTCGATCCTCCTCAACCTCCTGTCGGTGGGCGCGGCCTACGGCGTCATGACCGCCGTCTTCCAGCACGGCTGGGGCGCGGAGCTGATCGGCTCGGAGCAGGTCGGCGCGATCGAGAACTGGATGCCGCTGTTCGTCCTCGTCGTCCTCTTCGGCCTGTCGATGGACTACCACGTGTTCGTGGTCTCCCGGATCCGGGAGGCCCGGGACAGGGGCATGGACAACCGCTCGGCGATCCATGAGGGCATCACGCGCACGGCGGGCGCGGTGACGGGCGCGGCCGTGATCATGGTGGCGGTCTTCGCGGTCTTCGGGACGCTGTCCATGCAGGACATGCAGCAGATGGGCGTGGGCCTCGGTGTCGCGGTCCTGCTGGACGCCACGGTGGTCCGCATGATCCTGCTGCCGTCCGTGATGACGCTGCTGGGGGAGCGGAACTGGCACACGCCGCGGTATCTGAGGTGGCTGCCGCGGATCTCCCACGAGGAGGAGGGGCCCGCCACCCCGCCCCGGGCCGGACGGCACGACGTCCCGGTGTCGAGCGGGCGTTGACGAGACGCTCGTATACGGGACGTTGACGAGACGCCCGTATACGTGACGTGGCCCCGGCGCGAGAGGGAAAACGCGCCGGGGCCACGTCACGTCACGTCACAGGCCGAGCGCCTTCGCCTCCTTCTCGGGGGCGAGCCCCACCACCGGGCGGTCGGGGCGCTGCGGCGGTGTACCGCCGATGGACTGGAGCCACTCCCACGTGTCGCGGACCGTGGCCGCGACGGGCCGGGTCCCCAGCCCCGCGGCGACGGCCTTCTCCGAAGAGGTCCGGTGCATCGTGTCGTACAGCTCCCCGGGCGCCAGCCACACCGGCAGCTCCATCCACTGCTCGATGCCCGCCTCAAGCACCACCTCGGGCGCCGTCCAGCGGAGCGACACGTCATTGCCGCCCGCCACCTCGACGCACGCGTCGAGCAGCTCGCCCATCGTGAACTGCCCCATGGGGCTGATCAGGTTGTACGCACCGTGCAGTTCCGCCACGGCCGCGTCGAGCACCCACTCCGCGAGGTCCCGCACGTCGACGTACTGGATCTCCAGGTCCCGCGGCCCGGGGGCGAGGACGGGACCGCCCCGCGCGACCCGGTTCAGCCACCACGGCAGCCGGCCGATGTTCTCGTAGGGGCCGAGGATCAGCCCCGCCCGCGCGAGCACCGTCCGCTCGGCCCCGAACCCGGCGATCGCGGCCAGCTCCCCGCCCCGCTTGTCCTGCGCGTACGCCGTCGCCTCCGCGTCCGGGTCGCCGTCCACCACGGGGAAGCTCTCGTCGGACCCCGCCTCGCCCGGGTAGCGGTACACGGAACCGCTGGACACATAGACGTACCGCCCGGCCCGCCCGGCGAGCAGCCGCGCCGCGTCCCGTACGACGTGCGGCGCGGCCGACCAGGTGTCGACCACCACGTCCCACTCGCCCTCGGCGAGCCCCGCGAGGCCGCCCTCGGCCGTGCGGTCACCGTGGATGGCGCGGGCCCCCTCGGGCGCCGCGTGGCGGCCGCGGTGGAAGACGGTCACCTCCCAGCCCCGGGCGAGCGCCGCCTCGGTGACGGCGCGGCCCACGAACTCAGTACCACCCAGTATCAGAAGTCTCATGGGGACGACTCTGCCTTGGTGAGGGGGGTCAGGGGAACTGCCTTCTGCTCCAAGCAGAGAGCGCGAGCGCCGGGGTGGGGGAGCCGACGCTCAGCGAGGCGCCGGCGGGACGTACTTGTAGCCGACCCGCCGCACCGTCTGGATCGTCCCGCGGTGCTCGGCGCCGAGCTTGCGCCGCAGCCGCGCGACATGGACGTCCACGGTGCGCCCGTCGCCCACATGCCCGTACCCCCACACCGTGGTCACCAACTGGTCCCGGGTGTGCACCCGGTGAGGGTGCGCGACGAGGTGCGCGAGCAGTTCGAACTCCAGGTACGTGAGGTCGAGCGGCCGCCCGTCGACCTCGGCGGAGCGCTGTACGGCGTCGACCCTGACCGGCCCCGTGGTCGGTGCCTCGGGCTCGACCGACTGCTGCCCGGCCGGTACGAGGACGAGATAGCCGACCATCGGTGGCTGCCCCGGCAGGCTCGGCAGGGTGTGCTGCGGCGCGGGCAGCCACTGGGCGCCCGGCGGCAGGAAGTCGGCGATCTGCACCACCTCGTCCGGGTCGACGGCCCGCAGGCGCCCCCGGGCGGCGGAGACGGAGGCCGCAGCGGAAGCGGCAGTGAAGGTACGGGAGTTCGCCATGTGAAGTCAGCTCTTTCGCGCGAAGAAGGAGTCGTCGAGAACGAGACGTACGTCGTGCGCGTCAGGCGAAGGCCGGGTGAACGGCTTTAAAGGGCCCGCGCGTTCATCGCGCGGCAACACATCCGGTCGAAGTCGTGATGCTGCCGGGAGGGCCAGAAAGGCTCGAGGTCATGACGACCCGTCGCGGTGTTCCGGTAGCTGCTGCCCATGCCCCCATTGAAGCAGACGGGACGCCGACGACGACGGGGACGCCCACCGCGAGATCGGTGGGCGCCCCCGTCGTCATGCGGATGAACCAGGCGGAATCAGACCTGCCCGGCCTTCTCCAGGGCGGTGCAGCACGTGTCGACGAGCAGCCGCGTCACGACGTACGGGTCGACGTTCGCGTTCGGGCGGCGGTCCTCGATGTAGCCCTTCTGCTCCACCTCGACCTGCCACGGGATGCGGACCGACGCGCCGCGGTCGGAGACGCCGTACTTGTACTCGTCCCACGGGGCGGTCTCGTGCAGACCGGTCAGCCGGTCGTCGATGCCGGCGCCGTAGTTCTTGACGTGGTCCAGCGGCTTCGAGCCCTCACCGAGGGCCTCGCAGGCGGTGATGATCGGCGCGTAGCCCTCGCGCATCGCCTTGGTGGAGAAGTTGGTGTGCGCGCCCGCGCCGTTCCAGTCGCCCTTGACCGGCTTCGGGTCCAGGGTCGCGGAGACCTTGAAGTCCTCGGCGGTGCGGTAGAGCAGCCAGCGGGCGATCCACAGCTGGTCGGAGACCTCCAGCGGGGCGAGCGGGCCGACCTGGAACTCCCACTGGCCGGGCATGACCTCGGCGTTGATGCCGGAGATGCCGAGGCCCGCCTTGAGACAGTTCTCCAGGTGCGCCTCGACGACGTCACGGCCGAAGATCTCGTCCGAGCCGACGCCGCAGTAGTAGCCGCCCTGCGCGGCGGGGAAACCGCCGACGGGGAAGCCGAGCGGGCGGTCGCCCTCGAAGAAGGTGTACTCCTGCTCGATGCCGAAGATCGGCTCCTGCGCGCCGAAGCGGGCCTCGACCTCGGCCAGCTCGGCGCGGGTGTTGGACTCGTGCGGCGTCATGTCCGTGTTGAGGACCTCGCACAGCACGAGCACGTCGTCGCCGCCGCGGAGCGGGTCCGGGCAGGTGAAGACGGGCTTCAGTACGCGGTCCGAGGCGTGACCCTTGGCCTGGTTCGTGCTGGATCCGTCGAAGCCCCAGAGCGGCAGCTCGGCGCCCTTCGCGTCGTCGGCGAGGATCTTCGTCTTCGAACGGAGCTTGGCGGTCGGCGCGGTGCCGTCGATCCAGATGTACTCAGCCTTGAAGGTCACGGGGCCTCATCCTTAAAACGTTCGGTACGGCGCAGAACGTGCGGGTGCTGCGGTGCCGTGGTGATGAGCGGCAGCCTCGCAACCGGCGATTTCCCGACCGTTGCTCTTGTGTGAACCCCGTGTTACCTGGGCCGGGTGTGGTTCACGTCACGGCCACGTTCCGTATACGTCATACGTCATACGTCATACGCCGTACGTCATACGCCGTACGTCATACGCCTTACGTCATGCCGCGGCGGTCATCCGCGGGACACCGCGTCCCGTACCGCCTCCTCGGTCCGAGCCACGACGGCCGTGCCGTCGTCCGCCGTGATGATGGGGCGCTGGATCAGCTTCGGGTGCTCGGCGAGGGCCTTGATCCAGCGGGCGCGGCCCGAGGCGTCGCGTGGCCAGGCCTCGCGGTCCTTGAGGTTCAGGTCCTTGGCGGCCTGCTCCTGGGTCCTGGTGATGTCCCAGGGTTCGAGGCCGAGACGCTCCAGCACGGCACGGATCTCGTCCTCGGTCGGTACGTCGTCCAGGTAGCGGCGCACGGTGTAGTCGGCGCCCTCCGCGTCGAGCAGCGTGAGGGCGCTGCGGCACTTCGAACAGGCGGGGTTGATCCAGATCTCCATGCCGCACACGCTACCTCCGAAACACCCGTCCCAGGGTGTGTGGTGCGGCCCTGTTCGAACACCCCAAAGCCCCTCTGGCCAGCGGCGATTGTCAGTGCCTCGCAGTAGAATCACAGTAGTGTTCGAGGGCGCCCGACGGGGGGTCCTGACCGCGACAGGAGGATGCCTGTGCCCGCTGCCGCACTGACAACAAAGCCCGTGTCCAAGCCCGTCCTTTTTGACCTGCCGTACGCACCGCTGGAGAAGAAGGCGCTGCCCGCCGGCCGGCCGCGCGAGTGGTACGTCAACCACAACCGCCGCCTCAAGGCCATGCGCCTGGCCATCGCCCTGCTCGACTCGGGCGTCTGGCTGCCGAACCAGGCGAAGAACAGCACGATACGGGCGATGGCGGAGGAGATCGGGATCCACCCACCGTCCGACGTCACCTGTCACATGGTGCGTGCGCTGATGCGGTACAGCCGCTGAGCGGCCGGAGAGCGGAAGTGCGGGGCCCGCAGGGCGTTTTCGTGGCCTTGCGGGCCCCGCGCTCACTCCGGGGGGTCTCACGATCCCGCGCGATCCCGCGCGATCCCGTGCGGTCACATGTGCGATGAGACATGCTGTGCACCATGACCCAGCCGGAACCCGTCGGCATGGCCAAGGCCGGCCCCGCCGACGAACTGCCACTTCTGACGACCGCGGAACTCCCGGACGGCGCCCGCGTGCCGGTGCGTGCTCTGCGCGCCCCCGTGCCCGAACGCTTCCTTCCGTCCGGTTCCGGGCCGGCGCCTGGACCGCCCCCGGCGCCCGCGGTGCTCATCCTCCCGGCCATGGGTACTCCCGCCCGCTTCTACCGCCACTTCGCGCGCCGGCTGCACGACGAGGGCCTCACCGTGCTCACCGCCGACCTGCGCGGGCAGGGCGAGGCGACGCCGCGCGCCACCGACCGCCAGGCGCACGACCACGGCTACCGCGCGATCGTCGAGGAGGACCTCCCCGCGGTCCTCGCGGCGATCCGCGCCGAGCTGGGCTCCGAGCCGCCCCTGTATCTCCTGGGCCACAGCCTCGGCGGCCAACTCGGCCTGCTGTACGCGGCTTTGAGGGCGGGCCCCGGCGTCGACGGCGTGGCGCTCGTCGCCACGGGATCCGTCTGGTTCCGCGCGTACGGCCCACTGCGCGCCCCCGGTCTGCTCATCGGCGAGCTGCTCATCGCCGCGACGGCGACCGTGCTCGGCCGCTGGCCCGGCACCCGGCTCGGCTTCGGCGGCGACCAGCCCAAGGGCGTCATGCGGGACTGGGCGCGGCAGGGGCGTACGGGCCGCTACACCGCCAAGGGCTCCACGCTCGACTACGAAGCGGCCCTCGCCGCCCTGGAGCTGCCCGTGCTCGCGGTCTCCGTCGACCACGACACCCTCGCCCCCGCCTCCGCCCTCGACCACCTGCTCGGCAAGGTGCCCCGGGCCCGCCTCACCCGGCGCCACTACACCGAACGGGAGGCGGGCGGCCGCCTCGACCACTTCGCGTGGACGAAGGCGGGCGGCGCGCTCGCCAAGCAGGTGGCGGCGTGGACGACGGCCGGCTGACCGGTCGTCGGCCGACCGGCTAGCGGATTCGGGCCAGCGGGTTCCGGGTCAGCGGGTTCCGGGTCAGCGGATCCGGGTCAGCGGATCTGGTCCGGGGTGACCGTCAGCCACCGCTTGTCGGCGGTCACCTTCTGGCCCAGCTCGCGCTGCCGGTCGGCGTTCTTCTTCTTCATCCCGTCGAGCTGCTTCATGTACGAGTCCTTGCGGTTGACCCAGACCCGTACGCCGCCGTGCTCCACATCGGCGGAGTGGAACAGCATCGGCCCGTCGCTGACCGGCGTGTCACCGGCCACGAGGACCGGCTTCCTCCACTCGTCGATGTACGTGTTGATCGCCGCGGGCTTGCCCTCGTACCAGGTGAGCGGCGCCCACAGGTTCGGCGTCAGCTCCCGCCCCGCGAGCCTCTCGCGGTCCTTCTCGCCGAAGCGGCCCTCGGCGATCTCCTTGCGGGAACTGGTCACCTCACCGGTCTTGCGGTCCTTGAGCTGCATGGATACGCCGATGACGTTCTGCGGCTTCACGCCGTACCCGTACTTCGGGTCGGCGAGGACCATGCGCACCAGGTCCTCGCTGGCCGCGCTGACGACGTACACCTCGATGCCGTGGGAGCGCAGCGTCTTGTAGAGCTGGCGCATGCCGTCGGAGAACTCGGGCGGCTTCACCTCGGTCTTGGTGAGCTTCCCGTCCTCGTAGTACTCGGCGGGTATCGGCTTCTTGTACGCCAGCAGCTCATCGACGTACCCCTTGAGCTCCTTCAGCGTGAAGCCGGAGAAGATCTGCGCGACCCAGGGGTAACAGAGCTGGTCGTCCACCTCGCAGAGCCGGTTGTAGTAGCTGTAGAGGCTCTCCTTGTGCGTGGCCGTGTCCTTGAAGGGGATGGTCTTCAGGGACGGGTCCATGGTCTTGCGGGTCAGTACGCCCTTCATCTCCAGGAAGGGCAGCAGCGACTCCTCCAGGTCGTTGCGGTACGTCGTGTTGTCCGCGTCGAAGACGGCGTACGCGCCCTTGTGGTCGTTGGCGGCGATGACCTTGCCGAGCTTCTTCGCGACCGGCTTCGGCCAGTGCGACAGCTCGCGGGCGGTGGCGACCGAGGTGTCGGCGGCGGTCGCCTCACTCGTCGGCCACAGCGCGCCGCCCGCGAGGACGGCGGCGGCGAGGGCCCCCGTGGCGCCGATGAGGCCCAGCTTCTTCTTCTCTCGTACTGCTGCCATGTCTTTCGTGTCCCGCCGTTCCTGATAGCGATGCGCGGCCCCATCCGGAGCGGCGCGCAATGCTATGGGCAGGGGCGCCCGTTTCCCATGATCGAAGTCACCGTGCCCGGGGGGTGTGGGGGAGGCGGACGCGGGTAGCGGAGAGCGGGACGCCGCCCCTCGCCCCGGCGGCCCGCCCGCGCCCACCGCGCGCATACTGGACTGCATGGGCTCCCGTGAGTTCGTCCGGGCCGTTCCCCGGCTCGACGGCATGGTCGTGTCCGCGGTCGGTTACCGCACCGCAGGGCAGCGGCCCGCTCTGCACCGGGGTCTGCCTTCGCCGTATCTGACGGTGATCTTCTCGCTGGACGGGCCCATCGCCAGCGGCGGCACGCCCGCCCAGGCGACCGGCGCGGACGCGGTCCGCACCGACATCGTCGTGGGCGGCCTGCACCAGAGCCCCGCGTACGTCGTCCAGCCCGAGCACGAGGCGGGCATCCAGCTGGCCGTGCACCCGCTGGCGGCCCGCGCCCTGCTCGGCCTGCACGCCGGCGCGCTGAGCGGGCAGCTCGTCACCGGCGGCACGGACGTGTTCGGCGCCCGCGCCGCCGAGGTCCGCGAGCGGCTGTGCGAGCTGGACCGCTGGGAGGACCGCTTCGCGGCCCTGTCCGCCTACCTGCGGCGGCGGTGCGCGGACGCGGACCGGACCCCGGGTCCCGTACGCCCCGAGGTCGCCGAGGCCTGGGCCTGGCTGGCGCGGCACCGCGGCGCGGGTACCCTGGGCGGCCTGTCCCGGCACGTCGCGCTGAGCGAGCGCCGCCTGACCGCGCTCTTCCGCGCCGAGACCGGGCTGAGCCCCAAGCAGGCGGCGCGCCTCATGCGCTTCCAGCACGCCAAGGCCGCCGTGGTCCGCGCGGTCGCGGCGGGCGGCCCGCCGGACCTCGCCCGGGTCGCCGCCGACACCGGTTACTACGACCACTCGCACCTCGTACGCGACTTCCGGCAGTACACGGGGGCGAGCCCCACCCGCTGGCTGGCCGAGGAGTGCCGGAATATCCAAGCCGGGGCGCACGGCGGGGGCGAAGAGTGGGAGGCATGAACACCACCGAGAAGCAGCAGCTCAGCACCAGCACCCCTTCGACCCTGCGGGAGCCCGCCGTCTGGCCGGCCCTGCAGGCCCAGGACGCTCCCGCGCTGATCGACTTCCTCGTCGGCACCGTCGGCTTCCTGCGCACCGCCGTCCACGAGGACGGTGACCGCGTCGCCCACGCCCAGCTCGACTGGCCCGAGGGCGGCGGCATCATGCTCGGCTCGTACGACCCCGAGTCGTCGGCCGGCGCCGATACCTGCGGAGAGCCGGGCACCTCCGGCGCCTACGTCGTGACCGACCAGGTCGACGCCCTGTACGCCCGTCTCACCGCGGCCGGCGTAAAGATCATCGGCGAAATCGAGGACAAGCCGTACGGCAGCCGCGAGTTCGGCATCGCGGACCCCGAGGGAAACCGCTGGTTCTTCGGAACCTATCGCGGCGAGCGGAGGCCGGGCGGGGCCTGAGGGCACGGTGAGCCCGGGGCGGGGCGGGGCGGGGCGGGGCCTGAGGGTACGCGAGCCCAGGGCCGGGGGGAGCCTGAAGGCAAGGTAAGCCCGAGGGCACGGCGAGCCCGAGGCCGGGCGGAGCTGAGGCCACCGCGAGCCCGAGGCCGGGCGGAGCTGAAGGCAACGTAAGCCCGGGGCCGGGCGGGGCCCGAAAGTGACGCGAGCCCGAGGCCGGGCGGCGGCCTGAAGGCAACGTAAGCCCGAGGGCACGCGAGCCGGGGCCGGACGGAGCCTGAGAGCACGACAAGCCCGAGGCCAGGCGGTGGCCTGAAGGCAACGTAGGCCCGGGGCCGGGCGGAGCCTGAAGGCACCGCGAGCCCCACGCCCGGCGGCCGGCAAGCGGCAGGCGCCGAAAAAACGCCGCGTGATAACTTGCGCAAGCCAGTCAAACCCACACCTGGGCCAGGGAATCCGGTGCGAATCCGGAACTGACGCGCAGCGGTGAGGGGGACGGGCGGGGCCACGGCCACTGGGCGTCTCGCGACGCCCGGGAAGGCGCCCCGCCCGGCCGATCCCGAGTCCGAAGACCTGCTGGCGCCTCCGCTCGCACACCGGGCGGCGGAGGTCGTGACGCAGACCAGGCTCCGCGTATGAGCCGTGACACTCAAGGGATCGCGTGTCCTCGACAGTCCGTATATCCGCCCCGCGCCGCACACCCGCCCCGTCCCTGCCTGCCCCGCGCCGCACACCCGTCCCGCGCCGTACCGCAATGCTCGCGGCCGGAGCACTCGCGGCCGGAGCGCTCACGCTCACCGCCTGCGGCGACGGCTCCGCCCAGAAGTCCGCCGCCCCCGCGGGCAAGAGCACCGGCGGCTACCCGGTGACGGTCGCCTCCTGCGGCAAGGAGGCGAAGGCCGAGGCCCCGCCCCGGCGGGCCGTCTCGCTCGACCAGGGCTCCACGGAGATCCTGCTCTCCCTCGGCCTCGCCGACCGCATGGTCGGCACCGGCACCTGGACCGACCCGGTCCTGAAGAACCTGAAGAAGGACAACGCGAAGGTGGAGCGGCTGGCCGACCGCTACCCGTCCATGGAGAAGGTCCTCGCCAAGGAACCGGACTTCGTCAGCGCCTCCTTCCTCTACACCGTCGGCAAGGGCGGCGTCGCCGACCGTACGGAGTTCACCGAACTCGGCGTCCCCGTCTACGTCTCGCCCACCGACTGCGCGGGCAAGGACAACGACGGCGGCGGCGACGGCAAGCGCGTCAAGACCCTCACCATGGACACCGTCTACGGCGAGGTACGCGACCTGGCGAAGGTGTTCGACGTCGAGCAGCGCGGCGAGAAACTGATCGCCGACATGAAGCGCCGGGTCACGAACGCCACCAAGGACATCGACAAGGCCGCCGCCTCCGACACCACGCTCCTGTACTGGTTCGCCAACTCCGACGCCCCGTACATGGCGGGCTGCTGCGGCGCCCCCGGCATCATCACCCGTGAACTCGGCGCGAAGAACGTCTTCGACGACACCCGCGAGGAGTGGCCCCAGATCAACTGGGAGACCGTCGCCGACCGCGACCCCGACGTCCTCGTCATCGGCGACCTCACCCGCAAGTCGCAGTCCGCCGAGAGCGCCGCGGCGAAGATCAGGTTCCTGGAGTCGAACCCGGCGACCAAGAACCTGACCGCCGTGAAGAAGAAGCGGTACGTCCTGCTCAGCGGCCAGGCCATGAACCCGACGATCCGCACGGTCGACGGCATCGAGCAAGTGGCCGCCGGACTGCGGAAGTTCGGGCTCGCCAAGTGAGCCTGGCCGCCCCCGCCCGGCAGGGGCTGCGGTGGCTGGCGGCAGGCGCCGCGCTCGCGCTCTCCGTCGCGGTCGCCGTCACCATCGGCCCCGCCGACATCTCGGTCCCCGACGTGTGGTCGGCGCTCGCCGCGCACCTCGGCTGGGGCGAGCCACGGCTCACCCCTCTCAGGGACGGCATCGTCTGGAACCTGCGGATGCCCCGCACCCTGCTAGCCGCCGTCTGCGGCGCGGGCCTCGCGGTCTGCGGCGCGGTCATGCAGTCCCTGCTCCGCAACCCCCTCGCGGACCCCTTCGTCCTCGGGGTGTCGTCCGGGGCGTCCACGGGAGCGGTCGCGGTCCTCGTTCTCGGCGTCGGCGGCGGAGCGCTGTCGGTCTCGGCGGGCGCCTTCGTGGGCGCGCTCTGCTCGTTCGCCCTCGTCCTGTTCCTGAGCCACACGCTCGGCGGCACGACGGACCGGGTGGTGCTGTCCGGGGTCGCCGCGATGCAGCTCTTCTCCGCCCTGACCTCCTTCGTGGTCCTCACCGCGGGCGACGCGGAGACCGCCCGAGGCGTGCTGTTCTGGCTGCTCGGCTCGCTGAGCGGGGCGGGCTGGACGGACGTATGGCTGTGCGCCGCGGTCCTCGCCGTGACGCTGACGGTATGCCTCGGCCACGCCCGTACGCTCGACGCCTTCGCGTTCGGCCAGGAGGCGGCGGCGACACTGGGCGTACGGGTGGCGCGCACCCGGCTCGTCCTGCTCTGCGTGACGGCGCTGCTGACGGCCGCGCTGGTCAGCTCGGCGGGCGCGATCGGCTTCGTGGGCCTGGTCCTGCCGCACGCGGCCCGCGCGTTCGTCGGCTCGGGCCACGCCCGGCTCCTCCCCGTCACGGCGCTCGCCGGGGCGGTCTTCCTGATCTGGGTCGACACCTTGGCCCGCACGGCCCTGGACCCCCAGGAGGTCCCGGTGGGCGTGGTGACGTCACTCATCGGCGTACCGGCGTTCGTGGCGGTGCTGTACCGGACGCGGAGAGCGATGACATGACGTACCAGACGAGGCGCCGCGAAGAAGTGGCCGGAGCCAAGGACGGCCTGCGCGCCGAGCGGGTCGCCCGTGAGGCCGGCGGCCGTCTCATCGTGGACGGCGTCAGCCTCGCCCCGCCGCCCGGCGCCACCGTCGGCCTGCTCGGCCCCAACGGCTCCGGCAAGTCCACGCTCCTGCGCATCCTCGCGGGCGTCCTCGCCCCCGCCGCCGGGGTGGTCACCCTGGACGGCCGCCCGCTCGCCGACACGCCCCGCCGCGAGGTGGCGCGCCGCATCGCCGTGGTCGACCAACACGCCGACACACAGGTCGAGTTGACCGTACGAGATGTCGTACGCCTGGGTCGCATCCCGTACCGTCGCGCATGGTCGCCGCCCACGCCCCACGACGAACGTGCCGTACGCGAGGCCCTGGAGCGCACCGGCCTCACCGAGCGCGCCGCCCAGTCCTGGCACACGCTCTCCGGCGGCGAACGCCAGCGCGTCCAGATCGCCCGCGCTCTGGCGCAGGACCCCCGCGAACTCCTCCTGGACGAGCCCACCAACCACCTGGACATCCAGCACCAGCTGGACCTCCTCTCCCTGGTCGCCGAACTCCCCGTCACCAGCGTCATCGCCCTGCACGACCTCAACCTGGCGGCGATGTTCTGCGACCACGTGCTGATCCTGAAGGAGGGCACGGCGTACGCGGCGGGCGCCCCGGCCGAAGTGATCACGGAGGAACTGATCGCGGAGGTCTACGGGGTACGAGCGGTGGTCACACCGGGGGAGCCGGACCACCTGGACGGCGGCCGCCCACCGACACTGTCGGTCCGCTTCCTGCGAAGCCTCGCCGCACCAGTCCAGACACGTACGACTGGCTCTTAACGCACGGCTGCCCGCGGCCGTAGGTTCGCACCGGAAGATCGTGAGCGCGCAAGGAGAGCCACACACAGATGCCACCGAACCGCCCGAACCGCCCGAACTCACCGAACCCGCCGAAGTCACAGTCACAGTCACAGACACAGACAACGTCAGCGCCAGCGCCAACATCACTGATCGCCCACGTGAGTGACACCCACATCGTCACGCGCGAGGAGGACGGCGGCCGCAGCATCGACCGCACCCGCGCCGTCATGGAGTACCTGAACGACCTCCCGTACGACCTGGACGCGGTCATCGTCACGGGCGACATAGCCGACCACGCGGCCCCGGCGGAGTACGAGGAGGCCCGCAAGCTCCTCACGTCCCGCCACCCACTGCTGGCCTGCCCCGGCAACCACGACGATCGCGCCGCGTTCCGCGAGCACCTGCTGGGCGACGCCCCGGGAACGGCCCCGATCAACCAGTCGTACAGGACGGACCGCTTCACGCTGGCGCTGTGCGACACGTCGGTCCCCGGCAAGCACCACGGCAGACTCGACGAAGAGACCCTGACCTGGCTGGAGGACACCCTGGCGGAGGCCCCGCCCGAGCTGCCCGCGTTGATCGCCTTCCACCACCCGCCCGTGCCCCTGCACACGCCGTACGTCGACGAGATCCGCCAGTTCGACGAGGACCGCCTGGCCGAACTGACGGCCCGCCACCCGAACGTGACGGCGTTCCTGGCCGGCCACGCCCACACGCCCGCGGCGACCACGTTCGCGGGAAGGCCCCTCCTGGTCGCCCCCGGCGTGGTCTCGACTCTCCGCCTCCCCTGGGAACCCCAAATCACCGCGACCCACCACGTACACAGGGACCTGCCCCCGGCGCTGGCCTTCCACGCCCTGACCCCCGAGGGCCGCCTGACAACGCACTACCGCCCAGTCCTCGTCCCCCTCGACTGAGGCCCCTGACCCGTCACTCCTCCCCGGAGCTGTCGCGCCGGCAGGCCACCACGCCGGGAACATCGGCGAACCGAACGGTCAGGCCCCCGAGGTCCCCGCGCCCCACGACGGAGATGAGCACATCGGCAGTGGCCTGCGGACCGCCGCTCGCGCCGTCCGAGGCGACGGTCCGCAGCCCGTCGACGACGAACCCGGCGGCTTCGCACTGTTCGAGTAGGTCATGCAGGAGCCGGGGGCGCTGCACATAGGTGATCCGATAGCCGGCGGGCACGGACCGCAGCGCGGGCAGCCGGTGGGCCAGGGGCCGCACTCCATAGGAGACGAGAAAGTAGGCGGCGGTCGCGAGAACCGCGAGCAACGGCAGCCCCGCGGCGGCCGCCGACCCCACCGCGGCCGTGAGCCAGATGGTCGCCGCGGTGGTGAGCCCCTGCACCGACCCGCGCTGCACGAAGATGACACCGGCCCCGATGAAGCCGAGCCCGGAGACGATCTGCGCGGCCATACGGGAGGGATCCAGGGCGACGGTCCCGGAGTGCAGCACATCACTGAACCCGTACTTGCTCACGAGCGTGAACAGAGCGGCACCGACCCCGACAATCGTGTACGTCCGCAGCCCCGCGGCCTTCTGCCGGATCTCCCGTTCCAGCCCGATGACACTGGACAACAGAAAAGCCACCCCGAACTCCCCGGCCTGCACCCACCCCTGCCCACCCGGTTCCAAGGCCACCCACAGCACCACGCACCTCTCCCTCCACTCACACCACAACCACCCTCTCAACGAAATGATCTCGTGAGATGACTCGGCCCGAGGAGGACTTCTGATGCGCAGCGTGACCTATTCGATGAGCGTCTCACTTGACGGTTACATCGTCGGGCCGGACGACGACTTCGACTGGACGGCGCCCGACGAGGACGTCTTTCGCCTCGCCACCGACGAGGTGCGAGGGCTCGGCGTCCACCTGTTGGGACGACGGCTGTACGAGACGATGCTGTACTGGGAGACCGCCGACCAGCCCTCGGCAAACTCAAGCGTTGAGTAGTCGAGCGATGGGCCCGCCTGGCCTCCCGCAGCTTGGCGGAGGAGATCGAGCGGTTGCGGGCCGAGCCGGGCGAGGGCGACATCGCGATCGGCGGCGCGACTCTTGCCGCCGAGGCGGCCGCGTCGGGTCTGATCGACGAGTACCGGGCCAGGGTCTATCCGGTGCTGGTCGGCGGTGGTATTCCGTTCTTTCCCCAGCGCGAGCGCCGACTGGATCTCGAACTCGTCGAGACCCGCACCTTCAACTCGAGAGTCGTCTACGTCCGCTACCGCGTGGCGCGTTAAGGAGCTCCTCGGAGCCCTGACCGTCGGGATCGGGCGCTGTACAAGTGAGGGCCGCCATCTCCTCCGTGGAAGATGGCGGCCCTCATTGTCGAAGCGACGGTCGGTCATGTCACCCGACCGGCCTCTTAGATGTCGAAGTACAGCTCGAACTCATGCGGATGCGGCCGCAGCTGGATCGGGGCGATCTCGTGCGTCCGCTTGTAGTCGATCCACGTCTCGATCAGGTCGGACGTGAAGACGCCGCCCGCCTGGAGGTACTCGTTGTCCGCTTCCAGGGCTTCGAGGACCGCGGGGAGGGAGGTCGGGACCTGGGGGACGCTCGCGTGCTCCTCGGGGGCCAGCTCGTAGAGGTCCTTGTCGATCGGCTCGGCCGGCTCGATCTTGTTCTTGACGCCGTCGAGGCCCGCGAGGAGGAGCGCCGAGAACGCCAGGTACGGGTTCGAGGACGGGTCCGGCGCGCGGAACTCGACCCGCTTGGCCTTCGGGTTCGAGCCCGTGATCGGGATACGCATCGCCGCGGAGCGGTTGCGCTGGGAGTAGACCAGGTTGACCGGGGCCTCGAAGCCGGGGACCAGGCGGTGGTAGGAGTTCACCGTCGGGTTGGTGAAGGCGAGGAGCGACGGCGCGTGCTTGAGGATGCCGCCGATGTAGTAGCGCGCGGTGTCCGAGAGGCCCGCGTAGCCCTGCTCGTCGTAGAAGAGCGGGACGCCGTTGGACCAGAGGGACTGGTGGACGTGCATGCCCGAGCCGTTGTCGCCGAAGATCGGCTTCGGCATGAAGGTCGCGGTCTTCTCGTTGCGCCAGGCGACGTTCTTCACGATGTACTTGAAGAGCATCAGGTCGTCGGCCGCGGCCAGCAGCGTGTTGAACTTGTAGTTGATCTCGGCCTGGCCCGCCGTGCCCACCTCGTGGTGCTGGCGCTCGACCTGGAGGCCGTTCTTGTCCAGTTCGAGGGAGATCTCCGCGCGGAGGTCCGCGAAGTGGTCGACCGGCGGGGCCGGGAAGTAGCCGCCCTTGTAGCGGACCTTGTAGCCGCGGTTGTTCTCGACCGCACCGGTGTTCCAGGCGCCGGCCTCGGAGTCGATGTGGTAGAAGCTCTCGTTCGCCGACGTCTGGAAGCGGACGTTGTCGAAGACGTAGAACTCCGCCTCGGGGCCGAAGTAGGCCGTGTCCGCGATGCCGGTCGAGGCCAGGTAGGCCTCCGCCTTCTTCGCGACGTTCCGCGGGTCACGGCTGTACTGCTCGCCCGTGATCGGGTCGTGGATGAAGAAGTTGATGTTGACGGTCTTGTCGCGGCGGAAGGGGTCCACGCGAGCCGTCGACAGGTCCGCGCGCAGTGCCATGTCGGACTCGTGGATGGCCTGGAAGCCACGGATCGACGAACCGTCGAAGGCCAGCTCCTCGTCCGGGTCGAACGCCGCCGCCGGGATCGTGAAGTGCTGCATGACACCGGGCAGGTCGCAGAATCGGACGTCGATGAACTTGACGTCCTCGTCCGCGATGTACTTCTTCGCGTCGTCGGCGTTCTGGAACAACATCCAACTCCTCCTACTCCCGCCCGGGGCGGGACGGGGTTGTGACTCGTGGTGCGGCCAGTGCGGTGGCACACGCTGGGACCCGACCATAGGGACGGGGGATTTCTCAAGCGTGACCCATTTGTTTCGCCGAAGTTAACCGGCCCGGGTGCGACCGACCCCGCCCGCCCCTGTACGGGCCGACCCCGCCCGCCTCCGTACGGAACGGGGCGCAGTACCGTGGACGGGTGGACAACAGGCAAGTAATCGGATCGTGGCTGTCCGGCCCGCGCGCGGCCGCGGAGGACGCCGGTGTCGACTTCGGATACCGGGGCGAGCAGCTCGGCCTGCCCGAGGAGGGGCCGGGATCGATCGCGCGTCCGGGCCGCCGCATCGGCGCCATCGCCGTGGACTGGGGCCTGTGCCTGCTGATCGCATACGGCCTGTTCGCCCGCGGTGACCAGCAGGCGATGGGCAACTGGTCCCTCGGCATCTTCTTCGTCCTGAGCGTGCTCACCGTCGGCACGGTCGGCTGCACGCCGGGCAAGGCGCTCTTCAGGCTGCGCGTCGTCGCGGAGGGCGGCGGCCGGCTCGGCATCGGGCGCGTGCTGGCCCGCAGTGTCCTGCTGTGTGTCGCCCTCCCCGCCCTGATCTGGGACCGTGACGGCCGCGGCCTCCACGACCGCCTCGCCCGCGCCGTCCAGATTCGGATCTAGCTCGGATTCGGATCCTGGCCTTTGGATCCTGGCCTACGACGTTGAAGGGCCCCGGAACCGAATCGGTTCCGGGGCCCTTCAACCTCGTAGGTGGGAGAGAAGGGCTACTTCGCCTTCGGGCCGCCGCGCGGCATCCGCATGCCCTTGGGCATCGGCCCCTTGGGCAGTGGCATATTGGACATAAGGTCACCCATCGCCCGCAACCGGTCGTTCGTCGCCGTGACCTGCGGGCCGGTGAGGACGCGGGGCAGTTTCAGAAGCGTCGTGCGCAGCTTCTTCAGGGACACCGTGTCCTCGGTGGTGCCGACGATGACGTCGTGGACGGGAACGTCCGCCACGATGCGCGCCATCTTCTTCTTCTCGGCGGCCAGCAGGCCCTTCACGCGGTTCGGGTTGCCCTCGGCCACCAGGACGATGCCGGCCTTGCCGACGGTGCGGTGCACCACGTCCTGGCTGCGGTTCATCGCGACCGCGGGGGTCGTCGTCCAGCCGCGGCCGATCTTGTCGAGCACCGCGGCCGCCGCACCGGGCTGGCCCTCCATCTGTCCGAAGGCGGCACGCTCGGCCCTGCGTCCGAAGACGATCGCCATCGCGAGGAAGGCGAGCAGGAAGCCGAGAATGCCCAGATAGACCGGGTGACCGATCAAGAAGCCGATCGCGAGGACGACACCAAAGGTGACGATTCCCACTGCCGCGATGATCAGGCCGATTTTTGAGTCGGCCCGTCGGGTCATCTTGTAGGTCAGAGCGATCTGCTTGAGTCGCCCTGGCTCCGCGGCCGTATCCGCCGCGGTGGATTCCTTCCTCGCCATGTGTGAAGTCTACGTGGCCCCGGAAGCGACTACGACGTGCGGGTTGCCACGGTCTCCTCGAAGACCCGCAGCGCCTCGACCCGGTCCTTGGCGCGGCGCCGGTCCTCCAGCACGGAGGTCCAGGCGTTACGGCGTGCGGTGCGCTGGCCGCCGCTCATCAACAGCGACTCGACGGCGCGCAGGGCGTCGGTGACGGACGGGATGGCGGTGGCGCGTACGGGCGCGGCCTGCATGATGGGGCCCTCCTGGGGAGCGACTCGGGGGAGGAGCGGCTGGTGGGTAAGGCTGGGTAATGCGGGGGGTAAGACCGGGTAAGGCTCTGGGTACGGCTGTACGTGCCGTAATTCCAGGGTCACTGATTGGTGTTACCAGGACGTGACTCGGCGGTCAAACGCCGGTGAAACCTTGACGCTTTGGCCTAAAACGCCGACGCGGCCCGTACGGCCCCTTTCACCTGCGGGGATCGCACGGACCGCGCCATCACGGCCAGTACTGGCTAGTAGCTGCTTGTGCGCCGATTCACACGCTGACTCACACGGCCTGCGAGGCGACGTACGCGCCACGCTTCTCGATCGCCATCTGGTAGAGGCGGCCGGCGCGGTACGAGGAGCGGACCAGCGGGCCGGACATGACGCCCGAGAAGCCGATCTCCTCGGCCTCCTCCTTCAGCTCCACGAACTCCGCGGGCTTGGCCCAGCGTTCCACGGGGTGGTGCCGCGGCGTCGGACGCAGGTACTGCGTGATCGTGATGAGTTCGCAGCCCGCCTCGTGCAGCGCGTGCAGCGCCTCGCTGATCTCCTCGCGCTCCTCGCCCATGCCGAGGATGAGGTTGGACTTCGTGACCAGGCCCGCCTCACGCGCCCGCGTGATGACCTCCAGCGAGCGCTCGAAGCGGAAGCCGGGACGGATCCGCTTGAAGATGCGCGGCACGGTCTCCACGTTGTGCCCGAGGACCTCGGGGCGCGAGGAGAAGACCTCGGCCAGCTGGTCGGGGTCGGCGTTGAAGTCCGGGATGAGCAGCTCGACCTTGGTCTGGCCCTCGGCGCGGTCCGCCGTCATGGCGTGGATCCGGCGCACGGTCTCCGCGTACAGCCAGGCGCCGCCGTCGTCCAGGTCGTCGCGGGCGACGCCGGTGATCGTGGCGTAGTTCAGGTCCATCGTGACGACGGACTCGCCGACGCGGCGCGGCTCGTCGCGGTCGAGGGCCTGCGGCTTGCCGGTGTCGATCTGGCAGAAGTCGCAGCGCCGCGTGCACTGGTCGCCGCCGATGAGGAACGTGGCCTCGCGGTCTTCCCAGCACTCGTAGATGTTCGGACAGCCCGCCTCCTGGCAGACCGTGTGCAGGCCCTCGCTCTTCACGAGCTTCTGCAGGGCGTTGTACTCGGGGCCCATTTTCGCCCGAGTCTTGATCCACTCGGGCTTGCGCTCGATGGGGGTCTGGGCGTTCCGGACCTCCAGGCGCAGCATCTTGCGTCCGTCGGGTGCGACTGCGGACACATCGGCTCCCTGTAGCTTCGATTCTTCGGCGCACACCAGGGTACGCCCGTGATGTCGTTGGGCTTACTTCCGGCCAACCTCTGGCCAACGGGGTGCATTCCCCCGACCGGGCCCCGGTTGTCGCCAGTCGGCGGTGCCGCTAGGCGGTGACCGGTTCGGTGACGGGCTCGGCGGCCGGTTCGGTGACCGGCTTCTCGACGATCCGCGGCTTCAGCTCCGCGTTCTCCAGCACGTCCCGCAGATGCCGCTCGGCGACCGGCAGTACGTCCGCGATGGTGACCTCGCGGTCCAGCTCGTACGCGAGGGACGTGACGCCCGCGTCGCGGATGCCGCACGGGATGATCCGGTCGAACCAGGTGTTGTCCGGGTTCACGTTGAACGAGAAGCCGTGCATCGTCACGCCCTTGGCGACGCGGATGCCGATCGCGGCGATCTTGCGGTCCTCGCGGCGCTGGCCCGCGTTGGACGGGGCGTACTCCGGACCGTTGAACCGGGCGTCGAACTCGTCGTCCCGGAGACGCGGGTCGAAGTCCAGCGACAGGCCGCCGAGCGCCGGGCGCTGCTCCACCGGGTCGCCGAGGACCCACACCCCGCTGCGGCCCTCGACGCGCGAGGTCTCCAGACCGAACTCCGCACACGTACGGATAAGAGCCTCTTCCAGGCGCCGCACATGTGCTACGACGTCCACCGGACGCGGCAGCTTCTGGATCGGATAGCCCACGAGCTGACCGGGACCGTGCCAGGTGATCTTGCCACCGCGGTCCACGTCGACGACGGGCGTGCCGTCCAGCGGGCGCTCGCTGTCCTCGGTCCGGCGGCCCGCGGTGTAGACCGGCGGATGCTCCAGGAGCAGGCAGGTGTCCGGGACCTCGTCGGCGAAGCGGGCGGCGTGTACGCGGCGCTGCTCGTCCCACGCCTCCTGGTACTCCACGGCGTCCGGGCCGAAGCCCAGTCGGACGAACCGAAACTTACTCACGGCAGGTGCCTCCCTGAACGTTCACCGTGCACATATCGCGCCCCTGCCACTGTACGGGCCCCCTGGACCGGCAACCTCGGCCCGGGTTCCTCACACGATCGGATGAATGCTGGGGGAAGGTACGTCCGCGAGCTGTGATGGCCGTTACATTCGCGCCGTTCACGAGGCCATAAGGGCTGCTCAAGGCAGGCCCGGAAGGCAGGAGACCGCACAGCCGATGACGGAACGACCCCCGCAGCGCACTCCCAACCGCCAGCTAGCCGCGCTCATCTCGGAAGCCGGGTTCTCCAATGCGGGCCTCGCGCGCCGTGTCGATCAGCTCGGGCTCGAACACGGCCTCGATCTGCGCTACGACAAGACGTCCGTGACCCGCTGGCTGCGCGGCCAGCAGCCCAGAGGCACCACACCCGCACTGATCGCCGAGGTCTTCACCAGACGGCTCGGGCGGCGTCTCTCGGCCCAGGATCTAGGGCTCGACGCCTGCGCGCCGGTGTACGCGGGGCTCGAATTCGCGGCCACGCCCGAGGAAGCCGTCGACATCGTCGGCGGCCTGTGGCGCAAGGACTCCGGCAGCCACGCGGAGCTGCGGAAGATCGCGTTCACCCCGGCCGGGCTCGTCGTGCCGAGCCGGGACTGGCTGATCGGCCGGCCCGACGAACGCGTGGGGCGCGGCGAGACCGATCCCGGGCACCCGCGCGTGCCCACCCAGGGGCGTCCCGCGGTGCCCCGCCAGCGCAGGGAGTCCGACCGCGGCCCCGGGCAGCGCGTCACCAACGGCGACATCGCGGCGCTGCGCTCCGTCGGCGAGCTGTTCCGCGCCCTCGACAACGCCTACGGGGGCGGGCACGCCCGGCAGGCCCTCGTCCGCTATCTGGAGCACGAGGCCGAGCCGATGCTCCGCGGCACCTACGGCGAGCAGGCCGGGCGGCGGCTCTTCGCGGCCGCCGCCGACCTGACCCGGCTCGCGGGCTGGACGTCGTACGACATCGCGGCCCACGGGCTCGCCCAGCGGTACTACGTGCAGGCGCTGCGCCTCTCGCAGGCGGCGGGCGACCGCGCGTACGGCTCCTACGTCCTGGTCACCATGAGCCGCCAGGCCGTCTACCTCGGGCACGGTCGCGAGGCCGTGCAGCTGGCTCGCGTCGCCCAGCAGGGCGTCGGCTCCTCGGCGCCGCCCGTAGTGCAGTCGCTGCTGTACGCCGCCGAGGCGCGCGGGCACGGGGTGCTCGGTGAGGCGCGGGCCTGCGCGGCCTCCCTGGTGCGGGCCGAGCGGTCGCTCGAATCGGCGCGGCCCGGGGACGAAGTGCCGTACTGGGCACGGTTCTTCGACGAGGCGCAGCTGGCGGACGAGTTCGGGCACAGCTACCGCGACCTCCAGCAGTACCGCGTCGCCGCCCAGCACGCCGAGCGCTCCCTGCAGCTGCGCGCCCCCGGGTTCGCGCGCAGCCGCCTGTTCTGCCGGGTGGTGCTCGCCACGGCGCGGCTGGGCCTCGGCGAACTGGAGCAGGCCTGCCAGCTCGGTGCCGAGGCGGCGCAGGCGGCGGGTGAGATGCGGTCGGTCCGGGCCCACGAGTACGTACGCGAATTCGAGCGCCGCCTCGAACCGTACCGGGACGCGGCGCCGGTACGGGGTTACCGGGACAAGGTGGCGGCTCTCGGCTGACCTCGGCGGCGCCGTGTGGAGGGAGCCCCCGCGTGGGGGGCGCGGGGGCTCCTGGGGGAGCTGGACCAGGGGGCGGATGGGTCGTGGTGGAACGGACGGCCGGGCCGGGGGTCACGCCGCGGCGGGCAGTGACTCCTGGGCGTACGCCGGTGCGATGCCGAAGTCCGTGAGCACCGCGTGCGCCGCGCGCCGCCCCGAGTGCAGCGCGCCCTGCACGGTGCTGGTGTCCCGGTGGTCCCCGCAGACGTAGAGCCCGGAGAGCAGACGGACCGGGCGGCGCAGGTCGTGCGGCGGCGGCATGGCGGGCACGGCCTCGCGGGTGTGGTGGACGGCGAGGAGTTCCCAGCGGTCGGTCGGCGTGCCGTACAGCGTGGCGAGGTGCGCGCGGACGGTCCGCTCGTCCGGCGGAGGGCCGAGGACTGTCGAGGAGACCAGGATGCCGCCGACGGGCGCGCGCGACGGGTCGACGTGGCTGATGACGGCCGTGTGGGCGACCGGGCCCGCGCGGTCGGCGTCCAGGAGCAGCGCGGGTCCGTCGAGGGGCGGTTCGGGAGCGGTGTGGTGGACCACCGTCAGCTCGTGGAACGGCGGGACGCGCAGGCCGGGGAGCAGTTCGGCGGCGGCGCGGGCGTCGGTGGCGAGCAGCACGGCACGGCAGGTGATCTCGCCGTGGTCGGCGGTGGTGACGGACGTGGTGGAGACCGCCGTGACACGGACGCCGGTGCGGACCGTGCCCGGCGGCAGCGCGGCGGCGAGCAGCTCGGGAAGGACCTCGGCGCCGCCCTGCGGTAAGCAGAGCCGCCCGCGCGCGAAGGCGTGCAGGGCCAGGTCCGCGCACCGGCTGGAGGTGGTCAGGCCGGGGTCGCAGAGCAGCGCGGCGAGCAGGGGGCGTACGAAGCCCTCGACGGTGCGGGAGGGCAGCCCGCGCGCGAAGAGGGCGTGCGCCGCCGGGAGTTCGGGGCGGGCCAGGAGCCGCTCGACGGGGGTCGCGGCGATGCGGGCCAGCGCGGCGCCGAGCCGGGCCTGGTCGATCGGGCCGCCCAGGGGAGCGCCGAGGGGAGCGGTGCCGCGCGGGGCGGCACCGGGGGCGGTGCGCGCGGGCCGCGGCCCCCGGGGGGCACGGGGGGCGCTCGCGAGGGCGCGTGCGGCAGTGAGTGCGCCCCTCGCGCTCCGTCCGGCCGTGGGCTCCGCGGCGCGATGGTGGCGACCATCTCTGTGCACCAGCAGGCCGGCCGCGAAGGGACGCAGGACGAGCGAGTCGAGGCCCGGCGTGCGGCGCAGCTCCGGGTAGGAGGTGGTGAGCAGTTGGCCGATCCTGTCGAGCCGGAACCCGTCGACCTTCTCGGTCGACATGCGTCCGCCGACGTAAGGGGCGGCTTCCAGGACAACGGTCGTTACACCGGCGCTGGTCAGCCGATGCGCGGCCGAGAGCCCCGCGGCCCCGGCCCCCACGATGACGACATCCGCATGGTGCGCAGGCTCTGACACGTGCCCCTCCCAGAGGTCGGGCGGCTGCTGGGGGGCTGATGCCCCCGACGGGGCCACGGAATCCCCGATTCGGCACGAGGGTAGGAGTGTGGCCGGTCGGAGACAGTCGCGCATGGACCGGGCACGGTCGCACACGGGTCGCACGCGGGCGGCCCGTTACCTCAGGGCCGCCCTGACCGTCTCCTCGATGCCCGGGAACGCGAAGGCGAAGCCGGACTCCAAGAGGCGCCTCGGCAGTACCCGCTGGCTGGCGAGGACGTCACCGGCCATCTCGCCGAGAACCACACGGAGCGCGGGCGCGGGTGCCGTCAGGAGCGTGGGCCGCTTCAGGACCCGCCCCATCGCGGCCGTCACCTCACGGTTGGTGGACGGATCGGGCGCCGTGAGGTTGTACGGGCCCGACAGCGTCTCCGTGTCCAGGAGATGACGCAGCGCGGCCACCTCGTCGTGCAGGGAGATGTGGCTCCAGTACTGCCGGCCGTCGCCGAGGCGGCCGCCGAGCCCCGCCTTGAAGAGCGGGAAGAGGCGCCCCCAGGCGCCGCCCCCGCGGGCCACCACGAGGCCGGTGCGGGCGATGACGGTGCGGATGCCCGCCTCCTCGGCGGCGGCGGTGGCCTCCTCCCACTCGACGCACAGCGACGGCAGGAAGCCGCGGCCCGCGGGGGCGCTCTCGTCCACCGCCCGCTGACCGGTGTCTCCGTAGTAGCCGATCGCGCTCGCGTTCAGGAAGACCCGCGGCGGTTCGTCGAGCGAGGCCGCGGCGGCGGCGAGCGCGGCGGTGCCGAGGACCCGGCTGTCGCGCAGCTCCCGCTTGTACGCCGCCGTCCAGCGGTGGTCGCCGATGCCCGCGCCCGCGAGGTTGACGACCGCGGAGCAGCCCGCGAGGCCCGCCGTGTCGACGTACCCCTCCTTGGGATCCCAGCGCACCTCGTCCCTGGCGCGGGGTGCTCCGCGCACCAGCCGCAGCACCTCGTACCCGTCCTCGGTGAGGGAGCGCGTGAGCGCCGTGCCGATGAGCCCGGAGGCGCCGGCGACGGCCACGCGGGAGGGGTGCGGGGAGCGCTTCGGCCGGGTGGGTTCCATCGGGTCCGGTTCCATGGGGTCCATCCTGCCCCGTGCCCGGCGGCGGCCTGGGGTGAAATGCCCCGGCGAGGTGGTGTGATCGCCGTACAGTGGCGCCATGACGGACCTGCACATACGTATCGCGCTCCCGGAGGACGACGACGCCCTCGCCCGTCTCGACCGCGCCACGTGGTCCACGCTGCACGCGGTCCAGCCCCGCCCCCAGCCTCCCTACGACCCCTTCTTCGACGACCGTTTCGGCCCCCGCGACCACCTCCTCGCCGAGTCGGACGGGCGCATGGTCGGCTATGTGAAGCTCGGTTACCCCACCCCGCTCCTCGCCAACGCGCACGTACGCCAGATCCAGGGCTTCGTCGTCGCCGAGGAGGCGCGCGGCAAGGGGATCGGCAAGCGGCTGCTGAGGGCGGCCATGGACGAGGCGCGCCGCCAGGGCGCGGTCCGCATCACCCTGCGGGTCCTCGGGCACAACACGCCGGCCCGCAAGCTCTACGAAGCGGAGGGCTTCGTGATCGAGGGCGTGCTGCCCGGCGAGTTCCTGCTGGACGGCGCGTACGTCGACGACGTACTCATGGGCCGCCTCCTGTGAACTCCCCTCGTCTCCGCACGGCAGGCGGGGACCCGGCACCCGACGGACCGGCCCGGCGTGCGGTGTCCCCGCGCGCGTAGGAGCGTGAAGGGATGATCAGGGGTGCGGCCAGGCGTCGCGACGCGGAGCAGCGCGACTGGCTGCTGCGCGGCACGCCGCCTCCGCCGTGGGTGCGCTGGCCCCCGGCGCTGCTCCTCCTCGCGATCGTCCTCGTCCAGCTGATCACGCCGAAGACGCTGGACCTCAGCTTCCTCGTCGCGGCCGTCCCGCCGCTGGCCGCCCTGTCGTACGGGCCGGCCGCCACCGCGCTGTTCGGCGGCGTCGTGGTCACGCTGCTCGTCCTGCCGGACTTCGGGCTCGGCCACCGCGGCAGCAGCGACGAACTGACGATCGCCTTCGTCGCGCTGCTCAGCGTGGTCTTCGCGTGGGTGCGCGGCCGCCGAGAGGCCCAGCTCGTCACGGTCCGCACCGTCGCCGAGGCGGCCCAGCTCGCGGTGCTGCCCCCGCTGCCGGAACGGGTCGGCCGGGTGCGGTTCGCCGGCCTGTACCAGGCGGCCGAGCACGAGTCGCTGGTCGGCGGCGACTTCTTCGACGTACGCAGGGCGCCGGGAGCCGTACGCGCCCTGATCGGCGATGTGCAGGGGCACGGGCTCGCGGCCGTCGGCACGGTCACCGCGCTGCTCGGCGCCTTCCGCGAGGCGGTCCTCGACCAGCCCGACCTGGTGGGCGTCGCGGCGCGCCTGGACCGCAGGCTCGTCGTGGACTCGGCGGACGACGAGAACGCCGAGCTGTTCGCCACGGCGGTGCTCCTGGAGTTCCCCGACGACCACGACTCCGTGCGCGTCGTCTCCTGCGGCCATCCGCCGCCGCTGCTGCTGCGCGGCCCCGAGGTCACCGAGCTGGCGGTGACGGCGGGCGCCCCGCTAGGCCTCGGCATCGCGGGCGTGACCCCGCCCGAGCAGCTGACGGTGCCGCTGCTCGCCGGGGACCGGGTGCTCGGCCTGACCGACGGGGTGAGCGAGGCGCGGGACGCGTCCGGCACGTTCTACCCGCTGGCCGACCGGCTCACCGAGCTGATCAAGTCCGCCCCGGGGATTCTGGACGACCCGGCGGAGCTCACGGAGCGGCTGTGGGCGGATCTGGTGCGGTACGCGGGGACGGTGCGGGACGACGTGACGATGATGGTGTTCGCGCCCCGCCCATGAGCTCCGCCAGGCACCGCACCGCGAGGTCCGCCGGTGAGCCGGGGCCCGTGACGTCCGCGTCCGTCTCCGCCCAGGTCTCCAGGGCGATCCGGATCGCGTCGGTCGCGGCGGCCGCGGCGAGGCGGACGCGAAGGGGCTCCGCTCCCTCGCCGGCGAGTTCGGCCACGACGGGCCGCAGTTTCTCCTCGGACTCCTGGTTCACGCGGTACCAGACCGCACGCAGCGCCGCGTCCCCGGCGGCGGCGCGCAGCAGGCCGCGGGCCTGGCGCAGGCCGTCCGCCGCGGCCTCGTCCGGGGCGGCGAGCGCCTCTTGGACCGCGTCCCGCAGGGTCTCGTGCAGGTCGGCCCCCGGCTCCGTCGCCGCCAGCAGCGCGCGCCAGCGCCGGCCGCCGACGGCGAGCAGCGGGGCGACGGCGTCCTGCTTGCCGCGGAAGTACCGGTAGAAGGTGCGCAGCGCGACGCCGGCCCGGCTCGCGATGGCCTCGGCCGTGGTGCCGTCGGGCCCGTGCGCGACGAAGAGCTCGGCCGCTGCGCGCGCGATCTCCAGCTGGGTGGCGAGCTTGCGGCGCTCGGTCAGCGTCAAGGGCGGGGTGGACGACTCGGTGCTCACTCGCCGCAGCCTACGCGGCCCGCGCGGTTCAAATGGCATGCCCAGCCTGGCTGGCACATTGTGCCAGCTGGGCATACTGTGTAATCCACGCTTGGGAAACAAACGAAACAAGCGCCGATCGAGATCTTCAGAGCGGGAGTACGTCATGCAGACCCTGAACCGTTACGAGGGACGCCGCGCCCTGGTCACCGGCGGTGGCTCCGGCATCGGGCAGGCCACCGTGCTGCGCATGCTGGCGGAGGGCGGCCGGGTCGTCGCCGCCGACGTCAGCGAGGACGGCCTGAAGGACACCGTCACCAAGGCGGGCGCGGACGCGGAGCGCCTCACCACCGTCATCGTGGACATCGCCGACGAGGCCTCGGTCCGCGCGGGCGTCGCCGCCGCCACGACGGCGCTCGGCGGCCTGGACGTCCTGGTGAACGCCGCGGGCATCCTGCGCTCCTCACACACCCACGAGACCACCCTCGACGCCTTCAACCAGGTCATCGCCGTCAACCTCACCGGCACCTTCCTGATGATCCGCGAGGCGATACCGGCGCTGCTCCGGGGCGAGGGCGCCGCCGTCGTCAACTTCAGCTCCACCTCCGCGATGTTCGCCCACCCGTACATGGCGGCGTACGCGGCGAGCAAGGGCGGCATCCAGTCCATGACGCACGCGCTGGCCAGTGAGTACGGCAAGCAGGGCATCCGGTTCACCGCCGTGCAGCCCGGCTCCATCTCCTCCGGGATGACCGACGGCTCCGGCGCGAGCAGGCGGAGCGTCGGTCCCGGCCTGCCCGAGGACGCCGACATGAGCCTGTTCGTGAAGCTCGCGCCCGCCCTCGGCCAGGGCTTCGCCGGCCCCGAGACCGTCGCGTCCGTCGTCGCGATGCTCGCCTCGGACGACGGCCGCTTCATCACGGGCACGGAGGTCCGCGTGGACGGCGGCACGCACTTCTGAGCCGCCCCCCGATGAGCCGCCCCCGACGCGTCCCGAGCGGTTTAGGCGTCCTGCCCGGCGGTCCGGACCCCGTCCCGCACATAGGCCTCGAAGCCGCGCGGCTCCCGGCCGAGCACACGACGCACGCCGTCATGGACCTCGGCGTACGCGCCGCGCCGCATCGCAGCGAAGGTCTCCAGGGACCAGGCCACGGCATCGTCGGGCACGCCGGCGGCCCGCTGTTCGGCCGTCCACAGCCCCAAGGGGACGTCCACGTACCGGACATGGCGCCCCGTCGCCTCGCCGATCAGGGACATCGCCGCGCCGAAGGTGAGGGCGCGCGGGCCCGTCAGCAGGTGCGTCAGCCCGTTGTGGCCCGGCTCGACGAGCGTTGCGACGGCGACATCGGCGATATCGCGTACGTCGATGAAGGCGCTGGCGGCGCCCGGTCCGGGCCCCAGCGGGAGCCGCAGCTCGCCGCCGAGCACGGCCGAGACATGCGGCTCCGCGGAGAAGTTCTGGCTGAAGCCGCCAGGGCGCAGCACGGTCCACTCCAGCGCCGAGGCGCGGACGGGGCGTTCGCGGTCGAGCAGCACGGGGCTCCCGTAGCCCGCGCTGAGGCCGGAGAGCAGGACGACGCGGCGCACGCCCTCGGCCGTCGCCCGGTCGACCAGACCGTCGACGAGGCGGGCGGGGAAGGCGGGTTCCATCGGCGTGACGACGTACAGCGCGGTGGCGCCCGCCAACGCCGGGCCCCAGGTGGCGGGGCGATGCCAGTCGAAGCGGGCGGTGCCGGGGCCGTCGGGCAGCGACCGGGCCGCGCGCCGCACGGCGACGCCGCGAGCGCGGAGGCCGTCGGCGACCAGGGAGCCGGTCTTGCCGGTGGCGCCGAGGACGAGTACGAGAGGGGAGGCGTGCGGGGATGCGGATGCGGCGCAGGTGTGTGTCGTGTGTGCGGGCGGCATGTCTGTAGGTGCCGTATCCGAAGGTGCCGGGTCTGTAGCCGGGTCTGCAGGTGTCATGTCCGCAAGCCAAGCCCGTGCCGGGCGCATGCTCCATGGGCCGGCGGATCATGTCCCTTCGCGCCCGTCTCACGGGGCGGCGGGGCGAAGGCGTACGGAGCGGAAGGCGGCAGGCGGGGATGGAAGGGCAGGACGAGGTGCTCGACGGGCTGCTGGGGAGCGTCCGCGCGCGGGGTGCCGTGCTGTGGCGGGCCGACCGGGTGCCTCCGTGGTCGTGGGTGAGTGATGAGGCCGCCCCGCTGACTCTCTACGCGGTGCTGCGCGGCTCTGCCTCGCTCGCGGTGCGGGACGCGCTGGAAGACCCCGCGGACGGTTCCGCCCACGCCGTGCTGTCCGCGTGGCTGCGGCCCGGCGACACCGCGCTGGTGCGCGGCCCGCACCCGCACACCGTCTCCGACGCCCCGCACACGCCGCCGCAGGTCCGCATCCACGCCGCCCGCCACTGCGTGCCGCTGCGCCCGCCGCGGACGGCACTCCCCGCGCCGCGGGCCGGCGACGGGACGGTTCTCTTCGCCGGGGCCTACCAGGCCAGGGACGAGATCGGCGGCAGCCTCCTCGACGCCCTGCCCGCGCTGCTCACCGTCCCCGCGCCGACGGGCGCGTCGCCCGCCGTCCTCGGGCTGCTCGACGAGGAGACCGAGGCGGCTCCGGCCGACCGGACCGACGCGGGCGCGGCAGGCCGGCGGCCCGGCGTCGACCGGCTGCTCGACCTGCTGCTCGTACGCACGCTCAAGGCCTGGTTCGACGGGCCGGGCACCGCCGCCCCCGGCTGGTACGGGGCGCTCGGCGACCCCGTCGCGGGCCCGGCCCTGCGCGCCGTCCACGCGGACCCGGCCCGCGCCTGGACGGCGGACGCCCTCGCCGCGCTGGCCGGGGTGTCACGGGCGACGTTCTACCGCCACTTCAGGGAACGGGTGGGGCAGCCTCCGCTGACGTACCTCTCGGAGCTGCGCATGAGCCGCGCCGCCGGGCTGCTGCGCGACCCGGGGGCGACGGTCGAGGGGGTCGCGCGGCGGGTCGGCTACCAGGACCCGTTCGCGTTCAGCACCGCCTTCCGCCGGGCCCACGGCCACCCACCGAGCGAGGCGGCACGCGGCGGCTGAGGCGCCGAAGTCGGGCGGGTCGCGCCCGTCCCTTGGTCCCTGGTCGTCCGGTCCCTGGTCCTCAGTCCGCCATGAAGCGGTCCCACAGCTTCGGGTAGCGCTGCGCCATCACCGCGTCGTCCTCGAAGTCGAGCGGCGTGCCCTCCGGCTCCGGTGGGGCGGGAAGGATGCCGAGGTCCGGTGCGACGACGCCGGTGAGCTGCTCGTACGCCTCGTCCGCGGCGTAACCCAGCTCCTCGCCGTCGCCGTCGAGCTCCTCGTCGAAGTCGTCCAGGAGATCGGCGAGCGCGTCGGGGTCGTGCACCGCGCCCTCGAAGACCTCCCGGCCCTGGCCGATCAGCCAGCACCGGAAGTAGTCGAAGGCGTCGTCGCTCGCGCCGCCGAGCAGCACCCAGGCCGCGCCCCACAGGTCCCAGCGGTAGGCGCGGTTGTAGCGGGCCTCGAAGTGGCGGGCGAAGTCGAGGACGGCGTCCGGGTCGGACCGGAGCAGTCTCTCGACCAGCAGCTCGGCGTGGTCCTCGGGGTCGCCCCCGGCGGCCTCACGGGTGCTGTCCACGATCTCCCAGAACTCCGTCTCGTCCATCACGGGTCCAGCATCGGTCCTGCGGAGTGGGGGCGCACGCGGAGTGCGCCGGAATGCGACTGTCTCGTTATGCGCGCACATGCCGATGGAAAAACCGACAGGGGTTGTCGTCTTTCGGTGGAAACCTCAAAGACATGGACACCACAGAGCACGCGACCGCCACCGCACCGCCTCTCACCGGCAGGACGACCGGGAGCCTGACCGGGAAGATCGCACTCGTCGCAGGTGCCACCCGGGGCGCGGGCCGCGCCATGGCCGTGGAACTGGGCCGCGCCGGAGCCACCGTGTACGTGACCGGACGCACCACGCGCGAGCACGTCAGCGAGACCGGCCGGACCACCGAGACCATCGAGGGGACCGCCGAGCTGGTCGACGCGGCGGGCGGCACGGGCATCGCCGTACCCACCGACCACCTGGAACCCGAGCAGGTCGAGGCCCTCGTCGAGCGGATCGACCGCGAGCAGGGCCGCCTGGACATCCTCGTCAACGACATCTGGGGCGGTGACATCCACGTCGAGTGGGACAGGAAGATGTGGGAGCACGACCTCCGCAAAGGGCTGCGCATCCTGCGCCTGGGCATCGAGACACATATCATCACGAGCCGCTACGCGCTGCCGCTCCTCCTCAAGAACCCCGGCGGCCTGGTCGTCGAGGTCACCGACGGCACCGAGGAGTACAACGGTCCGAACTACCGCAAGCCCTTCTACTACGACCTCGCCAAGGCCGCCCCCCTGCGCATGGCGCGCGACCTCGCCGAGGAGGTCGAGGAGTACGGCTGTACGGCGCTCTGTCTCACCCCCGGCTGGCTGCGCTCCGAGGCCATGCTCGACACCCACTTCAAGGTGACCGAGGAGAACTGGACGGCGGGCTGCGGGCAGAACCCGCACTTCGCCATCTCCGAGACGCCCACCTTCGTGGGCCGGGCGCTCGTCGCCCTCGCCGCCGATCCCGACGTGGCCCGCTGGAACGGCGCGTCGCTCTCCAGCGGCGGACTCGCCAAGGAGTACGGCTTCACGGACGTGGACGGATCGGCGCCCGACGCGTGGCGTTACATCACGGAGGTCGACCAGGAGAGCAAGGTCGCGGACGTCACTGGCTACCGGTAGAACTCCGCGGGCGCCCGTAGAGCGCCGCTGAGCGCGCCGCCGCTTCCGCGAACCGCTCGCGCAGCCCGGCGGGCTCCACCACCTCCGCCTCCGGGCCCAGCGCCATCAGCTGGGTGTACGCCACGTCCTCGTTCTCCACGGGCAGGGTGACCGTCACCCTGCCCGACGCGTCCGGCCGGCCCGCCGACTCCATCGCCTCGCGCGCGACCGCGGGATCGGTGGCGTACGGAAGCTGCCGTACGCCCGTCGCCGAGAGCCGCACCACGACCTCGGCCCGCAGGATCGCCCGCGCGAACTGCGCCGCCCGCTCCTCCCAGAAGCCCGGCAGGTCGAACTCCTCGTCGCGTACGAAGCGTTCCTCGCCGACGGCCACGGCGGTGAAACGGTCCATGCGGTACACCCGGTACGTTCCCGAGTCGGGCACCCGCGCGCACACGTACCAGACGCCCGCCTTCAGCACGAGCCCGTACGGCTCCAACTCCCGCTCCACCTCGGTCTCCTCGCGGCGGTAGCGGGCGGTGACCCGGCGGTCGTCCCACACCGCGTCCGCGACGGCGGGCAGCAGCTCGGGGGCGGGGATCTCCTTGAACCAGCCCGGCGCGTCCAGGTGGAAACGCTGGGCGGCGCTCCGCGGAGCGTCCCTCAGGGAGGGCATGAGCGCCGCCGACACCTTCAGGCGGGCCGCCGACGCCGCGTCCGCCAGGCCCATCTCCCTCAGCGCGCCCGGCACTCCGGACAGGAACAGGGCCTCGGCCTCGCTGCGGGCCAGGCCCGTCAGGCGTGTGCGGTAGCCGCCGATGAGGCGGTAGCCGCCGGTTCTGCCCCGGTCGGCGTAGACGGGGACGCCTGCCTCCGACAGGGCCTGCGCGTCCCTTGTGATGGTCCGCTCGGAGACTTCCAGTTCGGTGGCGAGTTCGGCGGCGGTCATGGAGGGGCGGGCCTGGAGCAGAAGCACCATCTTGATGAGGCGTGCAGCACGCATACGTCCATCATGCCGGGCTCCTGCCGTGCCGCTGCGCCCCGCGTTATCCCCTGAAACGCGCCCACCCACCCGTCGACCCCTCGATGCGGGGTGAACGGATGGGTGGGTGGGAGACGCATCCGCCGCGCAGCGGCGGCACAGGGACCCGTAGGGCTACAGACCGTACTTGGCCCGAGCCTCCTTCACCGCCGAGGCCGGCACCTCGCCCCGGCGGGCGAGCTGGGCGAGGGACGCGACGACGATCGACTCCGCGTCGATGCCGAAGTGGCGCCGCGCCGCGTCACGCGTGTCGGAGAGGCCGAAGCCGTCCGCGCCCAGGGACGAGTAGTCCTGCTCGACCCACTGGGCGATCTGGTCCGGCACCTGCCGCATGTAGTCGGAGACAGCGAGGACAGGACCCTGGGCGCCCTCAAGTGCCGTACGCACGTACGGCGTACGCTCCTCGCCGCGCAGGATCGCCTCGTCCGCCTCCAGGGCGTCACGCCGCAGCTCGGTCCAGGACGTCGCCGACCACACGTCGGCGGCCACGCCCCACTCCTCGGCCAGCATCTTCTGGGCGGCGAGCGTCCAGTGGATGGCCGTGCCCGAACCGAGCAGCTGGATGCGCGCGGCGTTGGCCGCGGGGGAGAGCCCGGCCGACTCCGCCGTGTTGAAGCGGTAGAGGCCGCGCAGGATGCCCTCGTCGACGCCCGCGGGCTTCGCGGGCTGCGGCATCGGCTCGTTGTAGACGGTGAGGTAGTAGAAGACGTTCTGGTCCTCACCGGGGGCCGCCTCGCCGTACATCCGGCGCAGACCGTCCTTGACGATCGCCGCGATCTCGTACGCGAACGCCGGGTCGTAGGAGAGCGCGGCAGGGTTCGTCGCGGCGATCACCGGAGAGTGGCCGTCCGCGTGCTGGAGGCCCTCGCCCGTCAGCGTCGTACGACCGGCCGTCGCGCCGACGAGGAAGCCGCGGCCCAGCTGGTCGCCGAGCTGCCACATCTGGTCGGCGGTGCGCTGCCAGCCGAACATGGAGTAGAAGATGTAGAAGGGGATCATCGCTTCGCCGTGCGTCGCGTACGACGTGGACGCGGCGATGAAGTCCGCCATGGAACCGGCCTCGGTGATCCCCTCGTTGAGGATCTGGCCGTTCTTGGCCTCCTTGTAGTACATCAGCTGGTCGCGGTCGACCGGCTCGTACGTCTGCCCCTTGGGGGAGTAGATGCCGAGGGACGGGAAGAGCGACTCCATGCCGAAGGTGCGCGCCTCGTCGGGGACGATCGGCACCCAGCGCTTGCCGGTCTCCTTGTCGCGTACGAGATCCTTGACCAGGCGTACGAAGGCCATGGTCGTCGCCATCGACTGCGAACCGGAACCCTTGTCGAAGGCCGCGAACGACTTGTCGGCCGGGGCGGGCAGCGGGGCGAGCGGCTGCGTGCGGCGGGCCGGGGCGGGGCCGCCGAGGGCCGCGCGGCGCTCCTGGAGGTAGCGGACCTCGGGGGAGTCGGCGCCGGGGTGGCCGTAGGGCACCTGGCCGTCGGTGAACGCGCTGTCCGGGATCGGGAGACCGAGCAGGTCCCGCATGTCCTTGAACTCGTCCACCGTCAGCTTCTTCATCTGGTGGTTGGCGTTCTTGGACTCGAAGCCCTTGCCGAGCGTGAAGCCCTTGACCGTCTGCGCGAGGATCACCGTCGGCGCGCCCTTGTGGGTGAGCGCCGCGCGGTAGGCCGCGTAGACCTTGCGGGCCTCGTGGCCGCCGCGCGAGAGGTGGAAGCACTCGCTGATCTTGTCGTCGCTCAGCAGCTTGGCGAGTTCGACGAGCGCGGGCTCGGCGCCGAAGAAGTGCTCGCGGATGTACGAGGCGTCGCGCGTCGCGTACGTCTGGAACTGCGCGTCCGGCACCTCGCGCAGGCGGCGCACCAGGGCGCCCGTGGTGTCGAGCTGGAACAGCTCGTCCCAGGCGTTGCCCCACAGGACCTTGATGACGTTCCAGCCGGCGCCGCGGAACTGGGCCTCCAGCTCCTGGACCACGCGGAAGTTGGCGCGGACCGGGCCGTCGAGGCGCTGCAGGTTGCAGTTGATGACGTACGTGAGGTTGTCGAGACCCTCACGCGCGGCCAGTGCGAGGGCCGCCGTCGACTCCGGCTCGTCCATCTCGCCGTCACCGAGGAACGCCCACACGTGCGAGGCGGAGACGTCCTTGATGCCGCGGTTGGTGAGGTAGCGGTTGAAGCGCGCCTGGTATATCGCCGACAGCGGGCCGAGGCCCATCGACACCGTCGGGAACTCCCACAGCCAGGGCAGGCGGCGCGGGTGGGGGTAGGAGGGCAGGCCGTCGCCGCCCGCCTCCCGCCGGAAGTTGTCGAGCTGCGCCTCGTTGAGACGGCCGTCGAGGAAGGCGCGGGCGTAGATGCCGGGGGAGGCGTGACCCTGGATGTAGAGCTGGTCACCGGAGCCGGCGGCCTCGCCGGACTCCTTGCCCTTGAAGAAGTGGTTGAAGCCGGTCTCGTACAGCCAGGCGGCGGAGGCGAAGGTGGCGATGTGGCCGCCGACGCCGTACTTGGAGCCGCGCGTCACCATGGCGGCGGCGTTCCAGCGGTTCCACGCCGTGATCTTCCGCTCCATCTCCTCGTCGCCGTCGATGGACGGCTCGGCGGAGGTGGGGATCGTGTTGACGTAGTCGGTCTCGAGGAGCTTCGGCAGCGCCAGGCCCGCGCCCTCGGCGCGCTCCAGCGTGCGGCGCATCAGGTACGCGGCACGGTGCGGCCCGGCCGCCTGTGTAACGGCGTCCAGGGAGGCCTGCCATTCGGCGGTCTCCTCGGGGTCGCGGTCCGGGAGCTGGTCGAGCTCGCTCGGCTGGATTGCGGAGGGGTCGGTCATTGCGCCGCCTTCCTGAGTCGGAGGGGGTCCCCTGTTCGGTAAGGGGTGGGGGTGCCCGGTGTCTTGGCAGGACAGGGCGTGGGGCTCAGGCGCGGAGTCGTTTGTGCGGCTCGGCACCGGCCCGTCGTCGACTGTAAGCCCCTGATCGATGATCGATCAAAGCGTTCCGGGTAAAACTTCTTCAGATCGGAAAAGTCGGCATCCGGTGCCAGCCGCAGGGGCACGCGGTGCCTTCGAATTGAAGGGTTTGCGCAGGTCGGGGCACGTCTGAGCGCACTGTCCGCAGAACGAGCGAGAGGATCGCGGGCTCAGGCCCGCGGGGCGCAGCCGAGGACGTGCGACTTGACCAGCTCCGCGATCGCGGGGTCCCGCCGCCGGAAGGCGGAGACCAGCGCCTCGTGCTCCTCGGCGTACGACTGCTGCACCGTGCCCAGCCAGCGGATGGAGAGCGCGGTGAAGACCTCGATGCCCAGGCCCTCCCAGGTGTGGAGGAGGACGGAGTTGTCCGCGGCCCGCACCAGCTCCCGGTGGAAGGCGACGGTGTGCCGCACCTGCCCGGTGCCGTCGGCGGCCCGGTCCGCCTCGTAGAGGGCGGCGACATGGGGCTCCAGGGCCGAGCAGTCCTCCGCGAGCCGCCCCGCCGCCAGCTCCGCGGCGATGGCTTCGAGCCCCGCCCGCACCGGGTAGCTCTCCTCCAGGTCCGCGGCGGTCAAGTTCCGTACACGTACGCCCTTGTTGGGCGCGGACTCGATGAGCCGCAGCGTCTCCAGCTCCCGCAGCGCCTCCCTGACCGGGGTCTGCGAGACCTCCAGCTCCACGGCGATCCGCCGCTCCACGATGCGCTCGCCCGGCTTCCAGCGCCCGCTGACGATCCCTTCCACGATGTGCTCGCGGATCTGTTCGCGCAGCGAGTGAACGACGGGCGCGGTCATGAGAGCTCCTCCGGCAGGGGCTGCGGGCCCCAAGGGCGTGTGACCCCTAGACAATACGGCGACGCCCCCGCCCGGAAGACTCCGGACGGGGGCGTACGCGCTGATGAGACGAGTGTTACAGCCGCACAGAGCGCTGCGACTACAGGCCGAGCTCGACCTCGAACTCGCCGGCCTCCAGGATCGCCTTGACGGCGGTGAGGTAGCGGGCGGCGTCGGCGCCGTCCACCAGGCGGTGGTCGTAGGAGAGCGAGAGGTACGTCATGTCCCGCACGGCGATGGTCTCGCCGAGGTCGGGGTGGTTGATGACGACCGGGCGCTTGACCGTGGCGCCGATGCCGAGGATGGCGGCCTGGTTGGGCGGCACGATGACCGTGTCGAACAGGGCGCCGCGCGAGCCGGTGTTGGAGATGGTGAAGGTGGCGCCGGACATGTCGTCCGGGGTGAGGCCGCCGCCGCGGGCCTTGCCGGCCAGCTCGGCGGTCTTCTTGGAGATGCCGGCGATGTTGAGGTCGCCCGCGCCCTTGATGACCGGGGTCATCAGGCCCTTCTCGGCGTCCACGGCGATGCCGATGTTCTCGGCGTCGAAGTAGGTGATGGTGCCTTCGGCGTCGTTGAT